>CAYFNH010000013.1:0-33640 GCA_964344435.1 uncultured Piscirickettsiaceae bacterium | reverse complement strand
ACTCACTATAAAGAGGGCAGGGAATTCGTCGATAAGCTGTTCCCGGACCATTTGAAGGCAGAGCTGGAAGGCTTGGACGTACCAGCGCGCGCGGATAGTGGGCATGACCTGTACGAGAAAGCCCGCGTTCTATTTGTCGATGGGGAAATTCCTGCAGCGAAGCAGGCAGAATACGACGCTCTTCTTGCGAAGCAAGAGGCTCTCTATGATTCTGCGATCCGGTCTGCGAATGTTTCCTGGAAGACGGTCATTGACAGAATCCTGCCTGATTCACGGATTTCAACTGGCGAAGCTGTTTCCCAGGCTCCAGGCGCTGCTCCGGTTGGGACTACGCGCCCAGAAATGGAACCGTCAGCTGGCCGAATTTCTACTGCCGGCCGGCCTTCCCAGGAAAAGGTGGCGGAAACGTCCGCCCAATCAAAATCACGCATTGTTGGTGCCTCCGGGGACAGTATAGCAAAGGATGCAAAAAGTATCTACGGGGATGATCCGCAGATGGCTCAGATGATACAGGATGACGTCCTGGAAGCGCAGCGTCTGATGGATGACCTGGGAGACCTGGAGATTCCTGGAGAAATGCGCGTCGATGCAGAAACTGCAGAAATTCGCACTGAGGCACAGTCTCTACGCCAGGCATTCGACGACCTGGACGCAGAAGACCGTATGATCGACGACATGTTCACTTGTATGGAGGGCTGAGGTGCCAAATCTCGACAAATGTATTCGCGACGCGATTGACGCCGGCCAGATCACCGAGCAGGTCGGAATTGACTTGCAGCACCGTGTCGAAGGCTTCCGCCATGTTTACACGATTAACGGCAAGATGTCCCCAGAAGCAGCAAACCGGGCAGCCCTTGGAGTCAGTTACCACAAGAATGGCATTTTGCTGTTTAGCCACCCTGCATATCCTCAACAAACTGCGCCACTGCCTGCAGTGCCCGCACCAGCTCCTGTTGCAGTACCTCCAGCTCTTGCCAGCTGTACTCTGCTGCCGACTCCTCCAGTTCCAGTGCGAGGTGGCCCAGAATCATGGCTCCAACCATCCCGGCCGAAGTCTTCAGCTTGTGGCCAACAAACTGGAGCTGTTCCCGATCTTGCTTATGGAGTGCTTGGGCAGCCTGAGAGAGTATCTCTTCGGCATAAGACAAAAAATGGTTGAGGGTCTCCCTCATCTTTTCTGCACCGATCCCAAGCTTGCTCTCCATCTGTGTGAGATCGACAACTTCAAGTTGAGGGTTCAGTTCTGGCATGGCATCCCGTTCAGCGAGGAGCTGTTCCACCCGTGAGAGTGCCTGTGGGTAGTTATAGGCCTCTATCTCTTGCTCCAGCTCGGTTGCGCGTTGACCCAGCACTGCAATCAGCTGTGCACTCTGTTCTGCCATCAGGGGGTTGACCTCTGCCCGATCCTGCAGCAACAGGACATGGATCTGGCGCAATATATTGGTGACCTCGGTTGCACTCAGCGGGGTAGATGGTTGTTGTGTGAGCGCCTCTTCCCCCCCGTCAAACAGCGGTTGCAGTGTCTGTAGAAATGAGTTGATCTGCCCGATGATCGGCTCTACAGCGCTGAGGTTGACCATGGCAGAGTCACCACTTGCCTGTTCAATCTGCTCTGCCAACTGCTGCAGGGTAACAAACCCCAGCGTCCCGGACGCCCCCTTGATGACATGCGAGAGTGCCTGTACTTGCGGGTAGTCCGCATGCTGCAGCGCCTCCTCCAGCCGTTTCAGACGCTCTACTTGAACCGGGATAAAACGTCGCAGCATGCGCAGGTAAACGGTTTGATCCCCGCCACTGTTGCGCAGCCCCAGACCAACATCCACTCCATCAACAAGAGAGAGTTGTTGCAAGTAGGGATCCTCCTCTTCATGGGAAGGTATGGCTGGCGCACTCTGTTGTGTAGTGGATGCCTGTTGCGGCAGCCAACGAATTAGTTGCGTGTAGAGGTTGTCCGGATCAAAGGGCTTCTTGACGGCCCCATCCATCCCCATCTTTTGCAAACGATGCAGCCCCAGGGTTCCGGTATTGGCACCAATCGCCAAAATGGGCAGCAGCTCCTTGCCCGGTATGGAGCGAATCTCCCAACTCGCCTCTTCGCCCCCCATCACCGGCATCTGCAGATCCATCAACACCAGGTCATAGTCGTTGTTACGCACCTTGATGACGGCATCAAATCCATCCATTGCGGTATCTACTACCATTCCGGCACGGGTCAGTAGCAGCTCTGCCATCTCCAGGTTGATCTCATCATCATCAACCAGCAGGAGTCGAGCCCCCGAGTAACCGGTATGCAGCTGTTGTTCAGGAGTGATCACGCCTCGGTACTGTCTCGGTATTTTTCTGCGATTGAGACAAACTCTGAAAAGTGTTCACTGAAGGCATCGGTAATATCCGGATCAAAGTGTTTACCACGCCCCTGCACAATGATGCCCAGTGCAGTCTCATAGGAAAATGCCTTTTTGTAGACCCGTTTGGAGATCAGTGCATCAAATACATCGGCAATCGCCATCAAGCGTGCCGAGATGGGGATCTGCTCACCACTGAGTTGGTCCGGGTACCCACTTCCATCCCACTTCTCATGGTGCCAGTGGGCAATCTCCTTGGCCAAGGCAAAGAATTCGAGTTCGTGCTCCACATCCTCTTCTGCCTTGCTGATCGCCTCGGCACCAATGGCGGCATGGGTATCCATGATCCTGCGCTCCTTCTCTGAGAATTCTCCCGGCTTCAACAGGATCTGGTCAGGAATGCCAACCTTACCGATGTCGTGCAAGGGAGCGGAGCGTACCAGCAGCTTGATATAAGAGGGGTTGAGGGTATCGGTAAAACGAGGGTGGTTAATCAACAGTCTGGCAAGTTGTTCAATGTATCCTTGGGTGCGCAGGATGTGGGCACCGGTCTCAGGATCACGAACCTCTGCCAGCCGTGCCAGGGCATGGATGGAGGCACTCTGAATGGTCTCGTTCTCCTCCATTCTGCGCTGCACTTCGGCCTCCAGATAGAGGTTTTTATCCCGCAGAAAGTCACTCGCCTGTTTTACGGTCAGCTGTGTTTTTACCCGCGCCAACAGGATGGCCGGATTGATGGGCTTGGTGATGTAATCAGCCGCCCCCAGTGCCAACCCCTTCTCTTCATCTGAGTTATCACTCAAGCCGGTGACAAAGATAATTGGTATATCCTCGGTGGCGTGATCCCTCTTCAGTTGTGATAAAACCTCATAGCCATCGATGCCGGGCATCATCAGGTCCAGCAGAATCAGGCTGGGAACCGGGTCGGTCGCAGCGATCTGTAACGCACGCTCACCGGAATTGGCCACCCTGACCTGGTAGTCGGAGGAGAGAACCTTGCTGGTAGACGCCAGAATGGTGGCATCATCATCAACAATCAGAATGGTCGATTTCTTCATCAGGATCACCGCAGGAGAATTGATTACCTATACAACAATACTAATCCAGCCACCCCATCCTGTATAGGGAGCTCACCATCATTTCTGCTGCAATCTCAGGATTTTACAAACAGAGCAATCGACTCCACATGCGCCGTGTGAGGAAACATGTCCATCACCCCAGCGGATACCAGCCGGTAGCCTTGGTTGTTGACCAGCTCATCGGCATCGCGTGCCAGGGTCGAGGGGTTGCAGGAGACATAGACAATTCGCTCTGGATTGATCTTGCCCATCTTCTGCACAATCTCCAATGCACCACTGCGAGGTGGGTCGAGCAGCACCTTGTTGTATCGGTCGTTGAGCCAGACACCTCCACTCTCTTCATCCTGCAGATCCACTGCGTAGAACTCGGCATTTTCGATCTGGTTGAGTGTGGCGTTCTCTCTGGCTCGTTGTACCAGCGCCTCCTCTCCCTCGACCCCGACGACTGTCCCTGCCTCTCTTGCTATGGGGAGGGTGAAGTTGCCCAGGCCACAGAATAGATCCAGCACCTCATCCTCAGGGGTCAGTTCTAACATTAAAACAGCCATCGGAACCATCTTCTGGTTGATGTCACCGTTTACCTGGGTAAAGTCGGTTGGAAGGAAACGATACTGCAGATCAAACCGTGACAGGTGATAGCTGAGCGTAGTCTGATGAGTCTCGTTGAGTGGGGTAACACTTTCCGGCCCTTTGGGCTGCAGGTAGATCTTCAGATCATGCTGTTGCCCAAACTGATGCAACTTGTCGATATCGGCCTCTGGCAGTGGCTCCAGATTACGAAATACCAGTACACACTGAGAGTCATCACAGGCAACCTCTATCTGGGCAATCTTGTTGCACTGTTGCAGGGAGCTGATCAATTCACGCAGATCGTGGATACGCTCACCTACGGCCGGAACCAGTACCCGGCAGGAGTCCATTACCGTGAGATAGCCACTCGACTTCTCGCGAAAACCAACCAGTGCCCCTCCCTTCTTGGGCACATAGCGAACGCCCAGTCGGGCCTTGCGACGGTAACCGTGGTTGTCACCAGTCAGAGGAGGAAGCACCTGTTCCGGGGTCACCTTGCCGATGCGTTCAAAGTTATCGAGCAGGCTCTGCTGCTTGAAGGCAATCTGTGCCGATGGTGCCATCTGTTGCAGAGAGCAGCCACCGCAGCCATTAAAATGTGGGCAGGGTGGTTCGACTCTATCCTCAGAGGGGGTCAGCACCTCTACAACTTCACCCGAATCAAAACTGCGACGACGCCCGGTCATCTTGTAATACACCTGCTCACCGGGCAGAGCACCAGAAATAAAGACCACCTTGCCCTCGCTATTGTGGGCTATCCCCTTGCCGTCATGTGCCAGAGATTCAATGGTTGCCTCAATCGGCTCTTGTGGAAGAGGTTTACGACGTCTTCGTCCCATATCGGTAGTGGATGGTGGTTTGTGAGTAGTGGTCAGGGCGCGACACTATACACCAACCACTACCTACCAACCACTACCCACCAACCACTAACCACTAATCCCAGCCCTGTGTGCAATCCAGCTTGACCCAGACCTGTTTGAGGCCCGGGATGCCATCCTCCAACATGATGGTGAGCGGTGGGCGCTTGGTCAGATATTTGTTGGTGTGGCGCAACCACACCGCACCACCCGCCTTGGCCCGGGGGAAATTGTGAAACAGGGCATCGCCGATCCCGATCAGGTGACGCACCCGTTGCAGCACCGGCTGTTCGTCCGGTACCGGTGTACCATATTTGAACTGGGTCAACATACGCTCCTTACCCTCAAGCCCCAGCAACGTCATCTGCTCCTTTTTACCGATCCCCCACTCCTCGAACAGCCCCATCACCCGTTCTGTGAGCATGACCCGCTGCTCATAACTAAACTCAAGGTCTCCGTTTTCGTTGGTTGCCGTGGTTATTTCAGCCATGATGCACTCCTTATTCCTTACTATAATAGTCAGGATTATACAGCAATACCGCAGCGATACCACCCGTTTGACAAGTCATCTCAAACTACCCTACTCTGCAGGGAAGACACCGGTTGACAGGTAGCGGTCGCCGCGGTCACAGATAATGGTAACGATGGTGGCATTCTCCACCCCACGCTGTTGAGCCAGGCGCAGCGCCACCGCAACCGCCCCACCGGAGGAGATTCCACAGAAGATTCCCTCCTCTGCAGCAAGACGGCGGGTGGTCTCTTCGGCATCGCTCTGGGATACATCCAGTAGCCGATCCACCCGAGTGCGATCATAGATCTTTGGTAGATAGGCCTCTGGCCAACGACGGATACCGGGAATGCTGGAGCCATCCTCCGGTTGCACCCCGACAATCTCAATCGCACGATTCTTCTCTTTAAGATAGCGGGAATTCCCCATGATGGTGCCGGTGGTTCCCATTGCACTGACAAAATGGGTGACCTCTCCTGCGGTATCACGCCAGATCTCCGGCCCGGTTCCCTCATAGTGGGCCAACGGGTTATCCTGGTTGGCGAACTGATCCAGGATCTTGCCTACGCCTTCCGCCTCCAGTGCGCGTGACTTGTCGATTGCCCCCTCCATGCTCCCTGCTTCCGGGGTCAGTACCAGTTGGGCCCCATAGGCTCGCATTGAGGCACGGCGCTCAACACTCATGTGATCGGGCATCACCAGCACCATCTTGTAACCCATGATCGCCGCTGCCATCGCCAGTGCGATACCGGTGTTGCCACTGGTTGCCTCAATCAGGGTATCCCCCGGCTGGATCTCTCCCAGTGCCTGTGCATGTTGAATCATACTCAGTGCTGGACGATCCTTGACCGAGCCGGCAGGGTTGTTCCCCTCCAGCTTGACCAGCACGGTATTGTTGCGCTGCTGTGCCGTTTCACTCAACAGGCGTTGCAAACGCACCAGCGGGGTGTTGCCGACCAGCTCCTGCATGGTTGGGTAGTTCATACTCTCTCCAGGATCACAAAGGCAATCGCATGAGTCTGCTCATCAGAAATTGACAGATGTGCATCGGTTGCCTGCATTTTATCGAACTGTTTTTTGGCATTTGCATACCACTGAAGCTGGGGCTTGCCCACTTCATCATGGCCTACCTCAATCTGTGGCAAGGCAATTCCACTGCGAAACCCGGTGCCAAGTGCCTTGGCTGCCGCCTCTTTGGCAGCAAAGCGCTTGGCCAGAAACCGGGGGCGCATCGCTTCACTGTGCAGTTCAAACTCAAGCAGTTCAGCTGCCGAGAGAATCTTTTCGGCAATACGTCCATTGTGGCGCTGCAGACTCTGCGCCATACGCTCCACAGCCACGATGTCGGTGCCAATGCCAACAATCATTACGCAGTCATCAACAGAAGAGTTTACACAAGCGTCAAGAAAAGACTTTCAGGATCAGGGAGACCACCCCAGCCAACGTAGCCCCGACCATCCAGCGGGTCAGTTTGGTCTCTGCATCAAAGTGCTCTCTAGTAACCAGGTTTTGCTGAAAGTCAGCCAGCACACGCATAACTGTTTCAATCAGCTTCTCATTGAAGCCAGCCACTTGCAGCTTACGGGTAAAGGTCAATGTGTCGAAGGTTACCGAAGTCATGGATAGACTATATTCTTGCCAAGGTCATGTTGTCAAACAATTGATTCTGAGCAACTATCCCGCTCACCACTGAAACCCGCCGGATCTGTGTCACGCGACCTTGTAAACTCATATTTTCCACCTTGATCAAATGCTACTGTCATTTTTTTACAGGTTTCAAGCAACCTGAATAGTTGGGATTTTTTCGTGACTTCTTGTCATGCTTTTGGCGTTTTTCACTTGAAAATGACACTACATATAGTATCATACAAGGCGTGGGCAAGGCAGACAAAATCCTCCAGAAGATGAGCAACAATCCCAAGGACTGGAGGATCGAGTCACTGAAGACGGTAGCCAGTCAACACAATATTGAATGGAGGCAACCCGGCACCAGCCATGTCACCTTCCGCCATCCCAACGGCAACAAGCTGACTGTGCCTTCCCACAAACCGATCAAGGCAATCTACATCAAGAAGTTCGTCCGCCTGATCACAGAAGGCATTGGAGATTGAGATGAACGCAAGCGACTACCCGATCCACATTCTCCCCCTTCCTGAAGAGGATGGCGGCGGCTATCTGGCCACATTTCCTGACCTACCTGGCTGCATGGCAGACGGCGAGACCGCAGAAGAGGCGATGCAGGAGGCCACCGATGCAGCAGAGTCATGGCTGCTGACTGCTGAAGAGTTCGGCGACCCAATACCTGCACCCGGCAGCGGTGGTGAGTCTGGCCGTTTTGTAACTCGCGTCCCCAAGTCACTCCATGCAAAACTGGCAGCCAGAGCTGCCCAGGAGGGGGTCAGCATGAATACGCTGGTAGTCTCGATTCTTTCGGAACGAGCTGCCTAGATATTCATCTACGCGCCTCAACCATCAACCGCCTCATCTCCTGAACTGCCCCTTGCAAGCCACTGAAGAGGGCACGGGCAATGATGGCGTGGCCGATATTCAGCTCCACAATTTCCGGCAGCGCTGCGATTGGCTGCACGTTGTGGTAGTGCAGTCCATGCCCGGCATTGACCTGAATCCCCAGTGAGTGGGCATAGGTCGCTGCCTCACGGATACGCGCAAACTCTGCCTGCTGTGCGGCATGCGTAGTGGCATCGGCATAACAGCCGGTGTGCAGCTCACAGATGGGGGCACCTGCCGCTGCAACCGCATCGATCTGTCTTGGATCGGGATCGATAAAGGGGGAGACTCGTACACCTGCTGCACTCAAGCGCACAACCGCATCACGCATCTTGTCGAGTTGACCCGCAACATCCAGCCCCCCTTCCGTGGTCAACTCCTCACGCTTCTCCGGCACCAGACAGCAGTCAGCCGGCTGCAACTTCTTGGCGATGGCGATCATCTCATCGGTGACCGCCATCTCCAGGTTGATTCGGGTCTGCATTACCTCATTAACCAGATGGAGATCCCGCTCCTGAATGTGGCGGCGATCTTCACGCAGGTGCATGGTGATGCCATCGGCACCGGCCTGCTCCACCTCGATGGCGGCCTGCACCGGATCGGGATAGCGGGTACCACGGGCGTTGCGCAGGGTGGCAACATGGTCGATATTGACGCCCAACAGGGGCGCGCGCTGGATGCTCAACTTCTGTTCTCCTTAATTGATAGTGCTGTATTGTGCCATTAACTTGCGGCTCTGCAATTCACCCGGCACATGGTAATCGATCGCGCTGCGCAAGAGTTGCCTCGCCTCACGCAGCACCCTCTGTTCCACCACCTGTTCAGTACTTCGCAACCACTGCAGGGTTTTACCGGTTACGCTGATCTGCTGACTGTTTGCCGCCTGTGTCGGCACCATCCCCTCTTCCGGATGGTAGCGGTAACGCTGCAGTGGATCGATCGGAACACCAGTACTGTCATGGAGTAGGTCAAAGCCAAACCCAACCGCCTCCAGCAGTTCAACCTCGAAACGGCGCAATAACAGCCCCTCGGAGACTCCGGCACCAAGCTGGGTGATCAACTGCTGGTATCTGGCAAAGATCTCTGGATGGGCATCCCCCCGGTGGAGCAGCCGCACCATCAGCTCATTGGCATAGAGGCCACAGAACATGCGTCTTCCGGTTAGATTGCAAGAGACACCGGCTGCTTCAACGCCGGTCAATGTGTGCAGTTCACCTCGTCCACTCCAACTCACCTGTAGCGGACGAAATGGCTGCAGCAGGATGCTCTGCGGACTCTTGCCCCGACTCGCGCCTCTAGCAACCACCCCCACTTTTCCCGCTTCAAGCGTAAACAGCTCAACAATCAGGCTACTGTTGCGAAAGGGGCGACTGTGGAGGACAAAGGCATCATGCAATGTATAGCGTGAATTCATGACAGAAGTGCCCGGATCAGAATGGTCAGGGCACGAGATCGTCACGATAACCGAGGCTATGCAGGGCGCGATCATCATCCGACCAGCCTGCCCGCACCTTGACCCAGAGCTGCAGATAGATCTTGCGCTGTAGCAGCACCTCCAGCTCTTCTCGCGCCTCCTTGCCGATGCTCTTCAACCGTGCCCCCTTCTTGCCGATCACAATCCCTTTCTGTCCGGCCCGCTCTACCCAGATCACTGCAGCAATGTGGGTCGTCTTCCCCTCCTCCTTGAACTGCTCGATCTCCACCGTCAGCGCATAGGGGAGCTCCTGTCCCAACTGCCGGGTCAGCTTTTCACGAATCCGTTCAGCCACCAGAAAGCGTTCACTGCGATCGGTAAACTGATCCTCGTCATAGAAGTGGCCCCCCTCCGGCAACAGTGACTCCAGCCGCTGCTCCAGTTGCTCCACTCCTCTCCCTTTGAGGGCGGAGAGGGGGATGATTTCAGCAAACTGATAACGCTCCGCCAAGGAGGCGATCACCGGCAGCAACTTCTCCTTGTCACCAATCTGATCCACCTTGTTGATCACAGCCACAACCGGGCAGTGGTGGCGCTTGAGAAGCTCCACCACCCCATCATCCTCTTCACTCCACTGCGCTCCATCGACCACGAAGACGATTACGTCGACCTCCTCCATGCTACCGGTGGCGGCACGGTTGAGATAGCGGTTCATCGCCGTCTCCTGGTTATCGTGGATGCCCGGGGTATCGACATAGACAAACTGGGAGGTACCCGTGGTCTTGATTCCCAGCAGACGGTGGCGGGTGGTTTGTGGTTTGCGTGAGGTGATACTGAGCTTCTCGCCCAGGATACGGTTCATCAGGGTTGATTTACCCACATTGGGACGACCGACGATGGCAATCATGCCACTGTGTTGCAGCGCTTCACTCACAACGGTTTCTCCAACTTCTCCAGTGCGGCCATGGCGGCCTCCTGCTCTGCCTTGCGCCGACTGCGCCCCTGCCCCAGGGTGGCCATCTTTGGTTCCCGGACAGTACAGCGAACGGTAAAATGCTGCTGGTGCCCCTCCCCTTCGATCTTGCTCACCTCATACTCTGGTACCGGCTGCTTGTGTGCCTGCAGCCACTCCTGTAAGCGGGTCTTTGAGTCTTTCAACTGAGCCAACGGTGGCAGCGCCTCGATACGTGGCTGCATCAACCGGATCAGCCACTGCTCACAGTTCTGAAATCCGCTATCCAGATAAATCGCCCCGATCACCGCCTCTACTGCATCGGCCAGAATGGATCCCCGGCGGTGACCACCACTCTTCATCTCTCCTGGCCCCAGCAGCAGCGCCTCGCCAAACTCCAGCTCCCGGGCAATCTCTGCCAGACTCTCGCCCCGCACCAGACGGGCACGCAGACGGCTGAGGTCACCCTCACTCACCTCAGGGTAGTGCTGGTAGAGTAGCGCACTGGTCACAAAACCGAGGATGGAGTCGCCAAGGAATTCCAGTCGTTCATTATTCTCATTGGCATGGCTGCGGTGGGTCATCGCCTGACGAAGCAGGTCGCTGTTCTGGAAGGTGTAGTTGAGACGTTTTTCCAGCCTCTGTAATGGTGTAGGTTGCATTAGACGATAATTTTCACTGACCAAGCATCTCCAGCAGATCACCTCGCCGGAATGTGGCTGACAACTGCTGTAAAGAGACCTCGCGCTCACCATAACAGCTTCTCAGCGCAGCTCTAACCTCCTCTACTGCATGGTTATGGTACGCCATACGCTGCTCTTCAAAGTGCTGATAGATTTCTGCAAAATTCCGATGTGAAAGCTCATCCAAAGTCACCTCCATTTCTCTCAGTAGCCGTTGACCAATCAACATTGAAAGATAGTGCGAAGCATAAGGCAGAAAATCAGAAGGTGCTTCCGATGTCGGGCGCTTGCGCTCATTTTCCACGGCTCGAAAGATCAAAACGGCAAGCAGCCCCTGTGCTCCATTCAACTCTTGAAAGATCTCTGAATAGAGCTTTCCAAAATGCTCCTTGCGACGAAATTTTGCCTGATGTGGTTTCTCTCTCCAGATCGCAAGTACCGACTCGGCAACAATAGAGCTGGTAATTGTGTTTGAGCCCACCCCTCCCTCTTCGCGCTGTCGCTTATACCGGTACCCCAACTCTTCGATAGCGATCTCCAACTGTTTCTGGATACCATCATTCGAGCGCAGGTCACGCAAATCCACAGGGTTCTGACTGTTTGCAGCATAGGTAATATCCTGTACAAACTCCTTGTGGGATTCGGCAAGCTGATAGATGCGCACCATTACATAGGCTGACTGAGCTACTCCACTGTTATCAGCCTGATTCAACGTCTCCTGGATGGTTTTACAGGTCTGCCCACCATTGATCACCTGCATATTCTTCATCTGAACCTGATAGTCCGATTTCTGGAAAGCATTGTAGTCAAATTTATCGCAGACTATGGTGATGCCATTATTGAAGAAATAAAAATTATCCGACTTTCCGGGGTCGCACAGCGTCTCATGAATCGCTGTATTGACCCGATTGGAGTGTAGCCCCAGATAACGGCGAATATTACGCTCCAACAATTTATCACCATGATGATTAAAGAGCTGATGAACTTCCTGCACTGCAACACGCCCAACCAAAACCCGCATGAAGTTCATATCCTCAACAATGGCCCGACCACTCAATGTCAACCCGGCATCTACCTGTTTGGTTTTTTGCAGAATATTGATAATGGAGTCATGGTTAAAATGGATAAACTCGACCTTGTCAGCATAATCCTTCTTTGCCTCTTCTATCCAGAGATCAGCCTGTTTTTTCCATTGAGCTCCATTATTACAGAGCACTACTCGCACATTGGGGATATAGGCATCCCGTATCAGAGAACGGATCTCCTCAATCTTTGGAGCAATTTTTTCATTCAGCACAACCTTGCGGTAGGGATCGAACAGTACTTGTACTGTATTAATAGACTTCTCAACACCATTTTCCGGAAAATTGGATTCACCCGTAAGCTCCTTAACCTTGTATTTACCTTGAAACAGAGTCACCAGAAACTCTCCATCCTCCACTTCACCAACATGAATGCCATCAACACCGGCATCATTCCCCCCTTCTGTCAGCAGCTCTGCCGCCTCTTCCAGCTCAAGATCCAGACAGGTTGACATCGACAACAGCACAAATGCCGCCGATTTCTTCTTGTTGATATCCCCACCATTTGGCAGCCACTCAGGATGATCTTCAACAATTCCCGACACACGCTGATCAACTATGCTGGCATTAATATTCATTAAGTATGCTCCTTCTTCAGTCCCGGCATTTTATTCCCATTCCCTCTCAACATTCATCACCTTTCCATTGGTCATCTTGTTACCACAATCAGGTCTGTAAAATTTTCATCCATAAGCATATGATTTACCGTTGAACCAAAGAAAATCAAATGACAACATTCCAACCTTTTCTCATCAGTTCAACAAAATCCCTTCTCGATAACACATCAGAACAATCCCGCCAATCTTTTTCAGAGGGGGCCATTGTTGTGGTATAGCGAAGGTCAAAGCCTGTCGCTTCCTTCTGGGCATTGATGTATTCGTCCATCTTCTCACCCAGTGTTTCAATATCGTCGATCCACTCGTCCTTAATAGTGTCGGGAAGCGAGCCAAACAGGTTGTAGCGGTCACGCATTCGTTCAGACAGACGCTCATAGACCTTTTCATCAACAGTCTGCTCATTGACGAGATTCAGCATATCTACCTTCTCACGCACCTGACCGAATCGCTTGATACGACCAATGCGCTGCTCAAGCCGGGTTGGATTCCAGGGCAGGTCGACGTTGATCAAAGTTCCTAACGTTTGCAGGTTCAAGCCTTCACATGCTGCGTCAGTGGCCACCATGATGCTGATCTCATGCTCGGCAACCATCTTCTTGAGGGTCTCTCGCTCAATATTGACGCTATCACCTTTCTGATAGAGTCGGCTACGACCTGCGCCTGCATAGAGCCCTATCGCCTCACCGGGGTAACGAGCCGCCAGCGAATCAGCAACCCACTTGGCGGTGTCGTAATACTGGCTGAAGATGATGACGCCAAATTGACGCCACTTTTCTTTATCCAGATAGTGAAGAACTGCCTGCATCTTCGGATCTTCCGTGATCTTTTCGAGCCGTCCAATCATTCGTTCCAGTACGGATCGCTCTTCTGCGTTGTTTCCATCTTGAGCAAGCTGAAGCTCCATTTCTTGATCATCTTCTTCCAATTCAAGAATTCGACCCTCAAGTAGCATCTTGGCCGTATTCAAACCGGCAACAATGCTGGAACAAATCCGCTGCTCCATCAGATTCTTCATGAACCCGCCACCCTTGCCACGTTTGGCCAGCGCTTTTCCGAACCGTCGTGCCTCTGTATAGGCTTCCCGGAAATCCTCACTCGTTCGCAATGCATCGCCTTCGAACAGCGCATTGAATAAGTGAACTTCCTTGGCCAGGTCACGATCAGGATGGACATCGACTCCTATTTTGGTCAGCAGGCCTGAATCCTCAAGCGTTGATCGTTTGCGCAACACAATGTGGCGCACAAAAGGATTTTCCCGTTGAAAGAAGGTGGCCCCGGATATCTCACGCTGCAGTTCGTCTTCAATATCTTCCCGTGTAATGTCGTCGAGGTCGGTAAAGGGATTGGTCGCTTGCCATTTTGAATCAGCTAACCCCAGGTCCTGGCGAATCGCACTGTACAACCGTCGGGCTCGTGGTTCCTGAGTGGAATTGACCAAAGGCAGCGGTGACCTTAATAGCTCCCAGGCGAAGGAAGGCTCAGTGACCTCCTGATCACCAGAAAGGATCGGCAAGACTTCTTGTGGACGATGCCATTTGGCGTAGTCATTGCCGAGAACAAAACGGCCTTCACCCTGGTGGAGGATACCGACGAGATCCCATAGATCCTCAGGTCGTGTCTGTATCGGAGTTGCTGTGCCAAGCAGCACATGATCCGAACGGGCGGCAATTTCTCGAATGAAGGCGAGCAGCTCATTGGGTGAATCGGCATCTTTACCAAAGCCCTGGCGGCTTCTAGCCTTGTGTGCTTCATCAAGAATGACGGAACCAAATCGCAGGCCTAGCAGGTGTTGCTTCTCTAGTGAGTCTCGCATCATCAGGCCAGTAGAGACAATCCCGATACGCAGTGGGCACTTGGCGATTTGTTCTCGTCCTGAAGGCGATGTGATCCGGGCTTCGTGATCCAGCCAGACCTTTTTCTGGGTTTGCCAGCGAGCACAGGGAATACCCAACTTGTCGATCATCTCTGTCTGCCACTGCTCACACAGCGTGGCTGGGGCGAGGATGACAATGGGCCGTCGGGCTTTATGCTCCTTGTCGCTCAACAAACAGAGTACCAGTGCAGCGGTGCCCATTGAAAGGGTTTTACCCAATCCAACTTCATCAGCCAACAACAGGCGCACGATGCCGTGATTCTGATAATGATGAATACACTCAGTAATGAAGCCCCGCTGCCAGGGTTGTAAAGAAAGCCCCTCTCGGTAGAGTGGCGACTCAATCAGTACCGCAGGCGCCAAGTCATCGTCTTCATTGATCTCATCAAAGATCACTTCGCGCCTGTAACCCCGACGACGCACTTCACGGATGACAGCACGGGGTAATTCCTTGGCGGCATTCCAGAGGAAGTTGAACTCTTCCTCAATCCAAGCAACACCCTCAGGAGATTCATCCTCCCAGAGAATTTCGTAATGGCGTTGCCAGCCACTACTGGTCTCATTCATCGAGCCGATAAAACCAATTTTTCGGCCGTCGGCCAGTTCAATGACCCCCGCCTTGCCGTGGAGAAAGCCGCAGACACTATCCGGGGCAACCCTGACAGCCTGTCCATGCTTTTGCAGGAAACTGTCCAGACGGCGATAGCGATCCCGATTCAACAGGGCTTCGGTCTCAATGGCCTTTTCATTCCAGCGGCCGATCATCTTGGACTCACGCAGCTGAGCAACCTTGAGATCATCAGGATGGATATCTACGTTACAAACGATCTTGACTTCAGGGATTGCCTCGAGCAGTTCGTTGGTCACCTCGAATAGTGAACTGGTGAAATATCCGGCAATACGTTTATAACTGCGTGCACTTTTCAGGTGTTGCAGCAAAAAACTGCTGTCGAGCCATTGTGTTCGGCTTGAGAAGCGGCGAATGGTCATTGGCTGCTCCTTACTTCTTCGGCTTAACACCACCTCGGCGCCCTAAACCAAAGCCAACGCGATAAAGATCCGGCATATCGATACGGCCATCTTTCCGTTCTTCGAATATTCCAATTTCCAATAAATCTGAACAAACTCCCTGCCACCCCCTTTCGGCATGTTGAGGGGGCAGGCGATGGCTTGTTTTAGCGGCTTCCGGTCCACGGGGGAAGGTATCTTTCCAGCGTTGCCTGATCACTCCAAAATCAACAGGCACTGTCAATCCTTCAAGTGGAGCGAGAAACTCACGAACCCAGGGATAGTCCTCTGCCAGCTCACTTACCCGAATTTCAGAGGCCTTCTGCACACCACGTTTGATACTTTCATAATGCAATGCATATGGATGATCCGGGTAGCGGTTCAGCGTGTCTTCCGATGCTTGGCGGATAGCCGCGATAAAAGACCGTGGTGATGTTCTTCCCTGCCCATCTGCTAGGTGCCCGACCGCCCAGATATAAGGAACCCCTCTGCGCCGGTCACGTCCCATCCAGGGGCCGGCAAGAGATTTGAATAGGTTGCGCTGGACTGTTGTTTCGCGCTTGCATTCATCACTCAACAAAAAGAGGGCTCCTTTCTGTTCCAATGGTTGGCTTACATTTTGGACATAGATATCGCGTAAGGTCTGACCGTGTTTACTTGAACCATTAATGAGATATTGCCAAAGCAGGCCATGCAAGTCATGGCGAGCCCAGGATAACTCTGCCTTGGTAGCCAGCAGTTTGGAAGCGTCTGGAAAGTCGGTTACGGTACGCTCCAACTGATCTTCTCGCAAAAAGATCTTGGAGTGTAGGCGTGAGTAGGGTTTCATCCATAGCGCCAGTCGCAACAGATCTCGGACAAACTTGTCCATCGTGTTCCAGTCGTTACTTAACCGATCCAGCGCATCAAACAAGATAAGACCGTGTTTTTCTTCCTCGCAGGCCCATTCATTCGCTGAATTCATCAACCGGGCAACCTCTTCCGGGTTCTTTTTCACCCAGGAGACTGTCTCTTCCCAGTTTCCCTCCGGGACTGTTTTGTCGATAAGGGATGCTATCCAGCGAATCACTACTGCACGCCAAACGGTGTAAGGATCGTTTCCAGATTTCATTAACCCGGCAAAGGTCTCTGCGTCCGGGTAATGTGTGATCTCAGGACGTTCTGAGAACCCGATGCGGATTTCTGCGTCATCCAGTTCAGGAATGGATGATCCTAATAGTTTGCGCAATTGGTCATCATGAAGTGCGGTAGTCCATACGGATTTCCCAACACCACGAGTTCCGACTACAAGCTGGCATTCCAGCCTGAGCGCCTTGAGGTGTGTTGGCGGCACATAGAGATGTTCTGGAGATGGTGCGCTTCCACTATAAGAGGTATCTGCCGGTAGCGTATCAATGATTGCTTCACGTACCTGATTCAGATCAGCCATCTCCATCCTCCTGCAGAGCCGTTGAAATACGGACCCCCTCTAGCAGCATTCCATAAATGGCCTCAACTTCGCGTTTATCAATTTCGGACAAACGATGATGTAGTGAAGTTAATGCCGCAAATCCACGGTGCCATTTGATCGGCCAGGGGTAATGAGGGGCCGAAGCATCGCCATCATCGAAGTTCCACAGCAACTCTGTGGTTTCCCCGGGCGGGACGCCATCATAGAGGGCCTCGGAGAAGAGATCCCAGCTTCGTTCACGCACACCACTCAGATACTCGGTACCATTGATCTCGGGAATCATCGCACCAACCAACTGGAGACGTTCGCGTATATCGCGCGCCACCCCCGCCTGGTGCCAGTAATCAAAAAGTATCTGGTAGCCAGACCAGGTCTGTTCACCGTCAATCGCAAACAGTAGTACCAGACAGGCACCCAAATCGGTTACACAACTGGAAGCCACTTCATCGATACCGGAGCGAGAGTCAATCAGGATGATATCGGGCCTCCAACGATCCTCAAGCGCATCCATCAAGCGGGCCAGGCGTTGTGACCAAACCACCCTTTCCCCCCGCTGATCAATTTTGGGCATCCATACCCGTCCCAGCTTGGCAATATAATCACCCGGATTGGCACCATGAGCAGGTACCACGAGGATCTCTCCGTCATGGGCAAGTTCGCTAATGGCCACCATATCCTCGAATACTGCACCCCCATTATCGACCAGATCCTCCACCAACCAGTCGGTAATGCCATAAGCCGGACGGCGTTTTTCTGGAAGTAACCCTGAAGAGAGGCCGGGAGACTCCAGATCAAGATCCAATACCAACACGCGTTTACCAGACTGAGCCAGCGACCAAGCATTTACCGCCATTGCTGTTGAGCGACCAACGCCCCCCTTGATGGAAAAGAACACCACCCGCGGAGCACCTTCACTCTTTGGATTGACTATTGACCAACGTCCTTCGCTGGCCAGGCGGTCGATTACCGTAACCTGTTCAAGCCCCCCCAACACCGAACCGGGTAATCCATCTTTGGCGACTTCGATATCCTCTTCAAACAAGACAACCTGATCCGGAGAAAAGCTGTGTGGATAAAGTTGTTCGGCCAGCTTCTCGGCAATGGTACTCGTCGTTTTGTCGATTTCACCTGACCGCTTGTCGGCTGGAAGAATCAGTCGAACACGTCCATTCAGATCACGGTTAACAATGACCATACCCATTTGAATCAGCCAATTTTTGTAAGGCTTGAGAGTTTCCTCAACGATTTTCAGGGTTTGATCGAAGGTAATCATAGCAGTCCCTCCCGTTGTGCTTTTCTGATCAAGGCCTGTACCTGTTTTGTGGCATTACGGTGAGATTCGACCCTTGCCTGATCAAAGTGCGACTGATTGGCATAGCGTTGCGAGATGTCCCAATCGAGAAATGGATTTAGGGTTGTTGGCAAGACAAAACCCGTGCCTTGGTGATGGCCACTACGATAGCTTTCGTAACGGTCCCAAATTCCATTCGCATGTTTCCTGTCAGTTTGCCTTTGAGGTTTATCCCTGTAGACATCAAAGGGCATACCAAAAGCCCGCATCAGACGCTTCAGACCACACTCTGACGCCAAGCCATACAGATGGTCAGCATTCGCCCAGCGGCTGGCGTCATAAAGTTGCTCCGCATCGTTGAGGTGGCGATTATGTGCATCAAGAAAATCACTTTGCATAGCGTTCATTATCCCCACTTATTGGCCCAATGCACGCAGATTGCGCAAACGCGCACCCAATATTTCCGCAGCTTGCCTCACTTCATCTTCGAGCGCCATCTTTTCCATGAAGCCGAGCATATCGATCAGCAGTGGGCGAACCTCCATAAAGTCCGGCAACTCGGCCTGAAGCTGCCCAATAACCACCTGCGGTTCGGTCTCGGCAAGCAGTTGTTGTAAACCAATGATCAGGCGACCCAGCCAGGTCGCGCCCAGTTCGGTGCTCTCGGTCAGGTCTCGTGAGGAGAAGTCGGTGACATGCTTCAACTGCGCCTTGTTGGCGGTCATGTTGGCCATCACCTTGGTGTAGTCCACCACGCGGAAGGCCTTGGCGAAATTCTGGTAGTTATCCAGTTTGGAAGAACCGGTGCTCTCCATATCCATCATGCGCAGGTAAAACCGCTGGATGCCATTCAGCTTGTGCCAGGTATCCGGAGCAATGCCTTCCGGCACCAGCAGGCTGTTGGCAGCCTCAGCGGCCTGTTGGACGATCTCATCCACCACGGTTACCTTACCACGCTGGCGTGGCCGCATGGCAAAGTCGGTAACATCTTCACCACCGATTTGGGTATAGGCAGTTAGCACCTTGAGGGCAGCAGCATAACCGGCCATCTGCAGGTCGGAATCGTTGAAGACAGGCTCGCCCATCTTGTCTTTCACCTCATCGTTGAGGTGCATCATGGTTTCGATCTGACGTTTCACTTCGGTACGAACAGCGGGCAGGATGCGTTGTTTGAAACCTGCCCGGTCACCGGCAGTACGCTTGCGCAGCATCAGGATCACGGTGCCCTGAACATAGCCGCCTTTCTTGAGTTCTGAGGTGGTTTCGGTGGCGATATACCAGGCCGCTACAACCTGGAGTCCAGCCGCCCAAAAGATGCCGATCATGTCGGACCAGACGCCAGTGTCTTGATGCGTAAACATGACGCACTGCATGCCGTCGTCCGGCATGTGTTCAGCCATGGCACTGTAGGCACCGATCATGCTGCGGCGAAAATCATCGCCGGAACCTTTTATGGCCAATGCTCTGCGAGAGTCCCAGGTCCATTCATTGAAAGGGGCTGGTGGGTTTTTTCTTAGCCAAGCTATGAAAAATTCTGTGATTTCGTGATAGTGGACGGCATCCGCGTAAGGTGGATCCGTAATCCAGAGGTCACAAGTTGTGTCATTTGCAGATGCTGGTACACAAGCAATTCTTTTTTCGCCCGTTAATGGTATAGATGGCACGCCTCTTAGAAGGAGGTATGGTTTGAGGTCTACGAATGATCTCGCGCCTCCGTTATAAAGGGTGTTTAACGCTTGATTGTCAAACGTATCGAAAAGTCCGCCTTTTCTGCCGTCATTCTGCCACCTGCAAAGCTTAGATTGCCTGTTTGCAAGCGATGTAAAACATAGTCCTTTGTCTCCCAAGGTATTCTTGTGTTTTGCAATGAGCGCAAGAATCAGTAGCTGTCGTGGGTAGAACAAATGATGCCAATGGGTCCAACCACGAGTACGGATTGGCTCATCTGTCTTGTCGCCGGGCTCGATTTCCATATTTGGCACCAAGCCACTCTCTTGCCAAACTCCCAAGTTTTCTGCTACGAGCTTTTCGATTTCTGTTTCACGGGCTAGGTCATAGTCCGTCACCGATGAGAAAAATGACTCCCGTCTAGCCTTATCAGCAGACCCTGCGGTGTACCATTGAATGGCATAAAGCCTATCTTGAAATATGTCGTCACTTCGAGGTCTGAAATCTGACTTTTCCCAAGGCCTCAGTCTATTGAGGGTCTGGCCCTCTGGCCCTCTGTAATCACCACGGAGGGTCTTAATTGTTACACGGTGCGTAATTTCGTCCAGCGTATATACCATTGAGCCGTCTTGAATAGTGCCCGTCTTGGCTTCTTCCATTTCAGCCTTTGAAGCATCAGAAATTATCTGTATATCGAATTTCTGTTTATCGTGATTCGGCACGAGCTTCGCAACGACTTTTCGTGTCTTGTTGATAATCCAGGTTGGAGCAAGAGGCACCATCCATCCTGTTTCTGGGCATTGCGTTTCTAAACAGTACAAATATGCTTTGGCTCGGTTGCCATTTTCATCATGCTCAATGCCTAGTTGACAAATTTCTTCTTCAACGGATTCAGTTACTCTTGCTTGTGCTCGTTCAATATCAGCCCGTTGATCTGGGCCTGCCCCAATAACATTGAAAGCCCCCCAAGTTAGTAAACATGCGATAGGGTTCAGATCAGACGCAAGCACGTCACAGCCTACGCGGGAAGATTCAAATGGAATAGATCCACCACCACTAAAGGCATCACCGACACGAGGGCGATGGCCATATCTCAAGGTTCCTAGCTGTTCGATCAGTTTTTGATGGGAGTGGGCATTAATGTTGAGGTGTGCGTAGTGACGATTAACTTTCGCCCAAACTGTGGCGTACAGCCATTCTTGGTCTATTTCTTCTGGACGCTTGCAAACAGAGGCTTTTTCCTCATAACTGCTGTAGGTTGTTAATACCTTACGATAAAGCGCGAGTTTTGCTTCGTCGTCGATATCACGCTGCCAGCGAAGGGTGACGCCTTTGGCATCCGCATCGAAGGGAAACTCCCAGGATTCAACTTCTTCGGCAGTGATATCGGAGGCCTTGATGGTGTAGCCAAAATAATCCCAAGGATTGCTTAAAGTAATAAGTGAGGCAAAATCCTTGGGCTTTATCGTATTTTTGCTCAAAGCTCTTCGAGCCAACCCATCATCGTCAAACCCCATAAGCGCTTCGAAGATTTCGAGGTCTTTTTCATGGTCGTCTGTTTGAGGTAACAGGCTCCCAAGCACGATTGAACGTACCAAAATTAATGGCTTGCGCCCCTTCCAGAATGAGCCCAACCCTGTGAGGGTTTGTGAGCGTCCAGCTTTGCGCTCTGTTTGTGCCTCAAATGAAACCTTCTGGGCAGGAAAGACCCCTTCAATCAGAGCGGGTGCATCCTGCAGTGTCAGGGGTATTAGTTCAGCCATAAATCATTCATCACCAAAAAGATCGAGGGTTGGCAGAGGGTCGTGCTTGACGATCTCTCTGCGGCCACGCGGTTGTAATAGTTCGCTTTGGGCGACATCGCCCAGGGCATGGCGCAGCGCTAAGCGCCAGCCTTTGTTGCTATCGTTGATGCCACCTGTGCTCATGGCGGTCATGCCAAACAGCCACCAGCGTTCTTCCGGTCGCAGGGCGAGCCAGTTGCGCACAGCGACCGGGATGTTCTCCATTTCCATGCCTTCGACGGCCCAGGCTAAGACGCAGAGCTCTTTGCCAAGCAGGCGATCAACATGGTTGTCGCCCACCTTCCAGGACGCGCTTTTGAGGTTATGGGCTTTTAGGCGGGCATTGAAGGCACGCTGCACCTCACTGCGAATCGCCGTCCAGCGAGGACGCTCCAGTGAAACGCGGTCGATCACCGCAAACTCGTCGCTGGAGGCCTGCAGCCCCAGGTACTCACTGATCTGAACCCGGCCGCTGTTGGCCTTTGGGATTACCACCTTGAAGTGGTGGGGATCACTGGTTGCCGGTACACCAAAGCCGAGCGTCTGGTGAGCATAGGTTCCCTTGCGCGCAGAGGCCTTGCCGGTGTTGGAACCGGTTTTTGCCCCTTTGGGGGCCTCGTTATTGGTTGCTTGGGTGGCCTTAGCACCAGAACGGTCTGGCATTGGGTTATTCCTCCTGTGTTACTTCGCCGGGGCGCAGTTCTATGCCTGCGATCTTGGCGAACTCTTTAGCCTCGAAGCCGCTTTCAAACTGGATGCCGTCACTGATGGTGATGGCTACCTGTGACTGATCCTCCTGCAGTACTTCTCGCAGACTATTAACCGTGCCTTCGATCATTGCAGCGGTGATTTCGCGCTCCTGGAAACGGACGGTGACGGTGTTTTCACCTTCGCCGATTTCGATGCGAACACCCTTGAAGCGGGTATTGCTCTGTTCACGGAAGTGGTTAATCACACCATAGACGCGGTCAGTAGTATCCAGTGCCATGCGCTTGTTGCTCAGGCGAGCGGGCTTGGCATCATCGATTTGAACGGTCTTGTCACCGCTGTGAGGGATCTGGAAGTCGGCATTCTTGGTGGCCTCGCCGGATTTGGCATACACCAGTAAGCGAACTGCTTCTGAGCCAATCTCGAATGGGCCGTCGTAGGTCTTGCCATCCTTCGGATTGGAGCCATCCAGGGTGTAGGTCATCTCGGCCTTTGGCGTACACTGCAAGGTGATCTTGCGCTTGTCGGCCGATGGCTCTACCTGGTGGCGAATCTTTAGCTCCGCCGTCCAGCGAGTTGGGGTACCAGTTTCATACTTGCCCGTGGTGTCTTTGACGCAGAAGTAAAGTGTGCCTTCTCCGGTACTGAAGTTCTCCAGATCCTCCACCTGATCATCGCTTTCGCTCACATCCGGCTTAGTGGAGTAATAGATAACCGGGCTTTCACCAGCATTGCGGGGTGTCAGACTGAGGATTGACTCTCCGGAGTCGGGGTTCGATCCTAGCAATGAAATATTGGCGCTGGTCTTTTCCTTGGGAAAAGGACCTTTTTCGATATAGCCATCTTCACCCAGACGCCAGCGACCCTGTTTCAGCGCTTCCGCCTTCAGGGTATCCATGCCACCGTTACCGGGCATCCATGGCCATGCCGCATTACTCTTGGCACGACTGATGACATCTTTCCAGGGGGTGCGGCGGTTGTCTTTGCCCGATGGCCAGAGGTCTGCCTCGGCCATGGCGAAGTATTCGTTGAAGTTATCCTTGAGGTCCATCGCCAGCTTGTAGTTGGCGCGAGGGCTAGCCAGCAGGCCTTCAATCTGGGTCTCTGCGGACTGGTCTCCCTGGCCAATTTTCAGGCCGTTATCGATGGTGACACTGACCAGTGTTTCCCGGCCGTCCATCTCATCAAGGCTCGGGAAATAGATCCGGTTATAAGCGGCCGACAGAGCCTTGGCGAAGCGGTCTTCGGACTCTTCGAGGCGGTCTCGCGCCTCTTCATATAGGGTGTCGCCGGGCTTGAGACGCTTGTGGATCTGCTCAATGGCGTAGAGTTCACGCAGGCGATCCTCTACAGCATCGGCCATGTGGCTGTCCTGACCCGTGAGCACCAGTAAATTGTTCTTTTCCTGCTGGAACTCAAAGAAATGGTTGAGCTCGCTGGGGGGCACTTTGCCATCGGGTCGAATGACGATCAGTACCCGAGGACCACTGAGTTTCAGTTCATCCATGCGCGGCAGAATCTGCACTTCCTGATATGCATTTTTGCTGGAAGTCATCAGTATTCCAGTCAAGCGATTAATGAGTGCCGTGTCGATTTTCGGTTGTGGAATATCTTTGGTATTACGCTCGATCTGCCGTGAGAGGTTTTCTGTCTCTTTGATAAAGAAACGCTGGTCTTCACGGTGCAGGTACCAGGCCTGTTCACGCAGGTGCTGCAGGGCATCCAGAAATTCGTCTGGCTTTCTGTTTGGGGCCGCCAGGAATTCAATCACTTCGCTTTCGGACAGGCCAATGCGACCACCGACCGCTCTGGACAGTGACGAAGCCAGTAGCAGAGTCATGACCTGAACTGATGCATCGCTACTTAGCTCGTCATCGATGTTTTCAGCGATGCCGTTGCCATTATCCGCAATGTCGCGGGTAACAGCTGGAATCAGCTTGGGAGCGATACGCTCGATCTCATCTTTGACCTGGTCATCATTTAGATCGAGATGTTGCGTGCCGATCAGAAAGACATCATCGACCTCACGTTGATCAACACTTTTGAGCAAACGAGCCGTGAATTGCATCAGGCCACGGGTTTGTCGAAAGCCTTCATTCTCTTTGAATAGCGCAACCAAATGTTTGAACGAGGGGTGGAAGGGGTAGGTCTCCCGAACTTGCTCGGCGATCTGTTCGATACTGGAAGCAACGATGTAGCCGCCATCCTCGGCCTTCTTGACCTGCTGGGCGTACTCCTCGGCGATGTCCGAAATCGTGCCTTCATCGGGTAGTTCGTCGATGAGACGCTTTTTCAGGATTTCGTAGATTTCATTACCGGACAGCTGAACCGGGGTGATGGTCATTGCCTGTCGGCGAGTCTCTTGCTGAAGATTGGAGATCGACTCGGCCAGCGCCTTGGTCTGGGACTTATAGCTGCCAGAAAGGTTGGCGATGACGATAGCGCAGTTCGGTAATTCAAGAGCGGCGCTCATCAGCGCACTGAGGCTGTAGACAACCATGTTCGCCAGGGTGCCCTGACCAATGACCTGAGTGCTGGCATTGTCCAGATAGGGAGGCAGCTCATCGAGCAGGATCAGCGTGGGAGTGTCGCCGATGATCTCTTTCCATTTCTGTTGATCTACGGCTTTCGGGCCAGATGCCCAATAGGGACGAATGGCTTCTTCTTCACCAAGCTGGGTGGCGATTTCACCCCAGATGTAGTTATCCGGGTTGTTGCGGCCGTTGAAGGCAGCGATGCGTGCCTTGCCGAAATCCAGGCGATCATTCAGGTCAGAGGGGAGTACCTCTGGGCGCAGGTGGTCATGTCGAGCCAGCAGTCCCAGGGCAATCATCATGTGGGTTTTACCACCACCCATGGCTTGGGTGAGTTCGAACACCGCTTGGTCTGATTTGCCAGAGAGGCGCAGCATGCCTTCCCTAAAAAGTTGATCCATGCCGTGGGTGACATGGTTTCTGGAGAAAAACTCTCGACCGTCTCCCTGATCATTAATCAGGTCAGCCAGGTTTTCGATGCCCTGGCTCATGCGGTAATCCTGGATAACAGGATTGAATTGGCAGGCCTGCTTAACCGTTCTGATCATACGGGCTATTCCTCCACTCTTTTATAAATATTATTTCAAGAACACATAACCAAGTTGTGCTGTCGTTCATTGTTCTCATTGGCGTGACTGCGGTGGGTCATCGCCTGACGAAGCAGATCGCTGTTCTGGAAGGTGTAGTTGAGACGAGTTTCCAGACGCTGAAGGGAAGTTGGAATCATCAGGTGGCTAACGAAAGATCATGTAACCGCTTTCCAGTTGATTCACTGACGGTAAGGTTGGAGGGATAATGACCACTACTTGTTATCACCCTGCTTATTCAAACGACTGATCGCCGCAGAGAACCCAAGCAGGGATCCCTTCAGTGCCATCTCTCCATTCTGGATATTGCGGGCATGGATGGTAAAGGCGACCCCCTTCTTGAAATCAACCACCAGCCCGGGTTTGGCCGGTTCTGCAACAAAACAGGCCGCCGGGCTGCAGAAGGCGTACTGGTGCTGATAGGCCTCTTTGCCCTCCACCTGAATCGCTACTGTCCGTTTGAGGTCGGCCAGTAGCGGCAGCGCCACCTGGAACAGCAGCTGATCCGGCACATCACTGCGGTTGGAGAAACTGATCTGCCCCATCACTCCCCCTTCCGGCGCCTTGATAGCATGGCGTGCCTCGCACACGGTACCTTTCTCCTGCTCTATGCAGGCCACGGTCCAGTCCTGAAACTGTTCAGTTACGGTGCGCACATTGGGTTGCTCATTGGCTGATGCAGACAACGGCAGCAGTGCCGCCAACACGACAGATAGGTAGCTTCTCTTTTTCATTACTCAATTCCTCCAATACGGCTCCAACTGATTCCATCTCCACAGTTGAAGTCCCAACTCATCCAGACCGCAACGGCCTTGCCAACAATATTCTCCTCCGGTACAAAGCCCCAGTAACGGCTATCACGACTGTTGTCACGGTTGTCCCCCAACATGAAGTAGTGCCCTTCCGGCACGATCCACTCCCCTTCGGCCCGTGAGGCGCGACGGGGAATGATCAGAATTTCATGATCGGTGTCACTGGTCTGCTCACGGAAACGGAGTGAGTCGATGGTTCGGCACTGGTTGTCCATCCACAGATGGGTACCCCGTTTCTCCATCTCCGCAGCTTGGCCATTCACATAGACTTGACGGTTGTGGTACTCGATTCGATCCCCCGGAACCCCGACCACCCGCTTGATATAGTCAACGCTGGGGTCTTCCGGATAACGGAATACCATGATATCTCCCCGCTGCGGCTCATTCACGTCGAGGATCTTGGTATCGACCACCGGCAGGCGCAGCCCATAGGTGAACTTGTTAACCAGAATGAAGTCCCCCACCACCAGGGTCGGACGCATTGAACTGGAGGGGATACGGAATGGTTCGAACAGGAAGGAGCGCAGCACCAGCACAATCAGGATGACCGGAAAGAAGGAGCGGGCATACTCCACCAGGATCGGCATCTCCTCATCACTGAGGCGCTCCTTTGCCCAGTAGCGTGCATCCAATGCCCAGATGACACCGGTTACCACCAGTGCAATCACCAATACTCCCGAAAAATCCAAATGCATACTTATCCCTTCTTTCTCACCATGAAGGGCATAAAGTCAATGAAGGTATAACATTATTAACCTTCATGTTCTTCATGCGCTTCATGGTCCAATCTTTTATCTGCTCTACTTCTTGCTCGTCTGCAGCACCGCCATAAAGGCCTCCTGCGGGATATCGACCTTGCCGACTCGCTTCATCCGCTTCTTGCCCTCTTTCTGTTTCTCCAATAGTTTGCGCTTACGACTCACATCGCCACCATAACACTTGGCGGTGACATTTTTCCGTAACGCCTTGACCGTGGTGCGAGCAATAATCTTGGCACCGATGGCTGCCTGGATCGCCACATCAAACATCTGCCGGGGAATGATCTCGCGCATCTTCTCGGCCAGCACACGTCCGCGCGGAATGGCATCATCGCGGTGGACAATCATCGACAGCGCGTCCATCTTGTCGCCATTGATCAGCAGATCCACCTTGACCAGGTCCGCTGCAACAAAGGCCTTGAAGTGGTAGTCCATCGAGGCAAAGCCCCTACTTACCGACTTGAGGCGGTCAAAGAAGTCGACCAGCACCTCAGAGAGGGGCAAATCGTAGTTCAACGACACCTGTCGCCCCATGTACTGCATATTTTTCTGGATGCCGCGCTTCTCCACACAGAGGCCGATTACCACCCCGACATAATCCTGCGGCACGAGGATGCTCGCCTCGATCATCGGCTCGCGAATCTCGCGGATCTTGTTGACCACCGGAAGATCGGCCGGATTATCGATATGGGTCACCTCACCATCGGTCTGCTCGATCTCGTAGACCACCGTCGGTGCGGTGGTGACCAGATTGAGATCGTATTCACGCTCCAGACGCTCCTGAATGATCTCCATATGGAGCATGCCGAGGAAGCCGATACGGAAGCCGAACCCCAGTGCCGGAGAGACCTCCGGCTCGTACTGCAGCGCGGCATCATTCAGTGTCAGCTTGGCCAGGGCATCACGAAAATCTTCGTAGTCATCGGCATCGACGGTATACATTCCGGCGAACACCTGTGGTTTGATCTCTTGGAAACCGGGTAGTGGCGCATCGGCTGGATTGCGCTCATCGATCAGGGTGTCTCCCACCGGGGCACCATCAATCTGCTTGATCCCGGCGATCACGTAACCTACCTCACCGGCCACCAGCTCATCACGCCGGGTCTGTTTGGGAGTAAAGATACCAACCTGATCCACCAGATGGCTATCGCCGGTCGACATCACCTTCATCTTCATCTTGGCGCGAATACGGCCATTGACCACCCGCACCAGTGAGACCACACCCAGGTAGTTATCAAACCAGGAGTCGATAATCAGCGCCTGCAGCGGCCCCTCGGGGTCTCCTTCCGGTGACGGGATCAGTTCGACGATCTCCTCCAGCAGCTCATCCACCCCAAGGCCAGTCTTGGCGCTGACCCGCTTGGCCTCTTCCGCCTCGATACCAACGATCTCCTCGATCTCTTCGATGACACGTTCCGGTTCAGCGGAGGGAAGGTCGATCTTGTTCAGTACCGGTACCACCTCCAGCCCCAGATCAATCGCGGTGTAGCAGTTGGCGACGGTCTGCGCCTCTACCCCCTGCGCCGCATCAACCACCAGCAGCGCCCCTTCACAGGCCGCCAGCGAACGGGAGACCTCATAGGTGAAATCAACATGTCCCGGGGTATCGATAAAGTTGAGCAGGTAGGTTTGACCATCCCTGGCCTTGTACTCCAGCGAGACACTCTGTGCCTTGATGGTGATACCCCGCTCGCGCTCGATATCCATCGAGTCGAGCACCTGCTCCGACATCTCCCGCTCGGTCAGACCGCCACAGACCTGAATAAAGCGGTCAGCGATGGTCGATTTGCCGTGGTCAATATGGGCAATAATGGAGAAATTGCGAATCTGCGAAAGGTTATACAATGCGGTTCTGTTCCTAAAAAAACGGCCCCGAAACGGGGCCATTCATTATTACGCCTCGAGTACCTCTCGAAGCCGATCTTCATCTAGGAAATAATGACAGATTTCCCTCTGTTGCTCCAGTAAAACCGGAACTTTTGTACCATACAGATGCTCCAGATCAGCATTGCGACCTATCACCACCCGTTGCAATTCAAATTGACTCCGCAGCGGGTGGTGCTCCAACAGATCCTCGAACTCGTCACAGAGATGGCACCCCTCCCGCACCACCAGTTGCAGCTGCTTCATCTACGGCAGTCGCAGTGCCAGGAAGATCGGCCCTCTGTCACGTACCACATAGACCGGAACCCCCTTGCCACCAGGCAGTCGATCGAGAATGCCAAGCAGATGGTCGACATCCTCAACCACCACATAGTTGACCCGGCTGATTACATCCCCTTTCTGCAGGCCGTAGTGGTCAGCCACACTCCCCTTCTCAACCTCCGCCACATAGACACCACCGGCTGGTATTGAGCGCTTTTGACGTACCGGCTTGGGCAGTGGTTGCAGGGTCATACCGAGTCGCTTGATGACCGCTGCCGGTTGCTGCTCGGCCCTGGGGGTGTCCTGTTGTGGGCGCGCATCGGCCAGCTCCTCTTCGGGTGGCAGTTCGCCGATCTGGATCTTCAGAACTTGCTCACGCCCCTCGCGCATTACCCGAACCGGAACCGGATGCCCTACCGGGGTGCGACCAACAATCGGCGGCAGATGGGTATTGCTCTCCACAAAGTGCCCGTTGAACTCCAGAATCACATCTCCCACCTGGAGATCGGAATCTGCAGCCGGGCCATCTTCCAGGATCTGTGCCACCAACGCACCTACCGGCCGATCCATGCCAAAGGAGTCGGCCAGATCACTGGTTACCGGCTGAATCATCACCCCAAGCCAGCCACGACTTACATGGCCGCCGTTCTTCACCTGCTTGACTACATCCATCGCCATCTCGATCGGGATTGCAAAGGAGAGCCCCATATACCCTCCCGACTTGCTGAAGATGATGGAGTTGATCCCTACCACCTCGCCATCGAGATTGAACAGCGGTCCTCCCGAATTACCCGGGTTGATCGCCACATCGGTCTGGATAAAGGGGACGTAGTTAAACTGATTGCCCCCCTCCGAGATGTTGCGTGCCTTGGCACTGACAATCCCTGCGGTGGCCGACATCTCGAAGCCGAAGGGAGAGCCGATGGCCAACACCCACTCCCCGATTTCAAGCTCGGTACTGGTGCCGGTCTTGATGGTAGGCAGCCCCTGTGCATCGACCTTGATCAGTGCGATATCGGAGCGGGGGTCCGACCCCACCACCTCGGCCCGGAATTCACGATGATCATACAGGCGCACCACAATCTCACTGGCATCCTCGATCACATGGTGGTTGGTCAGAATATAGCCATCGGCACTGAGAATGCTGCCGGAACCCTGTGCCTGCGACTCGAACTCGCGTGGCTCACCTCGCGGCCTCGGTCCTGGAGCGAAGCCTCGATCTTCAAAGAAACGGCGGAAGAACTCAGGCAGCTCATCATAGGGCAGGTCATCGGGAAATCCTTGTGAAAAGGGGTTATGTCCTCGCCCCATGGTCCGTTTCTGGGTCACGCTGATGCTGACCACTGCGAGCATCTGCTGCTTGACCAGCTCGGTAAAGTTGGGCAACCCGGCCACCGAGGCGGCGTTAACACTCCATGCTCCCAGCAGCCACAACAATGCTACCGACCAGGTATAGATTCTCTTCATTCCATTTATCCTCAATTTATTTTTCCAGTGATCCCTACTTTATAAAATCAACATTACGAGCATGAATCTCGGTAATTTCCGGCGTCAATGAGTCTGCCTCAAACCACCCCAGCTCTCTCATCCACACCACCGCAACTACTGTTATCACCAGCGCAACCATGACCTTTATCCACTCCTGCAATATGGGTAGCCACTCTACCACCCCCAGAGAGAGGAAAAGTGCCAATAGTGGTAACAGATAGAGTCGTGCCGCCCCCCCCATCAACCCCTGCTCGGAGACTGCAACTGTCACCACACTCCCCACACCGGCATGAACCGGGTTATTTACCTCAACCCGATAGGAGCGGTTTCCAAACAGTTTGGAGAGGGCCGATGTCCCGCAACTGCTGCTTGAGCCACAGCCACCACAGGAGGCCTGGCGCACCATCTCGACCCAAGCCCGCCCCCCTTCGGTGGCAACCACCGTTGCCTGCTCTCTAACCACTGCGCGCCTCGACCGACTGCGCAACCTTGCGCACCACCTCCATCGGCATCTCCCCGAGCACGGTAATCCGGTGCCCCAGGGTAAAGTGGCTATAGAGGTTGACCGGAGCGTTACCCTCCTTCAACTGCCGCTCGGTAGTCTCACGCTCCCCCCCCTTCTCGATAAATACAGAGAAGACCTTTTCCCCATTACTCAGCACCAGATGGGTTACTGCACCACCAAACACTGGAATCTCGTGCTGCAGGGTATCCACCTCCTGGAACCCTTCCGGCAGCCAACCGACCTGCCAACCAATAATATGTTTAACCACCCCGGAAGAGCGGGACGACACCCCGCCTGGAGCAGTTGATACCAGTACACTGCTGCGATTTTCATCATGGCGCGCGAGATAACTGTGCATCCACGCCTGTTGATCGAGAGGATTGACCCAGCGTTCCACCCACTCTCCATCTACCTCGACCCACTCGGTCTGAACGGAACGCGCTGCCACCTGCTGGGGTTCAGTGAAATCGAGTTGTGGTGACTGCAGCACAACGAAGGTAACGGTAGCCAGAGAGGCCGCCAGTGCCAACGGTATCCATGGCCTGATAGTACGGGAACGCCTGCGTGTTGCGGGGGCCAGAACGGTTGGCTCCTGCTCCAGTGCGGCAGCAACCCGGTCTGCCACCCCACTATCCCCTGTCGAAAGGTAGTGGTGCTTTTCAAACAGGGTGTGGCGTACGGCATGGTGGCTGGCCCACTGTGCTCGAAGCTGTGGCTGCTGCTCAATCTGGTTTAGCAGCGTTTTCAGCGCTTCAGGCGATAGTTCACCATCCATCAGTGCTGATAGTTGCTCCCCCTCTCTGCTGTTCTGTTCCATAGTTGTATCTTAACTGTTATGCCAAAAAACGGGCGATTGCATCACGGGCACGAAAGATTCTGGAGCGGACGGTACCAATCGGTGTTCCCATCACCTCTGCAATCTCTTCATAACTCATCCCTTCCAGCTCTCGCAGGGTAATGGCCTCACGCAAATCAGCGGAGAGGCTGGCCATGGCTTGCTGCAGGTTATGCTCCAGCTGGTCTCGCTCCAGCTCATGTTCAGGAGTTGCCTGTTCAGTCAGACCCTGCTCCTGAAAAAAAAGTTCCGCCTCCTCCGCATCCAGATCGGTAGCAGGGGGTCTGCGCCCACGGGCCACCAGGTGGTTCTTGGCGGTATTGACCGCAATGCGGTAGAGCCAGGTGTAAAAGGCACTCTCTCCCCGGAAATTGGCCAGAGCCCGATAGGCTCGAATAAAGGCATCCTGCGCCACATCCTCCGCCTCGGTTCGATCCTTCACAAAACGGGTAACCAGCGCGATCACCTTATGCTGATACTTGAGCACCAACAGATCAAAGGCCCGTTTATCTCCCTGCTGAACCTGTTCGACCAGAAGTTGATCTGCATCCTGCGGTTTCAACCTAGATTCCTCAGTTGGACGGCCCAAAGTGTGCGTACAGGTGTGCGCAGGACAAGGCACAACGACGCGTAATAGCCAGCTATTGCAAGGAGTTGTAACGCAGTAATGCGTGCGCCTGTGCGTGCAATTTGGTTCGTAGCGACCTTCACCCGTTGAGTGAAGCTGGTTTCTTGAGAAATTGTTTGCATAAGAAGATGTTGATCCTGTTTCAAGCGGTCAACTGAGGATTCTAGGTTCAAAGTACTCTCTATCCTTGCTACATAAATGGTTGGACTGGATTGACCGTAACGGTAGTCGCAAGTTCCCTGGCACTCCACTGGCACCATACAGCAATCACCACCCCGATTTTGAAATCATTGGTAGAATAGCGCTCATGACGTCCAACGCACAAGAGAGCCTGTACCAATATGACGTACTGATCATCGGTAGTGGTGCCGCCGGATTGACGGCTGCACTGCAACTGAGACCCGATTTACGCATCGCCATTCTCTCCAAGGCGACCCTGAAAGAGGGGGCAACCTTCTATGCACAGGGGGGGATCGCTGCGGTGCTGGACCGGGAGGATTCGGCAGAGGCCCATATTGCCGACACCCTCAATGCCGGGGATGGTCTCTGTGACCAGGCGGTGGTAGAGCACACCATTCAACACTCCCGTGCTGCAGTGGAGCAGCTGATCGATGCAGGGGTCCCTTTTACCCGTACAGATCCCGATGACCCGGAGGCGCCGTACCACCTCACCCGGGAGGGAGGACACAGTCGGCGCAGGGTAATCCACTCTGCCGATGCCACCGGCAAGGCGGTCGAGAAGACCCTGAGCCGACTGGTACGGGAGCGGGTAAATATCGACCTGTACGAACACCATATTGCCATCGACCTGATCACCCTCTCCAAGCTGGGGTGGGAAGACCAGGATAACCGGATCGTCGGGGCCTATGTACTGGATCGTGCCCAGCAGCAGATACACACCTTTCAGGCACCACAGATCATTCTGGCCACCGGCGGAGCCAGCAAGGTTTA
>CAYFNH010000012.1:0-34323 GCA_964344435.1 uncultured Piscirickettsiaceae bacterium | reverse complement strand
ATTTTTACCGTCAATTTTTTCAGCCATGCTGACAGAGGCGGCTCCCCATAGAAGGAAGATAAAGCTGACTCGGCTGATTACACGTTTCATAGATTGGCCCCCAGGTTCATCATTGGATTAACGGTCAACTGCACTGTGCAGATGGATTGTTTTCAATCTCAAGGCATTGGTAACCACGGTAACCGAACTCATGCTCATCGCGGCTGCGGCCACTACGGGGCTCAAGAGTACGCCAAACAGAGGGAACAGTGCCCCGGCTGCAATGGGAATGCCCAGTGAATTATAGAGAAATGCCCCGAACAAATTTTGCCGGATATTGCGCATGGTTGCCCTGGAGAGAAGAATTGTGTCAGCAACCCCATCCAGTGCACCTCGCATCAGGGTGATATCGGCTGACTCAATCGCAATGTCGGTTCCGGTGCCAATGGCAATGCCAACCTCTGCCTGTACCAAGGCCGGCGCATCATTGATTCCATCTCCCACCATTAACACCTGCTCACCCGCGGTCTGAAGTTGTTTGATCTGAGCGGCCTTATCGGCAGGCAATACCTCGGCAATAACCTGATCAATACCGATCGAGTCAGCGACCAGTCTTGCGGTCTCCTGGTGATCTCCGGTCAACATGACCACCTTCAACCCAATTTCATGTAGACGGGATATAACGCCTCGGGCTTCCGGCTTGATGGGGTCGGCAATGCCAATGACTCCAATCAGTTGATGGTCAGCAGCAACACATACCGGTGTGGCCCCCTGTTTGGCGCACTGCTCCATTCTCTCCTGGTTTGCACTTAGATCAACCTGATTCTGTTTCATCCATGCGGCACTGCCAACCATCACTCTATTCTCCTCGATATACCCTTCAACTCCCCGGCCGGATTCACTTTGAAAGTGGTTGCAGGATGGAATGGTTATACCTCGCTGTCTGGCATCCGCAACAATCGCGGAAGCCAGAGGATGTTCTGATGATTGTTCAACGGCAGCCGCTAGCTGAATCACTGTTTCTTCAGCATAATCAGATACCGAAGTGGCCGATACCACACCGGGCTTCCCCTTGGTAAGGGTTCCGGTCTTGTCGAAAACGACCGTAGTGATTTGCTCCGAGCGTTGAAGCGCCTCACCATTTCGAATCAGGATGCCCATGCCCGCAGCACGACCCACTCCCACCATAATGGAAATCGGTGTTGCCAGACCCAATGCACAGGGGCAGGCAATCACCAGCACGGTCATTGCGGCCACCATCGCATAGCTCAATTGAGGGGCTGGACCCAACCAGAACCAGAGGAGAAAGCTGACCATTGCAATCACAACCACCACAGGGACAAAGATGGCCGCTATCCGATCCACCAATCGTCCAATTTCCGGCTTGCTCGATTGGGCCTTGCGCACCAATTCCACAATTTGTGCCAATACGGTCTCTCTGCCGATGTGCGTTGTCTTGATCAGGACTGAGCCGGAACCATTGATGGTTCCGCCCACCACCTCATCCCCCTGGCCTTTATGGATGGGCATCGATTCTCCGGTCAACATCGACTCATCGATAAAGGTGTCGCCATCCAGTACCACACCATCCAGCGGAATCTTTTCACCGGGTCGAATACGTACGCTCTCATCCAGCCCAACCTCTTCCAGCAGAACCTCTTGCTCCACACCATTACGGATGACATGGGCCTGTTTGGGTTGAAGTCCGATCAGCTTCTGTATTGCTTCAGAGGTTTTTCCGCGTGACCGCATCTCCAGTGCAGAGCCAAGTGATACCAGGGCCACAATGATCACTGCCGCCTCGAAGTAGGCGTGTCGTGCCAGTGATGGAACCATCTCGGGAAACAGCACAATGGCAGTAGAATAGAGCCAGGCAGTGCCGGTTCCCATCGCAATCAGGGTGTCCATATTGCCACGGTGGTTGCGCAGACTGATCCAGGCCCCACGGAAGAAGTGTCCACCAACAAAAAACAGAATCAGCAGTGTTACCAGACTAACCCCTATCCAGAGTACTTGCCCCTCCTCGATGGGAGGAAGCAGACCCCCCATCCCTGCAGCAAACAGCAGGGCCCCCATGAAACCTGCAACGGCTGTGCGCCACAACAGCACCCGGTATTCGGCCTGCTCCTGCTGCACCTTGTTCTCACTATCCTCCGCAGTCACCAACTCCGCCGCACGGAAACCGGCCCCCGCCACTGCCTCGATCAACGCTTCTGGAACAATATCCCCGCTCACACTGGCACTACGCTCTCCCAGATTGACGCTGGCCGTAGTGACCCCATCCACTGCCCGTAGTGCCTCTTCTACCGCAGAGACACAGCCGGCACAGACCATGCCGGAAATCGATAATCGTACCTCCCTATCCACGACTACGCTCCATTGCGCTCACTCCATATTTGGTAGATCTCATCCGACCAGTGGGACTGGATCCAGGCCAGGATTTGATCAATCTCTTCATCATTCAGCTGCTGCTTGAATGCTGGCATCTGCCCGCCCAGTGGGAGTCCACCCTCCTGAACGGTTTTGCGCAACAGTGCTAATGGGTGGTGCCAGGCATGTGCGGTTCCGTTGAGTGGAGGGGGTGGATAGTGCCCCTGTTCATTGGGTGTTCTCCAGTCTGGCGTGGCCGCAGCGTCAGGCCCATGACAACTCGCACAGTTTGTCTGATACAGCGTCCCACCTGCGGCGACTTGCGTTTCACTATACCAGCGCCCCGTTATCTTGTGGTCACTGCGGGCAGGTGGTGGTGTCGACTGTGTACCCAGTACAGCTGCGATTAACAAAATGACAATGCCACCCACAACAATCCATCGGTTCATTCAACGTCTCCTCAATAGAGCTTGTTGGCCTGTTGAAGCCAGCGTACAAAAGAGATGATCTTGCTGATATCACGCTCCTGGATTCCTTCAACCGGGGGCATATCGCCAAATCTCCAGTGGTGTGCACGTACCCCATTGAGGGCCGCGTTATAGAATGCACCATCCCCATGGTGGGAAGGTTTGTAGAAGTCGTGAATCAATGGTGGCCCCTGCTCGCTTCCCCTGGCCCACTCTCCATGGCACTGCATACAGTTCTTCTTGAACAGGTTCATCCCTACGGCCTCCTTGAAGGGTACACGTATGCCGTTGTCCGTCTTGGTTGCATGGACAACCGCGGTCGTACTTGCTGAAATCAGTATTACTGCCAATAGCTGTTTTAATGTATAAAACACGTTACCTTTCTCCTTCCATGGTTAATCAATTCCTTCCGATTGTTGACGTATTCGAACAAAGGCGACGATATCGTTCACCTGTTCCGGAGTGATTCCCGTCAACATGGGCATATCGCCAAACTTCCAGTGATGCTGCCTTACTCCACTCTTTACTGCATGATAGAAGGAGAGGTCGGCATGGTGTGAGGGCGCATAGATCGGGTTCAGTAGCGGGGGGCCCTCCTGAGTGCCATACAACTTTGCACCATGACAGCGAGCACAGACCTGCTGATAGCGAGCGCTTCCCTGCGCCATGTCAGGTTGGTAGTCCGCAGCCGGCAGGAAATTTATGACTCGGATCTGCTCTGGATCCAGCGCATCACAAGCGGCCAGTAGCAGCCCTGTAGCAGCCAGAGCCAGTGGCAGAATTCCTTTTCTCTTCATCCGTTTTGCAGGTTCCCCGTTATTGAAAACGGGGAGAGAGGCTTTACGGTTTCTTGCCCTGTTCAACCAGCTCTTTCAGAGAACTGTCAATACTACTCAACAACGCTTCCATCCGGCTCATATGGTTCTGCTTGTAGCTCATCATTTGATGCATGAACTGAGGGTTTATATAGTGGCCACCTCCTGCGGACGGGTTGCCTATCCTCTGTTGCATATTCTGTGGATTCATCATCGGCCCTCCTTGTCTCTGCATCATCGAGTACATATTCGGGTTACCCATATGTCCCATCATCGGGTAGTTTTCCGCAAAACCACTGTCAGCCATCAGGGGGGTGGAAAGAGCCAATACTGCAGAGGTGATCACTACGGTCTGTATCTTTTTCATCATCTTTCTCCATGCACAGTGAAAATTATTGAGGGGTGGATTCATGCCACCCTGACTATAAGTCTAGACACTTCATGTATCTCCCGAATGTCTGAGAGAGCTCTTTTTGTAAGCGAATGTAACAGCAGCATAAGGGGTTACATTGAGTTACAAAAAAGGGAGGAAAAACGGTTTATCTCACCTATGATCAAGGTATGAGCAAGATTCAAAATGCATGGCAGGTAAAACGTCGGTTCCGGGTAGCCAGCTCTTCAACAAGGGTTGGCTCTCTGTCGGGGGCAAATTCCGTGGAGTGGAACCACAATGGAACACGGATTACGGTGATCTACGATGTTCGCACGATGGACTACCAAACCATAATGCAAAATCTTGTGGATGCAGGTGTTGTCGTTCAACAGGGCTTGTGGTCGAAATGGATGGGGAAATTTCATCAATCCAGTGACCATATCGGCAGGGAGAATGCATCGGTACGCCCCTCTCCTTGCTGTAACAAGCCCCCAAAATAAGGAGAGCTTCTGATGGAAACAATGATGATTGGTGGTGGCTTTGGTGGACTATTTTGGCTCATCATCCTGGGGTTGCTCATCTGGGTGGTGGTGGAGCGCAAGCCATTCTCCATACCACCCTCTCATGAAGAGAAAAATGCCCAGGATATTCTCGATGAAAACTACGCCAGTGGGCAGATTGATCGAGAGACCTATCTGCGCAAGCGGGAGGATCTGCGTGGCTAACGAATTCGATACCCCGCATGGCAGGCGACACAGGCCGAGGTGATCTCTGACAACGCACGATAAGCAGGCAGTAGATCGCCCTCCTGTGCCTTGAGTGCGAAACGGCTGGCGGCATGGTGCATGCTGGTGCCGGTATTGCGCATCCCTTCCGGCATGAAGCCGGCCATGTGGCTGGCTCCATGTGCTTGCAGGGAGCTCATCCCCAACCTGGACTCGGCCAGCTCGGCCGCCTGGTCGAGCTCTCCCTCTCCCATCTGCAGCAGGATTTCATTGATTGCAGCCAGATGGTCGCGCATATTGCCCATCATGTGTTGCTGCATCATCGGCGGGAGCTCAACCAGTTGCCTTGAGTCATTGTTGGCGTAGGTTGAGGTTGTGACGCTACAGAGGCCAATAGCCAAAGTGAACCATTTCATTTTTTTGATCATCATCTTCTTTCTCTCTCGGTTAACAGGGCAATACAAGCGTGGCGGTAATGCCGCCCTGAGGTGCATTTTCCAGGTGCAGCTCACCGCCATGGGCCTGCACAATGTTTCGAGCAATGCTCAGTCCCAACCCGGTTCCCCCGGACTCCCGGTTTCTGGAATATTCAACCCGGTAGAACGGTTCAAAAATCTTCTCCAGTTCAGCCTCTGGGATCGGTTCCCCCTGGTTATGGATGGAGATGATTACGCTGTGGTCCTGGGCGCTCAGGGTTACCACGACCGCTCCTGTTCCATAGCGGGCGCCATTCTCCAGCAAATTGCTCAGGCAGCGTTTGATCGCATGGGGCTGTACCGTGACCGGTTGTTTGATCTCCCCCTGTAGCTCAAATTGAATACCCAGCGGGAAGAGATCCTCCTGCATGCTCTCCAGTAGTGCCTGCAGATCCATTTTCTGGCGTGGTTCCTTGCTCTCTGTCCCCTTCATGAAGTCCAGGGTGGAGTGAACCATCTCCTCCATATGGGTGAGGTCGGCCTGAATTTCCTCTTTCAGTGGCTGCTCCTCCATCAACTCGGTGCGTAGCCGCAGCCGAGTGATCGGTGTTTTCAAGTCATGGGATACCGCAGCAAGAATGCGTGCACGATCTCCAATGTAGCGGCTGAGGCGCTGCTGCATGGTATTAAAGGCCTCTGCCGCCTGCCTGACCTCTGTCGGCCCCTCTACCGCCAGTGGGGCATGCTGGATGTCGCGCCCGAATGCCTCGGCTGCCTTGGAAAGTGTCGAAAGCGGTCGTGTTACCCAGCGTACCGCAATCCAGGTCAGGAAAAGTACGGCGACCATCAGTAAACCCAACGCCACCACCATGCGTAGCGGCCATGCAAAGATCTTCCTCGATAGAAAGTAGTGGAAGTCCAACCAGGCACCATCGGTCAGACGAACCTGTACATGAAAGGATTTAACCCGAAGTTGGTGCCCCATGCGTTGGCTCATCTGCTGATGCATTGCCTGCATCTGCGGGGGAGGCTCCATCGAACCCATCCAGTCAGACATTCGTTCGGACTCCACCACCTCAACATGGGCCTCATGTCCGATAGGGAGTTTCCGCTGCAGATAACTCTGAAACAGTTGCATGGTACTTTCATGCTCTCCATCCGAACGAGGCGAGTTGGCATGGTTCTCTCTGTTTTTGGTCTCATTCAGTGCAATCTCCAACGGATAGCCACTCAATGCGTTGATAATCTCCTCTCGTTTGTCCGCTGCGGTAGCCTCCATCAAGGAGACGATCGAACTGATCCGTTCGGCACTCTCCAGCCCCATTGTCTGATGCAGTACCGTATCCCGATCATAGAGGTGAACCAGTGCGCTGAGCAGTTGAGGTACCATCAGCCCAACCATCAAGATCAGCAGCAGGCGACCATAGAGTGAGCGGGGAAAGAGGCGGATTTTCATCCCTTGAATACCACCTCCGGGGAGAAGAGGTACCCCTCTCCACGCACCGTGTGCAGCATTTGCGGGTTTTTGGAGTCTTCCTGCAGCCGTTTGCGAATCCGCCCCACCAATACGTCAACACTTCGGTCAAATGGATTCGATTCACGCCCCTGTGTGAACTCCAGCAACTGGTCGCGACTCAAAACCCGTCCACCATGTTCAACAAAGACCCGCAGCAGTCGAAACTCCCCCCCACTCAAAGGCACCACAACCTGTTCGGGGGAGAGTAGATGGTGCTGTTGCAGATCCAGTATCCAGCCCAGAAAGTGGGCCTCCGTGCCTTCCTGCGGGGATGGGTTCGGCAGTGTGGCGCTTCTGCGCAGAACACTTTTGATTCTTGCCAGTAGCTCACGCGGACTGAATGGTTTGGGGAGGTAATCATCGGCACCCATCTCGAGGCCGAGGATGCGATCGGTCTCCTCTCCCATTGCCGTCAGCATGACGACAGGAATATTGGAGTCGATACGCAACTTTCTCAGCAGAGAGAGTCCATCCTCTCCCGGCAACATCAAATCGAGAATGATCAGATCAAAAAAGCTGCGCTCCAGTGCAGCAAACATTTGTGTGCCATCTGCAGCAACCTCCAAGCGGTATCCGGATTTTTCCAGATAGCTTTTTAGCAGCCGGCGGATCTCCGGATCATCATCAACAACCAGTAGCCGATCTGGCTTGTTGATCGTCACCATCTATTCCTGAACAGGGTAACCCAGTTCAGATAGTGTGTTGCTAACCTGATCCATTCGGTTCTCATCCAGCTCCATGGTTACGCTCTTCTCCTCCACGTTAACATGGACCTGATCTACGCCATCAATCCGAGAGAGATTTTCGGTGATGGTGTTTGCACAACCACCGCACATTACGTTCGCTACCGTAACTGTTTTTTGCATATTCGATCTCCATGTTCAGTCTCTGTTGGATTGCAGATTGTACTTGGCCTATGTAACTCGACTATGTCTGTCTCTACTGAGTTTGTAACTGAATGTAATTGTAACGGGCTATCCCAGGCAAGGCTCGGAATGGCACTGGTTAACCTCGATTGTTACGTGGGAGAGTCGGTCAAACCTTTTCAGTAGTGCTTTATAGTGCTCCGTATTTTGCGGATGGTGTGTTACCAATGAAATGATTGCAGCATAATGGTTGGCGCCTACCTTCCAGACATGAAGGTCTGCGATACGGTTGTCTGCATCAGACTCGATGGCCTGCTGTATCTCATGTTGATAGGGTTGCTCAATACTTCCGTCCAGCAAGATCGGAGAGGTCTCCGACAACAGACCATAGGCCCACCGGGTAATGATGATGGCGCCCACGATGCCCATCACCGGATCCATCCAGTTCCAGCCATAATATTTTCCAGCCAGCAGTGCCACGATGGCCAGCAGTGAGGTGAAGGCATCTGCAATCACATGCATATACGCGGCCTTCAAGTTGTGGTCGTGATGGTGATGTCCATGGTGGTGTTCATGATCGTGGTGATGATGATGGTGGTGGTCATCTTTAAGCAGGAAAACGCTCACAACATTTACGATCAACCCAATTACAGCGACCATAATCGCCTCGTTGAACTGGATGGACTGAGGTTCAATGATTCGTTGCAGGGACTCCAGCAACATCATCAGTGCAACCACTGCCAGCGCAACCGCACTGGCGAACCCGCCCAATACGCCCACCTTCCCGGTACCAAAGGCGTAGGCAGGGTTGTCTGCATGGGTTCGGGCGTAACGATAGGCAAAAATGGTGATCAGGAAGGCGGCGACGTGAGTTCCCATATGCCAACCATCAGCAAGCAGAGCCATTGAGCCAAAGAGGGTTCCTGCCGTGATTTCGACCACCATGGTCACGGCGGTCAGCAGCAGGACGTAATACGCCATTCGCTCTCCCTGATGGTTGTAGGCCATAAAATCGTGGTCATGCTGCCACTGATTCAGTGTCTCGGTATGCATCACTCTCTACCTCGTGGTTACGAATCTTCCTGGATAAATTGTCTTGAAATTATGAATGGATCATCACCTTAACACCGTAGTCAGGTACGGAGTCAATGGGAGTGAATACCAATCAATCTCGAATATGGTTGAAACTGGGGTGCGATAGTTCCTGTCGCGCTGTACAGGAGAGGGACAGGCCGCACTATGCACCACTACTCTTGATGCCATTCGGGTAGGTTCCCTAGCTGAACTGCTCTGTCCGATAGCGTTCAATACGGATGCTGTCGGACCAGTAGTTTGCAGGTAGTCCCGCCTTCTGCTTGAGATGGTTGAGGAAGTCGGTCGGGTTGGGAAGCTGTTCCCAGACGGACGGGAGAAAGGTGCCACGGCGAGCACCCTCCGCAAGAATGAGCCCATCCATCCCTGGTAATAGCTGGCGTAGCAGATCATGCTCTGAATCAAATTGCATCGGTTGCGGTCTGCTCAGCAGTGAGAGTTTGATTTGGGCTCTGGGGTATTCCGGTTGAGTCAAGGGAGGAAAGCGGGGGTCACGAAAGGCAGCAGCAAAGCCATTCTCTGCCAAATCCTGTCCCAGTGGCCGGTGTGCCTCAAGGCTGCCGATACAGCCTCGCAGCTGGTTGTTGATCTCGAGGGTGACAAAACTGGCTCCGGGTTGCTGCAGATAGGGGGCGTGCATTTGCAGATCTACATTGAGTGCTGCTCCACTCTCCAGCCCCTGTTCGATGGAGTGGCGCACCAGCTTCAGCATCTCTGTGCGTTGTTCCGTAGTGTGGTTCATGGTTTTGGGTGGTTCATGGTTGTGGCTCCGCAAACAGGTAGGCACCATACCCGACCACACGGCTTTTATCACCGGCGGTATCCCCGGAGTTTCTCACATCCACGGTCTCCTCCTGCAGCCGACGCTGTTTGGCCAGATGTAACAGGCCGTTGATCGGCATCCGTCCACAGGCACTCTCGTGCTGAAGACGGTGCTCATCCAGCTGTTCGATCGCCTCGGAGCTGCTGCTATCCATCTGCTGTGCTGCGGCATAGGGGAGGTAGTGGCTGAGATCGGAGCTGACCACGATCAAGGTTTCATCGCCCCCCCAGAGGCGCTCCAGCACCTCGGCAACGGCGGAGGGTTCTGCCATCCCGACAACCAGTGGGATCAGGGAAAAGGTTCCCAGCACCTCCTGCAGGAAAGGGAGTTGCACCTCCAGGCTGTGCTCCGCCTGGTGCGGTTGATCCAGCTGATAGAGTTGGGAAAGGTCGGCGATTTCAGCAATGGCCGTCTGATCAACCGCAATCTCGCCCAACGGGGTGCGAAATGCAGTGCTGGTTGGTGCCGCCAGGCCATGAAAGGCGACATGGTGGGAGGGGCCGAGCAGCACCACCCGCGTGATCTGCTTACGCAGTGGCAACAGACTGCGGTAGGCAGAACCGGCAATTGGCCCGGAGTAGGGGTAACCTGCGTGGGGGGCGATGAGTGCCTTGGGGCGGAGTGTGCTACCTTTCCCTTGAGTAAGGTAGTGTTGCACCATCTGCCGCAGCTGGGCGGGGTTGTCGAGATAGAAGGTGCCGGCAACGGCGGGGTCACGTACCACTGGCTGATCTCCATGCGCTCTACTATAGTTAGTCTGAGTATAGCACTGGAACAATAGAATGCAGCTTGCAGCAGCCCACCCGACAACCTATTGGCACCCTCTGCCGGATGGCAAGGTGCAGTGCGACCTCTGTCCGCGTGAGTGCCAGCTCAAGGAGGGGCAGCGGGGTCTCTGTTTTGTACGCAAGAGAGAGCTGGATGAGGTCGTGCTCACCAGCTATGGGCGCTCCAGTGGCTTTGTGATTGATCCGGTCGAGAAGAAGCCGCTGAACCATTTTCTGCCCGGTAGCCCGATCCTCTCCTTTGGCACTGCGGGGTGCAATCTTACCTGCAAGTTCTGCCAAAACTGGGATCTGAGCAAGGCACGGCAGATGGACCGGATGCAGGATCGGGCCACTCCGGAGATGATTGCCCGTGCCGCCAGAGAGAGTGGCTGCCGCAGTGTCGCCTACACCTACAATGATCCGGTAATTTTTCTCGAGTATGCGGTTGATGTGGCCCGCGCCTGCCGTGCTGAGGGGATTCGTTCGGTGGCGGTGACTGCAGGCTATATCCAGGGGCAGGCACGAGAGGATTTTTTTGCCGAGATGGATGGGGCCAATATCGACCTCAAGGGGTTTTCCGAGGATTTTTACCACCGGCTCTGTGGTGGCCATCTTGAACCGGTGCTTGATACCTTGCGCTATCTCGAAAGGAAAACCGATGTCTGGTTCGAGCTGACCACACTACTGATCCCCGGGCAAAATGACTCCGCGGCAGAGCTGGATGCGATGAGTCGCTGGATTGTCGACGAGCTGGGGCCAGAGGTTCCTCTTCACTTCAGCGCTTTCCATCCCGACTATAAAATGGTCGAGCTGCCGCCAACTCCGTTGGCTACGCTGCAGCGGGCACGTGAGATTGCACTGCACAATGGACTGTACCATGTCTATACCGGTAATGTGCATGACAAACAGGGGGGCAGTACCTATTGTCACCACTGTGGTGAATTGTTGATTGGGCGTGACTGGTACCAGCTTTCGGAGTGGAATTTGAGTGAACGGGGAGAGTGCAACCAGTGTGGCACCGCTTGTGCCGGGGTATTTGATGGAGCTGCAGGAGCGTGGGGTGCCAGGCGGAAGCCACTGAATATGGCCCATTACCGATAGGAGATGAAGAGGTGCATGACCGAATCGTACAGTTGATCGAGCAGATCATTGCGCTGGAGCAGGATCTGGAGCAAGAGCTGGAGCAGAAACAGGAGGAGTTTCGCTACCGGTTGGAGAAACGCAGGGCGATCTTCGAGCAGGAGATGCTGCAGTCACAGCGCAAGCTGAAGCTGGGACTGCTGCAATTTATCGGTGGGGCCCGATTACGCAACCTGTTGTCGATGCCGGTCATCTACGGATTGGCACTACCGTTGCTGCTGGTTGATCTGGCGGTGATCTTCTACCAATGGTTCTGTTTCTCGCTCTGGGGGGTTGCGCGGGTCAGGCGTAGTGACTACTGGGTGATGGATCGGGGGCAGCTGGCCTATCTCAATCTGATTGAGAAGGTAAACTGTCTCTACTGTGGCTATGCCAATGGACTCGCTGCCTTTATTCGTGAGGTGGCCAGCCGTACCGAGCAGTATTGGTGTCCGATCAAACATGCACATCGCATTCATCAACCCCATCCGCGCTATTGGCACTATAGTGACTTTGGGGATGCAGCATCCTATCGGGCTCGATTGAATCAGTTCAGGGAGGAGTTAAAACCATGAAGTCGATCAACCCCTACAGCGGTGAAACCGTAGAGGAGATTCCCTATTGGAGTGAGGAGAAGCTGGAGTTGGCGCTGACCGAAGCGGCTACAGCAGCCAAGGTGTGGCGTCAAACCCCGTTGGAGCTGCGAGTCGAGCGAGTGCGAGAGATTGCCGGGGTATTGCGTCGGCGCAAACGAGAGCTGGCGGAGCTGATTACCCGCGAGATGGGCAAGTTGATCGCCGAAGCCGAGGCCGAGGTGGAGAAGTGTGCCTGGGTCTGTGACTACTACGCCGAAGAGGGGCCAGGGTTTCTGCAGGATGAGGAGATTGAATCCGATGCAGGCAGGAGCTTTGTTACCTACCAGCCGCTGGGTACGGTATTGGCGGTGATGCCGTGGAATTTTCCGTTGTGGCAGGTGTTCCGCTTTGCGGCTCCGGCACTGGTGGCAGGCAATGGGGCACTGTTGAAGCACGCCTCCAGTGTACCGGGAGCTGCGAGAGTGATTGAGGAGGTGGTCACCGAGGCGAGGATTCCGCACGGGGTATTCCGTAGTCTGATGATCTCTGCGGCTCAGGTTGAGCGAGTGATCGAGGATGAGCGCGTCCACGCGGTAACCCTGACCGGCAGTGATGCAGCGGGGCGCAAGGTGGCAGCCGCGGCCGGGGCCAATCTGAAGTGCTCGGTACTGGAGCTGGGTGGTTCCGATGCATTCATCATTCTGGAGGATGCTGATCTGCCGAAGGCAATAGAGGTGGGCGTGCCCTCTCGCTTCCTCAATGGTGGGCAGAGCTGTATTGCGGCGAAACGGTTTATTGTGGTGGAGGCAGTTGCCGAGCAGTTTGTGGAGCAGTTCAAGCAGGCAGTAGAGCGGCTACAGTTGGGAGATCCGATGGATGACACCACTACACTGGCACCGATGGCACGGACTGATCTGCGTGATCAACTGCAGCACCAGGTGGAGCAGAGTCTGGCCGCAGGTGCGGTTGCGGTAACCGGGTGTGCACCAGTTGCGGGCACTGCAACGGCCTATCAGCCCTCCATCCTTGACCGGGTGGGGCCGGAGGCACTCGCCTACCACCAAGAGTTGTTCGGCCCGGTGGCGATGGTGATTCGTGCCCGAGACGAGGCCGATGCGATCCGTATCGCCAATGACAACCCGTTTGGTCTTGGGGGGAGTGTCTGGACTCGGGATCTGCAGCGTGGGGAGCGGGTGGCTCGTGCGGTGGAGACCGGTGCGATGTTTGTCAACGGCCTGGTCAAGAGTGATCCCCGCCTCCCCTTTGGCGGGATCAAGCAGTCTGGTTATGGGCGTGAACTCTCCCGCATGGGGATGCTGGAGTTTGTCAACGCCAAGACCATTTGGATTCAGTAGGTGTGAGCTACAAGCTACAAGCTACAAGCGGGATGGTTGACTTCTGAAGGTGTCAGGTGCACGACAGCTTTCAGATTTCAGTCAATGTGGTTTCGTCGTGTATGTAGACCGGGTTGACCGCGATTACCCCCTCGACAGTCTCTATTTCTCCAATCGCCTCTGTCATCCCCTTGGAGTTGCGATCCTCCAGGGTAATCACCATCTTGCCAGCGGGATCTTCAAGGTGGATCTCCAGACCCTCAATCTGTTGTAGTGCTTCACGCACTGTATCTGCTTTCACCGGTAGAAATTTGATCGCAATCCCTGAAATCTGGATGGGTGTCTCGTCACTCATATTCTTTGCTCCAATGCATAAAAAAGCCGTCTGGGCCTATGATAAACCCAGACGGCATTGGTGGTTCAAGATTTACCGACGGGCGGTGGTCTTGAATTCGTTGTCGATCAGCGGCTCTACCTTGTGTAGTGGCGCATGACACTGATTACAGAAGTAGCGCAGACCAGATACCTTCTGCGACTTTCTGCCGTTATGGAACAGGAAGTGGGTATCACTGATCTTGGTGGCCTCCTCTTCCTTGTAGTTGGCCTCACTGTGGCACTCCATACAGCGGTTCTCTCTCATGCTGATGGGGTACTCCTTGTGTGGCATCATCGGTGGTGCCTCTTTCCAGCTACGCTCGAAAGGCTCCACATCCTTGTAGATGCGGCGCTTGTTGGGGATCTGTGCGTCAGTCTCGATTCCCAGGTCACCACGCAATGAGGCCACATAGTGATCCGCCATCGCTACCGTGGAACTTCCAAGCAGAGTGGCCAGCAGGGCACCCATCAGGAACAGTACACTTTTACTTTTTTTCATGGTCATTCCCTCCTTATGCCTTGGTGATCTTGACTGCGGTTTTCTTGAAATCCGTCTCTTTCGAGAGTGGATCGGTCGCATCCAGGATCAACTTGTTGACCAGACGGCGTGCATCGAACCACGGTACGAAGATCAGGCCTTCAGGCACCTTGTTACGGCCACGGGTAGCGACACGCCCCTTGATAGCGCCGCGTCGAGAAGAGACTTCGGCCACTGCACCATCATGCAGGCCGAGCTTCTGTGCATCCTTGGGATGCATGAAGATCTCTGCATCGGGTACCGCTTTGTAGAGCTCCGGTACACGCTGGGTCATCGAGGCTGAGTGCCAGTGCTCCAGTACACGGCCTGTGCTCATCCAGAATGGATAGTCGGCATCTGGTGACTCATGGGGTGGCTCGTATGGTGCGCAGAAGATCACCGCCTTGCCGTCCGGCTTGCCGTAGAAGTAAACCTCGTTGGGTTTGGCATCCGGCTTCGACATCTTCACAAAGGGATCAAATCCCTCACGGTAGCGCCATAGAGTCTCCTTGCCGTTGACTACCGGCCAGCGCAGGCCACGAACCTTGTGGTAGTGGGCGTACTCACCCAGGTCATGCCCCTTCTTCGGTCCCTTGAGGCCAAAGATACGGTACTCCTCATAGAGCCCCTTCTGTGGGTAGAAGCCGAAGTGGAATGCCTCTTCGTTGTCATGACCGGCCTCCAGATCACCCATGCCGTAGCGGTTGACCACGCCATTGGCATAGAGCACATCAAACAGGGTCTTGCCGGCATACTGCGGGTTGGCCTTGACGTGATCCTCACCCCATGCCTCTTCCACGGTGAAGCGCTTGGAGAACTCCATCAGCTGCCACAGATCCGACTTGGCTCCTTCGAGTGCAGGCACCTGTTGACGCCATGCCTGGGAACGGCGCTCTGCATTTCCGTACATACCCTCCTTCTCTACCCACATTGCGGTAGGCAGGATCAGATCCGATGCCATTGCGGTGACAGTAGGATAAGGATCTGAAGTAACGATGAAGTTCTTTGGATTACGGTAGCCGGGGTAGGCTTCGTCGTTGAGGTTTGGACCCGCCTGCATATTGTTGTTACACATCACCCAGTAGGCGTTGAGCTTGCCATCCTTGAGCATGCGGTTCTGCAGTACCGCATGGTAGCCGGGCTTGCCGGGGATGGTGCCTTTTGGAATATTCCAGGTCTTCTCGGTAAAGTCACGGTGCTTCTCGTTCATCACCACCAGATCGGCTGGCAGACGGTGGGCGAAGGTGCCGACCTCACGTGCGGTACCACAGGCAGAGGGTTGTCCGGTCAGGGAGAAGGGGCTGTTACCCGGCTCGGAGATCTTGCCGGTCAACAGATGCAGGTTGTACATCAGATGGTTCATCCAGACGCCACGGGTGTGCTGGTTGGTACCCATGGTCCAGAGCGACATCACCTTCTTGTCCGGATCGGCATAGATCTTGGCCAGCTTGAGCAGGTTCTCCTCCGGGACACCAGACATCTTCGAGGCTTTTTCCAGCGTATACTCGGAGACAAACTCCTTGTAGGCATCGAAGGTCATTGGCTGGGAGCCGATCTGCGCCTTGCGTGGTGAACTGTTCTTGGCGTTTTTCTCTCGTGGGTCGGTGGGGCGCAGGCCGTAACCGATATCGGTATTCACCATGCGGATGTTGGTGTGGTTGTTGACGAACTCTTCGTTCACCGCACCATTCTGAATGATGTAGTTGGCGATGTAGTTACCAATCACCAGGTCGGTCTGTGGCTCGAAGATCAGTACATTGTCGGCGAGGTCACAGCTACGATGCTCGTAGGTGGAGAGGACGTGAACCGAAGAGTCCTCCTTGGTCAGGCGGGTATCGGTGATGCGAGACCAGAGGATCGGGTGCATCTCCGCCATGTTGGAGCCCCAGAGGACAAAGTTCTCACCATGCTCAAAGTCGTCATAGCAGCCCATCGGCTCGTCGGAACCGAAGGTGCGCATGAAGGCGCCTACCGCAGAGGCCATACAGTGGCGTGCATTGGGGTCAATGTTGTTGGAACGGAAACCGGCCTTGTAGAGCTTGGAGGCGGCGTACCCCTCCAGTACCGTCCACTGACCGGAGCCGAACATACCAACGGTGGATTTGCCATCCTTGCGTTGATGATCGTTGGCCATCGCGGCTTTCCACTTCTCGGCCATGATGTCGAAGGCCTCATCCCAGCTTACCGGCTCGAAATTACCATTCTTGTCATATTTGCCGTCCTTCATGCGCAGCAGTGGGGTATCGAGACGATCCTTACCGTACATGATCTTGGAGAGGAAGTAGCCCTTGATGCAGTTGAGGCCACGGTTGACCGGTGCATCCGGGTCACCCTGGGTGGCGACTACGCGACCGTCACGGGTACCGACCAGAATACTACAGCCGGTGCCGCAGAAACGGCAGGGCGCCTTGTCCCAGCGGATACCATCATTGTCATAGCCATCTTTGGCGAGGGTGGTGACAGGGATGCCACTGATTCCTACAGCTGCGGCGGTCGCAGCAACAGCGTTGGACTTGATAAAGTCCCTTCTAGAGATTCCCATAGAGTATTTACTCCCCTTTAGTTGAATGAGCGTTTCTTATACAGCGCACTACGCCTCGGGGTATGGTGGTCAGTTGAGAATAGCACTCCCCTCCACCCCGAAGCACGGACGAATAACTTACCGCTATGGTTTGTTATTCGCACATAAAAAATATGTGATTCGGTTTATCTCACAGCAGGTTGAGAAGCGTCAACGCTGGTCTGTAAAAAAGTTGATACAGGTCAATAGGGGTGTACCTCGAATGAGGTATTGTGATTACTCGTCGGGGTCATAGGGGCGTTGATGTGCAATCCCCTTGTGACAATCGATACAGGTATCTCCCTCCTCCATGGCATCGGGGTGGGTCTCCTGTGAATTCTCACTCTGCCAGTCAAAGCGCATGGCCTGGTAGTCATGGCAGTTGCGACACTCTCGGGAGTTGGACTGCTCCATTGAGTTCCAGACCCGTTGGGCAAGCTCAAGTCGCTTGGCCTCAAATTTCTCCGGGGTGTCGATAGAGCCGGTCAGCCAGTAGTAAAGTTCACGGCTTGCGTGAATCTTGCGCAGCAGCTTCTGACCCCACGGTTTGGGGACATGGCAGTCGGAACAGATTACCCGTACACCGGTACGGTTCTGGTAGTGGACACTCTGGCGGTACTCCTGATAGGGCTTGTCGCCCATCTCATGACAGGAGATACAGAACTCCAGGCGGTTGGTGTACTCCATGAAGGTGTTGAAGGCACCCCAGAATAGAATCCCCCCAACCCCGCCGATAATCAGCAGCATCAGCAGCAACCGGGGGGATGGGTTTCGGCACAGGCGCTGAAGCCCGCCGTTGCGAGTCGACACCGGCAGGGTTACTCTATTTTGGCCAGTGTCGCGATATAGGTGATCATCTCCCAGATCTGCTGCTTCTTGAATACCAGCTTGTAGCTGGGCATGGCACTACGACCGGTACGCACCTTCCAGAACAGATCTCCGGCGCTGTGGTGAGCTGCAGAGTAGGTGAGGTCGGAGGGTTTGCCACGGATCACGCCATTGACTGCCGGGTTGCCGCTACCATCGGTGCCATGACACTGCGCACAAAACTGCCCATACAGCTGTTTGCCGGCAGCGATATTCTCTGGGCTGGCAGAGAGTGGGTTGGGGCGGGCCGCGGCACCGGGTGGTGAGTTCCAGGCCTTGGTGTGGTCATGGCCGTTGTGGGCATACAGTGGTGCGCTGAGTGCAGCGCTCAATAGCAGTAGAGAAAAAGATTTGAACATGGGCTCCTCCAGATCGAGTTCAACAGGCTTGGTGTTTTGTTAGTTCCCCTTTTCAGTCTGTTGGGTCGACAAGAGGCTGTCAAGTGCCATTTTGTGGGTATAAAGCGTTGCATAAGTCCATTCACACCACGATTTCAGGTACGCTCAATCATCACTTTCCATGCGGCCAATGGCGCAGCTGACGAAAGAGACTGCCTTCGCCTTGACGTTGTCCAGCCCTTCGGCACTACCACGCAGGGGGTAGCCGATACCGCGCAGTGTCCCGGCAACGGCATCCAGATCCAGAGAGTCGGCTTCCAGGGTGATGGCACCCTGCTCGATGTCAATCTCGACATTGTCGAGAGAGAACTGTTCATTGAGTCGCTTGCGGATGGTGTTGGCACAGCCTCCACACTTGATGTTTTCCACTTCAATATGCTGTTTCAAAATCTTCTCCAGTAGGGATAACGTACAATGTTTGCAGATGGACTGGATTTTACTCTATTTGCTGATGGGGGCGATTGCCGGGGTACTGGCTGGCCTGCTCGGGGTTGGCGGCGGTCTGGTGCTCGTCCCCTTTCTGGCCTGGGCCTTTGTCGAGCAGGGGGTCTCGGCGCAGTGGATTATGCAGCTGGCGTTGGGCACTTCGCTGGCGACCATTGTTCTGACCTCACTCTCCTCGATCTACGCCCACCAGAAAAAGCAGGCCATACGCTGGGAGTTGGTGTGGCTGTTGGCACCGGGCATTGTATTCGGCAGCTGGGGTGGAGCACAGTTGGCACGGTGGATTGAGAGCAGTACGTTACAGTATCTGTTTGCCCTGTTCGAGTTGCTGGTGGCACTGCAGATGGGGCTGGCACTGCAACCCGGCGCACAGCGACAGCTGCCGGGGGTGGTCGGCAGTAGCACCGTGGGGGGCGGGATTGGTGTGGTCTCCGCACTGGTGGGGATCGGCGGAGGTACCCTGACCGTCCCCTGGCTGGTCTGGAGTCAGATCCCGGTACATCAGGCTGTAGCCACCTCGGCTGCGGTGGGGTTGCCGATTGCACTCTCCGGAGTGGCCGGGTTTATCTTTGCTGGCTGGGAGGTGGTGGAGTTGCCTGTGTTCAGCAGCGGCTTTGTCTATTGGCCGGCATGGGCCGCCATTGTGATGGTGAGTGTGTTGACGGCTCCACTGGGGGCGCGCTGGGCGCACCAATTGCCAGCCCTGCAGTTGAAGCGACTGTTTGCGCTACTGCTGTTGCTGCTGTCGATCAAGATGTTCTTCGGACTGGAAGGGCAGTGATCGGCAGGAGTGCTGTCGGGTTATCCGGTATACTTGTCGTTTACCGTTGAACCATTGTAACCAAACATTCAGATCCGAGAGTTATGGAAGAGATCAAGGAGAAGCCCTGGACCGGGCGTTTTACCGAATCCACCGATGCCTTTGTCGAGGCATTTACCGCTTCGGTCACCTTTGACCAACGTCTGGCCCACTATGATATTCGTGGCTCCATCGCCCATGCGCGTATGCTTGCCGAAGTGGGGGTGTTGAGCAGTGAGGAGCTGCAACAGATTGTTGAGGGGCTGGAGGCGATTCTGGAGGAGATCCGCGGGGGCGACTTCAGTTGGTCGATTGCGCTGGAAGATGTTCACATGAATGTGGAGTCGAAACTGGTTTCCCGGATTGGTGATGTGGGCAAGAAGCTCCATACCGGACGCTCCCGCAATGATCAGGTGGCAACCGATATCCGCCTCTGGCTGCGCGATGAGATTGACACCATTCTGGCCGAGATTACCCGATTGCAGGAGGCGCTGCTGGTGCTGGCCGAGCGTGAGGCAGAGACCATCATGCCCGGTTTTACCCATCTGCAGACCGCGCAGCCGGTCACCTTTGGTCACCACATGATGGCGTGGCACGAGATGCTGGTGCGGGACCATGGGCGCATGGTTGATTGCCGCAAGCGGGTCAATATCATGCCGCTGGGGGCAGCCGCACTGGCAGGTACCACCTTCCCGATCGACCGCTCCATTACCGCCCGCTTGCTGGGTTTTGATGCACCCGCGGAGAACTCGCTGGATGCGGTTAGTGATCGTGACTTCTCCATCGAGTTCAGTTCGGCGGCAGCACTATTGATGATGCACCTCTCTCGTTTCTCCGAGGAGCTGGTGTTGTGGGCCTCCGACCCCTTCAGTTTTGTCGAGCTCCCGGACAGCTTCTGTACCGGCTCCTCCATCATGCCGCAGAAGAAGAACCCGGATGTGCCTGAACTGGTGCGCGGCAAGAGTGGTCGGGTGTTTGGCCATTTGATGAGCCTGCTGACCCTGATGAAGGGGCAGCCACTGGCCTACAACAAGGATAACCAGGAGGACAAGGAGCCGCTGTTCGACACGGTAGACACCCTCAAGGGGTCGCTCAAGGTCTATGGAGATATGATGCCGACGGTCATGGTGAACCGTGACAATACCCGCACGGCAGCCGGCAAGGGCTTCTCCACCGCAACCGATCTTGCCGACTATCTGGTGCGTGCCGGGGTACCGTTTCGGGACTCCCATGAGATTGTTGGCAAGGCGGTACGTTATGGCATTGAACAGCAGAAAGATCTGGCCGAGATGGCGTTGACGGAACTTCAGCAGTTCTCCACGGTCATTCAGCAGGATGTATTCGAGGTGCTGACACTGGAGGGATCGGTAGCAGCGCGCAACCACCTGGGAGGGACTGCCCCGCAGCAGGTACACGCCGCTATTCAGCGGGCACGGGCACGTAAGGCGGAAGAGCTTGCCGGAGGCAAAAACTTTCAGGAACAGTCGTATTAACAGGTAAGCACACATGGCATCACGCTCCCGTACTATTTTACCGATCGTCCTGGTCGTCCTGCTCTTCGCACTGCTCTATGCGGGGCTCTTTCTCAATCCGCGCCATGAGAGTGATGACTCCCCGATGATTGGCCGAATGGCACCGGAGTTTGATCTGCCCGATCTGATGGCTGAGGGGCAGCGTTTCAGTCGTGCCGATCTCAATGGTCAGGTCAGTCTGGTCAATGTCTGGGCTACCTGGTGTCCCTCCTGTCGTGCCGAACACAATGTGTTGATGAGGCTGGCTGCGACCGGGCAGATCCCGATCTTCAGTATTAACTGGAAGGATCGTATCGAGTCGGGTGGTAGCCGTGAGGCGGCTATCGAGTGGTTGCAGGTGCTGGGTAACCCCTACCGCAAGACCGGGGACGATGGTGATAACGTAGCTGGGTTGGAGTGGGCGGTGACCGGTGCACCAGAGACCTTTCTCATCGATGTGGATGGGCGGATTTGTGAACGCATTACCGGGCCACTGAATGATGTAGCCAAACCCGACCCACAGTACCCGCAAGAGGTTAAAAACAATGTGGCCAATATTCTCAAGATGGTTGCACAGATGCAGGCAGCGGATGGACGCTGCCTCTCCAGAGAGGGGTAGGGGAAGAGGGGTGATGAAAAAATGGTTTCTGTTGTGGCTGGTCCTGTTCTCCTCGGTGGGGGTTGCTGCTCCTATCGACAGCTTCCGTTTCGATAGTCAGACGCAGGAGGATCGCTACAAGCGCTTGATTGAGGAGATTCGTTGTGTGAAGTGTCAAAACACCACCATTGCAGGATCCAATGCCGATCTGGCGCGAGACCATCGCAGCAAGGTTTACCAGATGATGCAGCAGGGTAAAACCGACTGGGAGATCCGTGAGTGGTTTGTTGCACGCTATGGTGATTTTGTCCTCTACCGTCCCAAGGTCGATTCACGTACCTGGCTGTTGTGGGGCTTGCCGTTACTGCTGGTGCCATTTGGTGCGGGCCTGTTGTTGATGCAGATGCGTAGACAGCGTGCTGCAGCGGCCTCTACCGAAGACAGCAATCAGGTTAAGGGCACACTGTTAACAGAGGAGGAGGAGAGAAAACTCTCCGAGGTGCTGAAATGAGTCAAGAGATGATGTTCTGGTCGGGTGCTGTGGCGATGGTTGTGGTCGCCATGCTGTTTCTGCTGCCTCCCCTGCTGGGACGTAGCCAGTTGATTGGGGTGGCACGTCGGGAGACCAATCTCGCCATTTTTCAGCAACGCATGGATGAACTGCAGCAGGATCTGCAGAGTGGTGCAATCCGTGAATCAGAGTATGCACAGGCTGAGGCGGACCTCAAACGGGAGCTGCTGGCAGATCTCGAAGGGGGGGAGGAGCAGGCGGCGCAGAGCGATCGTGGTGTAGGACGGCTTGGTGCCCTGTTGGTGCTGATTACCTTGCCGCTGATCGCCTTCGGGGTCTATTCACAGATCGGTTCACCCGACAAGATCGATATCTCCTCTGCCAGCAGGGCCGCGGAGGCGGCACAGGGCAAGGTCGCCTTTGAGCAGGTGGTGGCACAGCTGGAACAGAAGCTGGAACAGAATCCGGCCAATGTGGAAGGGTGGTCGATGCTGGCCAAATCCTATCGCTATCTGGGGCGAAGTGATCAAATTGCCGCTGTCTATGAGCGTGCCCTGGGCCATTTTGCCGATCAGCCCCCTCCACAGCTGCTGCTGGAGTATGGTGAGGCATTGGCGACGGCCCAACAGGGGAGTTGGACTGGCAAACCGTTACAGCAGCTCCAGCGGGCGCTGGAGATCGACCCCAATCATGCGGACGTCCTCTGGTTTTCAGGACATATCCACTTTGATATGGGCAAGTATCGCGAAGCGCTCGAATACTGGCAGCGTTTGGCCAAGGTAGTGCCCACCGATGACCCGGAAACGGCCGGTATGATCAATCAGGCCGCTGCCAGGGCACAGCAGCAGCTGGGGTTGGCGGTAACGCCGCTGGTTGAGGTGACTGTTCCGGCTGGTGCTGCACTGACCATTGAGGTCTCCCTCGACCCCGCTCTGCAGGGAGAGGTGAGTGCTGAAGATACCGTCTTTGTCTACGCCAAGGCGGTAGGGCGTGGAGGGCCACCACTCGCTGCTCAGCGTCTGAGCGTTGCCGATCTACCGGCCAGCGTTCGTCTCGATGACTCCATGGCGATGATGCCGGGTAATACCCTCTCCAGTGTCGAGCAGGTGGTGGTGGGAGCCAAAATCTCCAAAAGTGGGATTGCTACCGGCGGCAGTGGTGATCTGGTCGGTACCACAGAGAGTGCTACTGCCAACCCCGATCCTGTCCAACTGGTGATCAGCGACAAGGTGCCATAACCGATGGAACTGGATCCACAGGAGCAAGAGGCGCGGCAGCAACAGTTGTTGCGCCGTTTCAAATGGTTTGTAGTTGGGCTCACCGTTTTCTGTCTGTTAATGATCTTCTGGCTGCCACGATAGTGTAGGGAACCCCTGAATAAGTCATGAGCAAATGCCTAACGCCTGTAACACCCAATATCTTCGTTGAAAATCTTGCTAATAGCAGGCTATTGGCTGCGATCTTCGCCTTGATCTTGGGCGCTACAGGCGCGATTCAAGTTGCCCAGACTTGTTCAGAGCTTCCGTAGCTATTTGGCTCACTCCGGATTAGTTACCTTTTGGGAAGCTTGATACAAGCCCCGCAGTAATCTGACATAATTTTATTCTTGATTATTCAATAAAATTATAGTATAGTGTGCCCACTTTCTACGGTTTTACAGGTTTATGCAAGTTTTTATTGATTTTCAGGAGATTTAGAGATGAAAAAGATTGCCTTTTCAGTAGTCGCAGCCGCTGCCTTGATGGCTTCCAACGTCGCCAGTGCCGGATGGTTTGGTAACAACAATGACATGTACGGTTACGATGATAACGATTGGCCAGAGTGGACTCCAATGTACTGGATGGAAGAGATGATGGATGAGTGGGACAATGACGATGATGAGGACTTCTACCGCTATGGTGGTTATGGCTTCGCTCCACGTTACGGTTATGCGCCGATGCCTTACCCACAGATGCAGTACCCTGCACCGGTAGCGGCACCTCGCGCACCGGCACCTCAGGCTCCTGCTGCCCAGTAAGCTGGCATCAGAAAACTGTAAAAGGCCGATTGGGACAGACCCAATCGGCCTTTTTTTACCTGGATCAAATCGTACGAGACTAATATACGTATTTGTACGTATAGTGATATATCCTTCAGTCGGTAGAATAACACTCCATTTTTATAGAGGAGGAGAAGCTGATGGAGGCAATCAACCTACCGACAGATGGTCAGGATCTGTCCAGAATTTCGAAAGTTATACAGGCAATCAGCCACCCGATGCGGCTGAGAATCATCGCTGCCCTTGGGCGTAACGAAAAGATTGTGAATGAAATTGTCGAGGAGGTAGGCTCGAGCCAGAGCAATATCTCACAGCATGTGGAGGTGCTGCGCAAGGCAGGCATCGTACAGTCCCGCAGAGACCATAACCGCATTTACTGCTCCATTACCGATAACAATGTACTCAAGTTGTTGACCAAGGTACGTGAGTGCTACTGCAACAACCCGCTGTCGATGAGAACCTCGCACCCGACCCAGTTGATTGGTTGAGTTGTTGCCACTGTAAACGGCGGATAAGCTGAATATGAAAAAACCCCGGTAGCTTGTAGCAGCTACCGGGGTTTTTTGTGGAACTTTACCGAGTATTAATCGGCAAAGGTGTTCGAGGTGATGTTCTCGTACCAGCTCAGAGCGTAGTCGACCTCGCGGGCACGGTGTGCCGGGTTGCGCTTGTCACCACTTGGGGTAAGACCACCAGAGACCTTCTGAATCTTGGAGCCATCCTCACGCAGCTTGTAGATTGCCGCGACAGAGATACCATCCTTGGGCTGGAAGGAGATTACGCTGTAGCAGGTGTTGACGTAGGCTGGGGTGCCAGGTGCGTGACCATTGAGTAGTGCAACCACGCCGGCAGCACAAACCTTGGCCTCGGAGTTGGCCGCATAGCCGGATTTTGGCATACCCTTGGCCTGACTGGCATCACCAATGACGTGAATGTTCTTGCGCACCTTGGATTCGAAGGTGTGCAGATCAACCGGACACCAGCCGGAATCATCCACCAACCCGGCAGTGAAAGCGATCTTGCCCGCTTTCTGATCCGGAATCACGTTGATGACGTCGCCCTCGAAGTCCTCGACAGCAGCAGAAACGGTCATCTCACCAGCATCCACAGACTCAACCGCACCACCCTCAGCCGCCTTGACCCAAGTGATCAGAGAGTTTTCGGTGCCGTAACCGTAGTGGTTCTTCCACCCCTCCATGAACAGCCCGAATTTGGAGAACTTGTCCTTGGGGTCAAGTACGAGGATCTTCGATTTTGGCTTGTTATGCTTGAGATAACCGGCGATCAGACTGGTACGCTCGTAGGGGCCGGGAGGGCAACGGAAAGGGTTGCGAGGCGGTGCGATGATCACCGTGCCTCCATCCTTCATTGCCTTGAGCTGATCCTGTAGCAGTTGGGTCTGCGGGCCTGCCTTCCAGGCGTGTGGAATTTTGCTGTTGGCAACCTCTTCGTTGTGTCCTTCGGTAAATTTGAAGTCGATACCCGGAGCTACCACGCAGCGGTCAAAGGCGTAGCTTTTGCCGCTGGCAGTCATCACTGCCTTGTCACTGATGTCGGTAACCATGTCATGGACGATGTTGATCCCTTCGGCAGACAAGCCCTGATAGCCGTGGGCCAGGTAATCGAGTTCGCGCTCACCCGCTACCACAAAGTTGCTCATGAAGCAGGTGTGATAGGTTGGGTTGGCCTCGATCAGAGTAACGTCGATTGCACTGTCCATCTTCTTGATGTAGCGGGCGGCGGTAGCCCCCCCCATACCACCACCAACCACGACTACCCTGGCCTTGGCCGCAGAAGCGGTGGATGCATACATGGATAGCCCTGCAGTGGCAGCAGCGGCAGCGCCACCAGAAACCTTGAGGAAGTCCCTACGGTTGAATTTCTTTGAAACGGTCATTTAAATACTCCTCCTTTATTTCTGGCTGCCGTAGTAAGCGATGATGGCGTTGAGACCCGAGCGCCCTTCGCTGGCCAGCAATTTATTCACCTTCTTCTTCATCTTTCTGCTGATGGCACGGTCACCATTCATGAAGTCGGTCATGGTGTAGTGGAGATAAGGGGTCCACTGTCCAGCCAGAATCCCGGAGTCATCGTCAGCATTGGAGCCGCCATCGGAGTGGCACTTCTCGCAGTACTCTTCATGTAGTGCCTTGCCCTTGGCGATTTCAGCAGCATTTGCACTCTGACCAGCACCCTGAGAGCGGGTATTGGCAAAGTGAGCTGACATCAGTGCAATCTCTTCGTCCGAGTAGCCCTTGGCAACACGGGCCATAATGGTGGATTGGGTGTCCCCATCACGGAACTCTTCCATCGCCTCTACCAGATAGTCCTCGGACATGCCGGCAATGGAAGGGGTGGCTGGGCCCTGGCTGATACCTGCGGTACCGTGGCACCCTTCACAGGTGCTGGCCAGCATTGCGCCCGAGGCTCCAGACAAGGTCTTGACCGATCCTTTCTTGGCCGCTTTAGCTGCAGGCTTGGCAGCAGGCGCTGCCTTTTCTGCGGATTGTTGGGAAGCACAGCCCACCAGCACAGCTGCGGCAAGTGCAGAGACTGCAAACGTCTTCAGTCGCATTGAGTAATCCTCCTTGGTTATGATCATTATTATCCATTCAATATCCACCTTGGGGCTGATGCGTTTGTCCAGCTTGGATGCAGCCCTTTGGTGTGTGTTGAGTGAATGGCTGGTTATTCTTTCATAACCCTATAGAGAAGTGCAATAAAAAATGTTCTAAATTATATAGTTAGAGTATTATGATATTACGATTTTAGCGGGGATGGTGCATTCGCATCAGCGGATGCCGCGCAGGTAGAGCTTCTCGAACAGCAGTTTGGCCCAGTGAAACAGACGGCAGCGGAAGACGATGGCCCGTTTCAGGTCACGGTAGACCAGCACGCCGGTGGAGAGTGAGTCGACAATACAGATCAGCTCAACCTTGAACTGGTGCTGGGCCGGTTGGCCCGCCATATCGGAGAGCATATTCTTGATCGCAGCCTCCGCCTGCAGATCAGCCATGTGGGCCTGCTTCGGCAGCCACTCCGGCCCCGGAAAACTGCCACTGTCTCCGGCAACATAGATTTCGGGGTGTCCGGCAATGCGCCCCCCCTTGTCCGCTACGATAAATCCACCGGCAGAGAGCGGCAGCCCACTCTGTTGCAGCCATGCCGGGCCGGTTAGCCCCGGCATGAACAGCGTGAGATCGCTGGCAAATTCTCCCCCCTCGGTGACCACCTTGTCGGCAGTGATCTGCTTCATCTTGTGGCCCAGGTGGGTCTCGATTCCCCGTTTCTTCATCTCTTTAAGCAGCCCCTTGACCGCATTCGGGCCCATGCGCTTGCCCGGTTCCGGTGCCGGGCTGAAGAAGGTCAGTTGAAAGCGATCGCGTCGCCCCTGTTTGCGCAGCAAGGTATCGAGACCATAGAGGAACTCGAATACCGGCCCGCCTCGCATCGCCGCAGGCTCGTTGGGGTTGCCGGCAAAGCCCATGGCAATGGCGCCAGACTCCATGGATGCAAGACGGTCGCGAATCTGCTCTCCGGCGGCAATACCGTCGCAGGGGATGATGGCATGCTCCTGTATGCCGGGCAGCTTCTGGATGAAACGGGCACCGCTGGCGATCAGCAGACGATCGTAGCTGACCTCGCCCTGGTCGGTAATGACTTGGCGCTGTTCAGGGTTGAGCCCGGTGACTGTGCCCTGAAAATGGCGTACGGAGAAGCGGGCGAAGAAATTCTCCAGTGGAATCTCCAGATCCTCACGGGAACGCAGCCCGGAGGGAATCCAGATGGTGCTGGGCAGGTAGGCAAAGGTGGTGTGCGGTGAAATCAGGGTGATTGATCCGCTGAAGTGCCCCTTGCGGAGACTCTTGATCGCAGTCAGCGCGGCAAACCCGGCACCGATAATGACAATCTGCTGTTGATTTGGCTCCATGCGACTCTCCTAAGGTTGCGGGGCAGGTTCTGAAGTGGACTGTGAGGTGATCAGCGGCAGAATGGTACGCTCGAAGGTGGATGGCTGCAGCTGACCGCGGTGAATGTAGCGAATTTCACCGGCTCGATCAATCACCACCGAATAGGGCAGAACCTGCTGGCGGTTACCCCAATGGTTCATCATCTCCGGGTCAGTTGCGGTTAGCAGAGGATAGTTGATCCCCATATCATCATTAAACTGTCGGATATTCTCCGGCTCATCGATGCCGATACCGACAATCTGAAAACCAGCCTCCCCATATTCACTCTGAAATTCCATGAAATCGGGAATCTCATATTTGCACGGAGGGCACCAGGTGGCCCAGAAGTTGAGCAGAATCACCTTGCCCTGCCAGTCACTCAAGCTATGCACCACCCCCTCGGTATCCGGCAGAGAGAATGGTGGGATTTGATCGATATGAGTAACCCGGTTATCCGGTTCTGCGGTATCCGCTTCAGTGGTGCCGGAAGAGAGAGAACTGCCCAGATTGAATAGCAGCACAGCAGCGACTACAACTGCGCTGATTCCCAGTACCACGACAAAGGGGTGATGTCGGTTGAGCAGCTTGTTTGATTCACTCATTCTGTTTTCTCGAACAGCAGATCCCACACACCATGGCCAAGCCGCAGGCCGCGCTGTTCAAACCGGGTGACGGGGCGTGTTGCTGGGCGGGGTGCAAATGCACCCGTAGCGACACGGTTGCGGAAGCCCTCGGCACGACCGAGCATCTCCATCATCCACTCGGCATACTCCTCCCAGTCGGTAGCCAGGTGGAAGAGACCACCGGGTTTGAGACAGCGCCGTACCGATTGAATGAACTCGGGTTGCACAATCCGGCGCTTGTGGTGGCGCTTCTTGTGCCAGGGATCGGGGAAGAAGAGCATCACCGTATCAAGGCAGCACTCCGGTAGCTGCTGTTGCAGTACCTCGACAGCATCATGTTTGAGCAGGCGGATATTATGGGTGCCGTTTTTCTCCATCTCGTCGAGTAGTCGACCGACACCGGGGCGGTGCACCTCAATACCGATATAGTCCTCCTCGGGGTGGGTAGAGGCGAGTTCAAACAGCGCATGACCCATACCGAAGCCTATCTCCAGGTGCAATGGCGCACTGCGCCCGAATAGCGCGACCGGATCAATTGCAGTGTCGGGCTCGATACCATAACGGGGCCAGAGATTTTCCAGAGCACGCCGCTGGCTCTGGGTCATCCGACCCTCACGCCGTACGAAGGAGCGGATATGGCGCAAGGTAGCGTTAGAAAAAGGTGCCGTCGATAGGGGAGGAGGCACTGGCATACGCCTTCTTCGGCATACGTCCGGCCAGGAAGGCCTCGCGGCCCGCCTCAATCCCCTTCTTCATCGCCGAGGCCATCAGTACCGGATCTTTTGCGGCAGCGATGGCGGTGTTCATCAATACCCCATCACATCCGAGCTCCATCGCAATGGCCGCGTCCGAGGCAGTGCCGACACCGGCATCAACCAGAATCGGTACCTTGGCATTCTCTACAATCAGGCGGATATTGTGTGGGTTGCGGATCCCCAGCCCGGAGCCGATCGGGGCCGCCAGTGGCATCACCGCGACACACCCCATCTCTTCCAGGCGCTTGGCAATCAACGGGTCATCGCTGGTGTAGACCATTACATCAAAGTTATCCTTGATCAGTACCTCGGCCGCCTCCAGCGTGGCGGTGATGTCGGGGTAGAGGGTTTTCTCATCGCCCAGCACCTCCAGCTTGACCAGATTGTGGCCGTCCAGCAGCTCGCGGGCCAGACGACAGGTACGCACCGCATCCTCTGCAGTGAAGCAGCCTGCGGTGTTGGGCAGAATGGTGTACTTCTGCGGCGGGATAGCATCCAGCAGGTTGGGTTCATCCGGGTTTTGGCCGATATTGGAACGGCGGATGGCCACGGTTACGATCTCTGCACCACTCGCCTCGGTGGCAAGGCGGGTCTCCTCCAGATCCTTGTATTTTCCAGAGCCCACCAGCAGTCGGGAGTGGTACTCGGTTCCGGCAATGGTAAAGGTGTCGTTGGGCATGATTCTGCGGCTCCTTGGTCTGGATGAAAACGGGCGGTGATTTAGAGGGCACCACCACCAATGGCATGGACAATCTCCACCCGATCCCCCTGGTTGAGGATCTGCTCTGCATAGCGGCTGCGGGGCAGGATCTCCAGGTTTACCTCCATCGCAATCCTGCGCTCGGTAAGCTGTAGTGAGTCAACCAGATCGGCGGCACTGGCACCATCGGGAAGTGTGTGGGACTCACCATTTAACTGAATAACCATCGGAATCGTTGCTGTCTACTTGCAGGTTGGGGGGAAGTTGGGGTGGGCGAGAATTGTCCTTGCATCATCTGGTGGTGTCAATGGCGACCCGAGAGGTGTGTGAACCTCCAGTCAATGACACCGTTGGTGCTGATCTCTATAATGTCTGCGAATTATCACTATTATTACTGCTACTCGACCCCTAAAAACACTCACTCCAATGCGAATACGGCAACCGTTCAACCTCACCACTGATCTCTTTCTTGCCGCAGTACTGGTTGCTGCCATGGTGATTATCCAGCTGGTGGGCGAACGCAGCATCGACAATGAGCAGGCCCGGTTTCAGCTCGAAGAGGCACACTCTGTTCAGCAGACACATCAATTTCTCATTCACACCCTGACGACCCTGAGTAATGAGGTGAAGGGGCAGGGGCGTGAGTTTGTGCTGGAACAGGAGGGAGCACGCGAGGGTAAAGCGCAGTTTGAACAGGGGGTGGTGAACCACTTTCAGAGCTTTCTGGAGAGTAATCTCGATTTTGTACAGATGCGCTGGATTGGTGCCGATGGAAAAGAGCGGGTGCGTATCGAGCGTCGCGGGGATCGCGTGGTGCAGGTGCCCGAGGCAGAGCTACAGGACAAGTCGAACCGCTACTACACCCAACAGGTGTTGTTGCTGGCGCCGGAAGCACTCTACCTCTCGCGTATCGACCTCAATGTCGAGCATGGCGAGGTGGTACAACCCTATCAACCGATGTTGCGTATTGGTTACCGCCTTCCACCTGCCGAGAATGGGGAGGATAATGGTTTTCTGATGCTCAACGTCGATTTTGATTCGGTGTTGCAGCAGCTCAAAGTCAGTCCGCAGCAGCGCTTCTGGCTGGTCAATGAGCAGGGGGACTGGCTGGTGGGGCCGGAAGCGGCGCTGGAGTGGGGGTTCATGTTCGATGATCCGCGTACCCTGGAGCAGAGGATGCCCGGAGCACTGCAACAGATCCGCTCGGCTCATGGTATTCAGCTGGAAGATCTGGCTGGTGGGTTGTTGAGTTCGATGGAGCTGGATGGGGCCGAGTTTGGGCTCCAGCCTGGTCAGGCAGCAGAGCGTTGGTACCTGCTCAAATATCGTGAGCCGGATCTGTATCGTGGATTGCTGGAGTGGCAGTACCTGGTCTACCTGCTGATGACCATCCTGATTGCAGTACTCTCGTTGGTGATCTTCTCCCTGCTGCTGAAGGATCGGCGTTCCCGGCGGCGTTTTGAGCAGCAGCTGAATCGGGAGTTGGAAAATCGGGCCAGCCAGCTAGAGGCGCTGCGTAAACAGCTTGGAGACTATGCAGAGAGTGCCTCCGACTGGTTCTGGGAGAGTGATGCAGAGCACCGCTTTACCCACTTCGAGGGGGCGCTGGAGGCGATCACCGGTCTCTCTCCTCAGTGGTTGATGGGGAAGTGCAGAGATCAGATCGAGATGAGCCAGGTAAGTCAGGAGCAGTTGGCAGAGCACCGACAGCAGCTGGCGAGCAGACAGCCGTTCAAGGATTTTGTCTACGCGGTATACAAGGGAGAAGAGGAGGTTTGGCTCTCAATCAGTGGGGTCCCCTTCTTTGCCGAGGATGGCACCTTTCTGGGGTATCACGGTACCGGCCGCGACGTTACTGCTGCAAAACGGCAGGAGCAGGCCAGAGAGCAGTTGTTGCGCATGGTGGAGGAGAAAAAAAGCTTTATCGAGCAGGTGCTCGGCATCATTGGTGATGGGATCTGGGATTGGGATATTACCGCCAATCGGGTAACCCATAACCAAAGTTGGATCGACATGATGGGGCTGGATGAACACTATCAGGAGCATACTGTTGAGCAGTTTACCGAGCTGATTCATGAAGAGGATCGTGAGGAGGTGATGCAGCGGGTGAAGGCGTGCCTGCAGGGAGAGGTGGAGCGTTACCAGAGTGAACACAGAATGGTATCGCCACAGGGCGATGTGGTGTGGGTCAGTGACCGTGGTCAGGTGGTTGAGCGAGATGCCGAGGGCAAGTCACTGCGTATGACCGGAGGGGTCACCAATATTACCCGCTTGAAACAGTATGAGGAGAAGTTGTTGAAGGCGGGCAAGGTAAAGGATGAGTTTCTTGCTTCGATGAGCCATGAGCTGCGCACCCCGTTGACGGCCATTCTCGGGGCGACGGAACTGCTGCTTGATGGAGAGGCGAATGAGGAGCAGCATCGCCTGTTCAAGACCATAGAGGTCTCCGGGGTCAACCTGCTCTCTCTGGTCAACGATATTCTGGATCTCTCCAAGATTGAGGCGGGGAAATTTGATATCAACTATGCACCATACGACCTGAGTAGACTGCATTGCCAGATCGAGTCGATGTTTGCCACCAAGGCCAAAGAGAATGGCTTGTGGCTCAAGTTGGAGCAGCAGGCAGAGCCGGATTATCAACTCTGGGGCGACGAGCAGCGGGTGACCCAGATTCTGCTTAACCTGTTGAGCAATGCGCTCAAGTTCACCGAACAGGGTGGGGTAACGGTACGTAGCTGGATTGAAGAGGAGATGCTCTGTTTCGCGGTTGAGGATACCGGGATCGGCATGTCGGATGAGGCGCTGGGGCGCCTGTTTCAGCGATTCGAGCAGGCCGATGGCACCATCTCCCGCCGTTTTGGTGGTACGGGCCTGGGGCTGCATATCTCCAAAACACTCGCTCAGATGATGAGAGGGGACATCGAGGTAAGCAGTGAAGAGGGCAAGGGTTCGTGTTTTGTGCTGCGACTCCCCTATGAGGAGAGTGACCTGTCAGCTGATCCGGCACCATGCAACCGTGTGCCATCCCGACAGGCGCTGAGTCAACGCTTTATCGGAGAGGTGCTGGTAGCCGAAGATACCCCGGAACTGCAGATGCTGGAGCGTAAGGTGCTGGAGTCGATGGGGGTCACAGTCACCCTGGCGGGTAATGGAGAGGAGGCACTTTCTCTGGCACTGGAGCGGGAGTTTGATCTCATTCTGATGGATATGCAGATGCCGGTAATGGACGGATTGGAGGCCACACAATCGCTACGTAATCTTGGCAGAACCACTCCGGTAGTAGCGCTGACTGCCAATGTGATGCAGAAACACCGGGATCAATTTCAGCAGGCAGGTTGTGATGAATTCCTCTCCAAGCCACTGGACAAGCAGGAGCTGCAGAGGGTGGTGGCTCGCTATCTCAAGGCGGACCAGGGGCTCAAGGTGGCGTCGGAGTCTGTGATTGCGGATGGGAGTAACCACCGTGGTGGACGTATTCTGGCGATCGATGATGAAGAGCATGTGCTGCAGCTCTACCAGATCTTGCTGGATAGAGAGTGGCATCGAGAGAATCGATTTCCGCCCGATCTGGAGGAGACCTTTGGTGAAGTGGATCCTCTGCCAGAGACAGAATCAAGTGGGGAATATGAGGTTGATGTTGCCCTGCAGGGGGTGGTCGGAGTGGAGATGGTCAAGGCGGCCCTCAACTCAGGCAGGCCCTACTCAGTTGCGTTGATCGACATGCGTATGCCACCGGGAATCGATGGACTGGAGACCGCCCGGGAGATTCGCAGGATTGACCCCAATATCTTCATTGTCTTTGTAACCGCCTATTCGGATACCACCATTGAGCAGATCAACCAGGTGATTGGTTATGGGGTGCTCTATCTGGAGAAACCGTTCTCGAATGAACCTCTCAAGCAGATTGTGCGTCTGCTCGATCAGCAGTGGGTTGCGGCACAGCGGCATAAGCGCCCGCTACGGTTGGAGGCGGATGATGGGCGAACTGTGGTGGGGGAAGAGGACACAGTCGACGACACCTTTATTGATGACTCGCTGCGAGCACTGTTCGAGGAGCGTCTTGCCAGCCTCAAAATTGAGCTGGAACAGGCGCTGCAGACAACCGAGTGGAGTGCGCTCTATCAGGTTGCCCACAACATCAAGGGGATGGGTGGAAGCTTCGGTTATCCCGGGCTTACCCGGCTGGCCGCTGCAGTGTGTGATGCGCAGAGAGAGGAGGGGAGTGTGGGTGCAGAGATGTCTGCGGCTGCCGCAACACTGCTACAGGAGGTTGAGGTGGTAGTGGCCAAAATCTCTCAGGGCCCCGAGTAGAAAGCACTTGCCATGCCAGCCCTTGATTGCGTACAGTACGCCTCACTTCGGCGACAGCCAGCTGGCCGATCTCATGCGGGTGTAGTTCAATGGTAGAACTGGAGCTTCCCAAGCTTCAAACGTGGGTTC
>CAYFNH010000011.1:0-36133 GCA_964344435.1 uncultured Piscirickettsiaceae bacterium | reverse complement strand
GCCCGTTATTAGTAACCAATTGAATTTATTTGATTAAACGTTGGGACACCAGTGCAACCGTATTTGAAAAACCAAAGGGTATGACACTCCTGCACCTCCAACAATACCTCGTTCAGGTTAGCTCTATTTTCTCAGCCAAGCGAATTTGTACTGACAGATCGCAAGCATATCGAAGAGCAGGTAATTCAATCCACACCTTGCATATTTCGACTGACGATTTCGTAAAGATCGCGGGAGAGCCCTTCACGCCGGGCAATCGACTCCAGCTCGCTCTGCATCCGTTTTTTGCGCCCCTCATCATAGCGTTTCCACTGATTGAAGGCGCTAACCATACGGGCGGCAACTTGAGGGTTGGATCCATCAAGGCGAATCACCTGGTCCGCCAGCAGCCGGTAACCACGACCATCGGCACTGTGGAAGTGGAGCGGATTGCCATGGGCAAATACCCCCACCAGTGAACGCACCCGATTCGGATTATTGATGTCGAAATCAGGGTGCTGCAGTAATTTCTCAACCTGGTCGAGGGTATCTGCCTGTTGTGATGCCGCCTGCAGACTGAACCACTTATCAATCACCAGACGCTCCCCCTGCCATTTGTGGTAGAACCGTTCCAGCCCACTCTGGCGAACCTGGCCACCAAGTCGCTCCAGCACATTAAGTGCACCAATCTCTTCACTCATGTTGTCTGCCTGCTCGAACTGAGCAACCGCAAGCTGGATAATCTCCTCATCCCCCAAACGACTCAACAGTGCAAGCAGCTGGTTGCGCAGGGTTCTCCCATCGGCCTGCGTTGCATCTGCCTCCTGGTAGAGTGTCACCAGCTGCTGCCGATAGTGGCGGGCAACCGCCTCGATGGCCAATTCACGGGCCGCATGAATACCCTCCACATCGACCACTGCCATGCGCTCGGAGAGCCAGCGTTCGGTTGGCAGGATCAGGGCTTCGGTGGTCAGAGCAGGATCTTGATGGGCCTGTGCGAGCAGAGGCGCAAGTGCCTCCAGCCAGCTTGAATCCACTTCAGGCGTCTGTCCCTGCTGGTACTGCTGCACCATCTGCAACAGCATCTCCTCCGCCACCTGTTGACCTGCATCCCAACGGTTGAAGGGATCGCTGTCATGGGCCATCAGGAATCGTCTGTCCTCAGCGCTATGCGCCGTTCCCATCAATACCGGAGCGCTGAAGCCACGCAACAGCGAGGGCACTACCGCCTCTTCAATGGCCTCGAACCGGAAGGTCTGTTTACGCTCGGTCAGCTCCAGCAGGTGAGTGCCCTCTGGCAGCAGATCTCTGCCACTCTGTCTTGAGAGAAGCCCAACCGCAACCGGAATGTGGTGTGGTTGCCATGATGACTGTTCGCTTTCACTCCAGGATTCAGGTGGCTGCTGTTCCAAAGTCAATTTGAACTGCCGCTCGTCCTGTTCCCAGGTAGCGAGCAGACGTGGTGTCCCTTTCTGGGTGTACCAGTACTTGAACTGGGTTAAATCTCGACCTGAAGCGGTCTCCATGCAGGCGACAAAATCCTCCACGGTAACGGCCTCTCCATCGTGGCGCTGGAAGTAGAGATCCATCCCCTTGCGATAGAGCTCATCCCCCAGCAGGGTGTGTTGCATCCGTACCACTTCCGCCCCTTTTTCATAAACGGTCACGGTGTAAAAATTGCTGATCTCGATATAGTGGTCGGGGCGTACCGGATGTGCCATCGGCCCGGCATCCTCGGCAAACTGTACCCCTCGGAGGGTACGCACATCCTGGATACGTTTGACCGCACGAGAGTTGTGGTCGGCAGTGAACTCCTGATCCCGGAATACTGTCAGCCCCTCCTTGAGGCTGAGTTGAAACCAGTCTCGACAGGTGATGCGGTTTCCGGTCCAGTTGTGGAAATATTCATGACCGATGACCGCCTCGATATTCTGGTAGTCGCCATCGGTTGCGGTATCGGGACGAGCAAGGACGAACTTGGAGTTGAAGATATTGAGACTCTTGTTCTCCATCGCCCCCATATTGAAGTCATCCACCGCAACAATATTGTAGAGATCGAGGTCGTACTCGCAGCCATAGACCTGCTCATCCCATGCCATCGCACGCTTGAGCGAGGCCATGGCATGGTCACACTTGTCTACATTGTGGGGTTCGGTAAAGATCTGCAGGGTCACGTCACGGCCCGACAGCGTCTTGAACTGCCCCTGAATCCCCTCCAGCTGACCCGCCACCAGAGCAAACAGGTAGGCCGGTTTGGGGAAGGGGTCCTCCCAGGTAACCCAGTGACGACCATCCGGGAAGGCCCCGGTGGCAGTACGGTTGCCATTGGAGAGCATCACCGGACAGAGTACCGGAGAGGCGGCGATGGTCACACTGAATTTGGACATCACATCGGGACGATCCGGAAACAGGATGATCTTGCGAAATCCCTCGGCCTCACACTGGGTACAGTAGATCGGTCCGGAACGGTAGAGTCCTTCGAGCGCATAGTTCTTTTCGGGGTAGAGCCGGGTCTCCTGCTGCAGCACAAAGGGGCCATCCGGAACCTCGAATATCGTCAGATGCTCCCCTTCTCGTCTATAGCGCTCCGGAGCCAGGGTAACGCCATCGAGCTTGAGAGAGAGCAGCTCCTGGTCACCACCATGGAGTACCAGAGGAGCGCCTGCCTCCCCAGCCGGGTTGGGTTCAAATTCGAGACTGGCCTTGACCCGGGTCGCTCCCTCGGCAAGATCAAAAAAGAGCCGCACCTGCGGCAGTAGATAGTCCGGTACACGGTAGTCGTCGAGATAAGTGGCTTGGGGAGTAGTAGTTGTATTCATCTCACTTCCTGTTTACGATCTGTGGTAACTATCCAGCTCACCCCTGAAGTGGTGGTATGAATGGACTCATGCAATGCCTTATATCATCTCTTCTCTTACTCAGGAAAACCACCCCATGGCGAGAAAAATCAAAATTTACAGTACTGGCAGCTGTCCCCGTTGCGACCGTTCCAAGGCATTGCTGACAAAATGGGGAATCTCATACATCGAAGTGCGAGTGGATGAGTCACAGAAGGGGTTGAAGGAGATGCTGAAGCGAACCAACAATGCCCGTACCGTGCCACAGATCTTTCTCGGGGATGACCACATTGGCGGCCTCGATGAGCTTACCGAGGCTCACATGGACGGAGAGCTCGACGGGATCCGTTGACCGTCTCGAAAGTAGTCGAGCGACACAGGGATGTGCTTGGGTGTGTCGCAGGCAGGAGCTGCCATTACGTTCGAGTCATTGATTAACCGCCCACTTTGTCAGCCTCTGGCCGACACTGCTTCAACTGTATGCGGTAATTGATACGGGCAGCATTCACCCGGTGCGCAACCGCCATCAATGCCGGTTTCTGCTCATAATCCTTGCGTAGAAAGCCGCGATGCCCTTCATGGTAGGCAAGATAGAGCTGGTAACCATCACTACGAGGAATCTGCAGGCTGCGGTGGGTACGGTTGAGATACCACCCCACGAAGTCGATGGCATCGGCAAAGTTGTCACGTACCGCATCCATATTCCCACTCCTCTGCTGGTACTCCTCCCAGGTTAGATCCAGCGCCTGAGAGAAGCCATAAGCGCTGGAGAGATGCTCCCCCGGGATAAACCCAAAGTAGCGCCGACGTGGGGCCATGGCCTCGGCCTCAAAGGAGGATTCGAAACGAATCACCGCCATCATCAACTCCTGCGGGATTCCCCACTGCGCCTCTGAACGTTGAGCCGCCTGCTCCCACTGCGGCTGCGCCGCATAGATCGAACAGAGGTTGTCGATATCAAACGACTCTTCGGAACATGCCGTCAGCAACAGAACCCACAACCCCCAGAGTGGTAAACGCAAAGTAGACTGCATGATGTCCATTCTACCCAACTCTATCGCCCGATGACAGATTATCGAAAACCGTAAAGAAAACAGGGCTGACGTACCAACGGATTCAGAGTAGACTGGACAGCGCTATACACACAGACAGGAGGACTACCACCATGAAAAAGATCATCTCTGTACTATTTCTGTTCTCTCTCTCTCTTCCGCTACTGGCAGATGGCATCTGGGTTCACCATAGCGTTGAAGAGGATTTCGACACCATCAAGAGCTACATTGAGGAGGGCATCACCAACCAGGGATTGGTGGTGGCACACCATTCCGATGTTGGTGGAATGCTGGAGCGTACCGGCAAGGATCTGGTCGCCAAGGTGCAGCAGGCAACCCACTCAGTGGTGGATCTGGCAACCTCGACCATGGGGATTGACAACCCGATGAGGGAGTCGGAAACAGAGAGCAATACTGCGGCAACCTCTGCCTTTTCCCGTGCTGAGGTAGTTGAGTTTTGCAGCGCCAAGCTCTCACGCAAAATGACCGATGCCGACCCGGCCAATGTCATCTTCTGCCCCTATTCCATCGCCCTCTACAGCCATGCAGATGAGCCGGGACGGGTACACATCTCCTATCTACAGCTATCAAAAATTGGCTCTGAACGCTCCCGTCCAGTACTGCTGGAGGTAGAGGCACTGCTTCAGAGAATTGTAAATGAGGCAGTGGAATAATCCTGACATGAGAATATCTTACGGATTACTCCTAACCCTGTTTTGCACGACGGCAAGCGCCTTTGGTCTACCCTCTGCAGAGGAGATTTCGGCAACTACCGAGATCACCAAACAGACGCCTCCGCCCCTGCCCCAATTTGGCCAGATCAAGGACCCGAAAATTCGCAAGCAGGCCTTCATCAATACCATTCTGACGGCGGCCCGCCCGGTACTGTACGGACTCGAGAAGCAGCGCACCATTTTGCTGGGGCTTTATCTGCGCTACCGCTCCGGTGATATCCTCAGTCGAAAGGAACAGCTCTGGATACTGCGACTGGCACACCACATGGAGGTAAAGGACTTTGACTCCGATATCCACAAAAGCTGGATCACGTTGATCAAGCGCACCGACATTATTCCACTTTCGTTGCTGGTGGCACAGGCCGCTATCGAGTCCGCCTGGGGCACCTCCCGTTTTGCTCAGGAGGGAAATAACTTTTTTGGCATCTGGTGCTCCACACCAGGTTGCGGAATCGTACCCAAGGCGCGTGCAGAGGGGGCCACCCATGAGGTGGAGCGCTATCCCAGTCTGCAGGCAGCCATCCGTAAATATACTCATATTCTCAATACCCGCAGCGCTTTCAAGGCCCTGCGTATCCTCCGTCACCAGCAGCGAGTAAGCCTGCTCTCTCCGACCGGAACCATGCTGGCGAAGGGGTTGGGACGCTATGCCAAGAACGGAAGCGAGTATATGGAGACGCTGGAGAAGGTGATCCGGCAGAATCAACTGGGGCTTTATGACTGATTGTCGCGGGGTAACTTCAGCTCACCCCATGAGCAGTTACCAGGCAGTTTTGCTATCATCCTCCTATTCCAATGTGAGGCAACCCTGATGAAAAAAAGTACCCTACTGTCTGCCCTGCTGCTGATCGGCGGCGTCGGCATTTCCACCAACACTCTTGCCCAGTGGTTCAGCCCCTGGGGCAGTGACAATGATCTGGCTACCGCCTGGGGCCTTGAGCCCAGTTCACTGGATGACCCGGAAGAGGGGCCGGGGGTTACTATCGACTTCAGCCAGACCCGCCAACCTGAACAGCCCTTTGGCATGAATGTCCAGTCGGGCAACCTCTCTGCCCCCAGACAACCTGTTCGCCCTCAACCAGCACCGAGACAGACTGGACGGGTGGCGGCTCCGCAATCCGCTCCGGCCGCCCCCGCTGCATCCATGGCCAGGCGCACACCTCCCCCGCCACCAATTCCAGCCAGGCCAACCCCTCCTCCTGCCCCCAGGGATTATTACCAACGTCGGGCACCGGCAGCCGCCGCGCCATACAGCAGCTATCGACAGCCAATGCGCTCCAGGCCCTACTATGCCCCCAGGCCTCTACCCCCCATCCGCATGCCGGTACCGATGGCTCCCTACCCCTACTATCGGCGCTAAGTCACTCCCCTTCTTTTACAGTGTGCCAAGACGGCGCTGGGGATAACTCCCTTAGCGCCGTTTTTTCATGGGGCCACAGACACCAATCCCTACCTGTGGATATCATCCATCTCTAAAATAGATAAAACTTATCTGCTTACTGATCAGACAAAAAAACAACAACTTAAGAAAAAACTTACGGTCGAACAACCCAAAACATAAAGATCAACAGGTTATAGTGAATATGTAATCTAACATATCGCTCTGAACACTAATCTGTTGAGCCACCGGATGGAAAGATGCTTCTCCACAGTGGCTGTGGATAACCTTGTAGATAACCAGCAGAAGCATACTCTAAAAAGCATAGTAACCGAGACTTCTACCTATTGCCTATTTTTTAATCAGTGTGTATTTGCCTCTTTTCGGGACATTGCACGAGGGGGCAGCCACTACAGTCCGGACTTTTTTTACAGTGCTGTTTGGCGTGATTCACGACCAGACCATGCAGCTCCGAGTAAATTTCCACCTGTTCAGACTCCTTGCGACGGGCAAATCTGCTCTCAACCCGCAGACGTATCTGCTCGTAGGACTCACCCCCTTGTAACCACCCCAGCCGCTGAAAGATCCGCCGGGTATAGGCATCGACCACAAAGACCGGACGCCTGAAGGCATAAAGGAGAATATCGTCCGCAGTCTCTGGCCCCACTCCGTTGATCTGCAACAGTGCATCGCGCAGTGATGCCGTCTCTCTCTGTGGTAGCGTATCTCGGTGTTGAAGATACCACTCACTATAGTTTTTCAGGCGTGCGGACTTGAGATTGTAATAGCCCGAAGGACGAATCAGCTCGCCAAGCTGTGGCGGTGGGCAGGCCAGTATTTTCTGAGGGGTGAGCAGTCTGGCGCTGCGCAGGTTGGCAATCGCCTTTTCAACCCCACTCCAGCTGGTGTTCTGGGTGAGAATTGCCCCCACCATTACCTCGAACGGGCTCTCCGCCGGCCACCAATGCTGCGGCCCATAGTGGTCAAGGAGCTGTTGGTAAACCGTTACCGGATCACTGTTTACGGCCACGGGGTGCAGCCCTGTGCTGAATCCGTTTTCTGCGAGACGCACCGCGACGCGGTTCAGAGTGAGACGGCTTGAGGGCTAGCGGCGCATTCGGCGCAATCCCGGCAACCTCTTGCAGCTGCCGCACCTCATCTCGCTCAAGTTCACGGCTTTTTCCTGCCCGCACCCGCTTGTCGAGGAAGATGGTACCGTAACGCACCCGCATCAATCGGCTAACGGTAAGCCCAACCGCTTCCCACATTCTGCGTACCTCACGGTTGCGCCCCTCCTGCAAGACCACATGATACCAGTGGTTCACCCCAGCCCCACCCGACTCCACAATATCACTGAAGTGAGCTACGCCATCCTCCAACTCTACCCCGGTACGTAGCTGTTGCAACTGCTCGGGAGTGGCTTCTCCCAGCACCCGCACCGCATATTCACGGTCTATCTCGGTAGAGGGGTGCATCAGACGGTGAGCCAGATCCCCATCGGTGGTGAACAGCAGCAGTCCGGAGGTGTTGTAGTCAAGTCGACCAATGGCAATCCAGCGTGCCCCACGAATCTTTGGCAAATGGTTGAAGACGGTGTCACGCCCCTCCGGATCACGGCGCGAGGTCACCTGCCCGGCAGGCTTGTGATAGAGCAGTACCCGTACCTGTGAGATAACCCCTTCCCGGGGAAACGGGTGCAACTGATCCCCGTTGAGGCGTATCTCATCCTCACGAGTCACCCGCATTCCGAGCTCTGCCGGCTGGCGATTCACCTTGATCCGCCCCTCCCGAATCCACTGCTCCACCTGTCGACGTGAACCGATACCGGCCCGTGCCAACACCTTTTGCAGCCGTTCCCCCTGGGGTTGAGACTCTACCGTGGACTGTTCAGGCTGCACCGGATTCTCTGCACTGTTTTTTGACATCACACCACTCCATCGGAGGGCTCTGCCTCCTCGCGATTGTTGACCACCAGCTCCAGCTCTGGTCGCTGCACACTCTCCTCCAACGCAGGCTCCTCATCCCCCAGCTTGAACTCTTCATTCATTGGCCCCAGCTCTCGCAACTCCATCAAGGTGGGCATCTCTTCCAGCGACTTCAAACCGAAATAGTCGAGAAATTTACGGCTGGTGCCATACATCGCCGGGCGCCCGGGCACATCACGATGACCCAACATGCGAATCCACTCACGCTCCTGCAGAGTCTTCATGATATTGCTGCTGACAGCCACCCCACGAATCTCCTCAATCTCACCACGGGTAATCGGCTGTCGGTAGGCGATCAGTGCCATGGTCTCCAGCAGCGCTCGGGAGTAACGGGCCGGCTTCTCTTCCCACAGGCGGTTGATCCAGGTCGAGAGCTCCTGCCGCACCTGCATCCGCCAGCCACTGGCCACCTCGATCACTTCATAGCCACGCCCCTCGCACTCCTGCTGCAACTCCTTGAGCACTGCCACCAGTTGCTTGCGTTCCGGTTGTGCATCCTCCTCAAACAGGGACAGCAACAACTTGATGCTGAGCGGTTTTCCTGCCGCCATCAATGCTGCCTCTACAATATTTTTCAGATTGGTTTCCATTTTATAAAGCTCTGAAAAGATTACACCATGAAAACTGCAAAGTCGTCATAACCGCTCTCCCATCTCTACTGAAAGCTCTGAAGGGGGACCGATATAGATGGGGCCGTAGGGTTCGTTCTGCACCACCCCGATCAGCGCCTCCTTGATCAACTCCAGTACTGCCATCAGCGCAATCACCACACCGGGTCGCCCCTCTTCAATATCGAACAGGGTCTCGAACTCGATAAACTGAGCATCACTTTCACGCAACTCCTCCAGCTTGATCAGGATCCGGCTCATGCGCTCACGGATCGAGAGCGGCTCTTTCTGTACATGGTGGCTATTGAACAGCTCGGCCCGCTGCAGCACCTCGGCAAAGGCGGTCAACAGTGCCTGCAGCTGTACCTCCGGCTGTGGACGGGCTCCACGAGATGGTGGGGCAATCTCGACCGGGTTGATATCCCGCTCCAGGCGCGGCAGTTCGTTAATATCCTCGGCTGCCCGCTTGAACTGCTCATACTCCTGCAGTCGCCGGATCAGCTCGGCACGAGGATCCTCTTCATCCTCCACCTCATCATGGCGTGGCAGCAGCATGCGGGATTTGATCTCCGCCAACAGCGCCGCCATCACCAGATACTCTGCGGCCAACTCCAGGTTGAGTGCCTGCATCATCTCCACATAGTGCATGTACTGCCGGGTCACTTCGGCAATGGGAATATTGAGCACATCGAGATTCTGCTTGCGAATCAGATAGAGCAACAGATCCAGCGGCCCTTCGAAGGCATCCAACACCACCTTGAGCGCCTCGGGCGGGATATAGAGATCCTTCGGCAGCACCTCCAACTGCTCACCACGCACCCGGATCTCCTGCAGCAGCGCCTGCTGCTCCAGCTCGACCTCATCCGCCAGCGGCAGCTCTTCGTTCACACCACGCGCTCAATCACTTGTAGGAGAGCCCCATGGCCTTACGCACTTCGACCATGGTCCGTTTAGCCTCTTCCCGGGCCAATTCACACCCCTCCTCGATGATGCTGCGAACCAGCGAAGGATCATCGGTGAAGCCCTGGGCCCGTTCACGCATCGGCTCCAACTCCTTCAGTACTCCGTCAATCACCGGCTGCTTGCAGTCGATACACCCAATACCTGCACTTCTACACCCCTCTGCCAGGGTGGCACGTACCGACTCATCGGTGTAGACCTCATGCAGCTGCCAGACCGGACAGCGAGCCGGCTCCCCGGGATCGGTTTTGCGCACCCGGTTGGTATCGGTCGGCATGGTACGGATCTTCTTCTCTACCACCTCTGCCGGTTCACGCAGTGAAATGGTGTTGCCGTAGGACTTGGACATCTTCTGTCCATCCAATCCCGGCATTTTCGAGGCTCTGGTCAGCAGCGCCTGTGGCTCCGGCAGGATGATCTTGCCCCCTCCCTCGAGATAGCCAAACAGCCGCTCGCGATCTCCAATGGTGATGTTCTGCTGTGATTCGAGCAGCGCCCGCGCGGTCTCCAGCGCCTCATGATCTCCCTCTTCCTGGAAGCTCCTGCGCAGACGGGCATAGAGCTTGGCGTTTTTCTTGCCCATCTTCTTTGCCGCCTGCTCCGCCTTCTCCTCAAAGCCGGGCTCCTTACCATAGAGATGGTTGAAGCGCCGAGCCACCTCACGGGTCAATTCGACGTGGGCCACCTGATCTTCACCGACCGGAACGTGGGCTGCCCGGTAGGCGAGAATATCGGCACTCTGAAGCAGTGGATACCCCAGAAAACCGTAGGTTGAGAGATCTTTCTCCTTCAGTTTCTCCTGCTGATCCTTGTAGGTCGGCACCCGCTCCAGCCAGCTTAATGGTGTCATCATCGAGAGCAGGGTATGCAGTTCGGCATGTTCCGGCACCCGCGACTGGATAAAGATGCGTGCCTCCTTGGGGTTGACCCCGGCAGCAAGCCAGTCCACCACCATCTCCCAGACACTACGCTCAATCACCGCCGGATCTTCATAGTGGGTGGTCAGCGCATGCCAGTCGGCAACAAAGAAGAAACACTCATACTCATGCTGCAGGCGTACCCAGTTGTTGAGCACCCCATGGTAGTGCCCCAGGTGGAGGTTGCCGGTGGGGCGCATACCGGAGACCACCCGTTGAAATTGTGAGGGAATAGTTGCGTTGCTGTTGGTAACAGAGTTCATGAAGTGTCAAATACCTGCAAAAGAGAAGAGAAGTTTGCTGATCCCGAAGATGAGTGGCCCCAGCACCTGTCCCAGTATACCGGTTGCCAATAGCGCGATCAGGATGAAAAAGCCGTAGGGTTCAATACGACTGAACTGCCAGGAGAGTCTACCCGGCAACAACCCGGTAACAATGCGCCCTCCATCAAGCGGGGGCAGCGGCACCAGGTTAAGCACCATCAGCACCACGTTGATCATCACCCCCGCCTGCCCCATGTAGAGTAGCGGCTCAGCCACCCATGCCGAAAATGGCAGAGAAAGAGCTCCGACCAGCATGATCCCCAGCCACAGCAGAGCCATGAGACCATTGGAGGCAGGCCCAGCCAGTGCCACCCAGACCATATCCTTTTTGGGGCTATGCAGATTCTGCATGGTGACCGGCACCGGCTTGGCCCAGCCGAAGACAAAACCGGTTCCCATTACCACCAACAGCAGTGGCAGCAGCACGGTACCAACCGGGTCAATATGCTTGACCGGATTCAGCGTGAGACGCCCCAGCATCATCGCCGTCTTGTCCCCACGCAGCTTCGCCACCCAACCGTGCGCCACCTCATGCACGGTAATCGCAAACAGTACCGGCAACGCCCAGATGGCGATGGTCTGCATCATGGTGAACTCTTTCATTGAAACAATTATACCTGCCGCAAGCTACTCAAACGGAGACGGATCACCACAACCGGTACGGGTCACCACCGGGATCCGCTCCTCCATATTGACCACTGTGGTCGGCTCCACGCCGCAGTGACCACCATCAATGATCAGGTCAAGCTGGTTGGCGATCTGCGCATCGATATCCTCGGCATCGGCAATCGGAAACTCTCTACCGGGTAGGATCAGGGTGGAGCTCATCAGTGGCTCCCCCAAACGCTCCATCAAGGCTGTGGCAATTGGATTGTCCGGCACCCGCAAGCCGATGGTTTTTCTCTTCGGGTGCTGCAGTCGGCGAGGTACCTCACGGCTCGCCTTGAGAATGAAGGTGTAGGGGCCCGGCATTACCCGCTTCATCAAGCGGAAAGAGGTGTTGTCCACCTTGGCATAGAGGCTGAGGTCGGCCAGATTGGGGCAGACCAGAGTAAAGTTGTGGTTGGCATCCACCTTGCGGATACGCCGAATCTTCTCCATCGACTGCTTGTCGCCAATATGACAACCGAGTGCGTAGCTGGAGTCGGTTGGGTAGGCAATCACACCGCCACGGCGCACGATATCAACCGCCTGCTGAATCAGCCGCGATTGTGGATTTTGCGGGTGGATTTCAAGAAACTGTGCCATTGCTGCTATTCCTGTTGTAAATAGTCTCGAAAGTAATGGTGCAGTCCTGATCCGTGGCCGTCTGTGGACAGGGATGCACACAGTCGAGCGACACAGGGGTGTGCTTGAGCGTGTCACAGACAGGAACGGCCATTACTTTTGACATCATTGATATATGGTCACTCAAAACGGTTCCAGATGGGCTCACATTTTTTCGGCAGGGGTGGCAACCGTCCCAACTCAATCCAGCGAAACTCGGGATCATGAAAGTCGGAGCCGCGAGAGGCCGCCAACCCCAGATCCAGCGCATGTTGTGCCATGGTGTGAATCTCATTCACATTATGGCTGCTGGAGACCACCTCCAGCCCCTCTCCGCCAAGCTCGATAAATTCATGCAGCAGGCGACGCAACTTGGTGCGCGTCATGTTGTAGCGTGCCGGATGGGCCACCACCGCAACCCCACCAGCCGCATGGATCCACCCCAGCGCCTCCTCCAGCGTAGCCCACTTGCCGGGTACATGCCCCGGCTTTCCCGTCAGCAGATAACGCTTGAAGGCCTGCTGCATCTCGGTCACCACCCCTCGCTCCAGCAACATGCGTGCAAAGTGGGTTCGGGTCAACAACTCCCCCTTGCGGTGTTGCAGTGCAGCGGCATAGGCATTCTCGACTCCCGCTCGTTCCAGTCTGCGGCCAATCTCCTCACCACGCCAGACCCGGTAATCGCGCAACCGTTCCAAGCCGGTATCGAGCGCCTCATCCCTGGGGTCGATATTCAGTCCAACGATATGCACGGTCTGTCTGCCCCAGCTGACCGAGATCTCAACCCCTGCCAACAGAGTGATACCTGCCTTGCTTGCTGTTACGGTTGCCTCATTCACTCCGCCCACCTCATCATGGTCGGTCAACGCCAACACATCCACCCCCTTCTGTTTTGCACGCAGCACCAGCTCTGCCGGAGACAGGGTACCGTCCGACACGGTCGAGTGGCTGTGTAGATCGTAGTTGCACGACATATTGGAAGAGGATGGGTGTGGTATGATGGAGCGATAAAAACGGTACATTCTAACACTTCCAGCTTTATGAAATTCCTCTTTGATCTGTTTCCCGTCATTCTCTTTTTTGTCGCCTACAAGAGTTACGATATCTTTGTTGCAACCGCCGTAGCCATCGCCGCATCTGCCCTTCAGGTGGGGCTCTATTGGCTGAAAAATCGCAGTTTCGAGAAGATGCATCTGGTTACTCTGGGGCTGATCACGGTGCTGGGTGGGGCCACACTACTGTTTCAGGATGCTGCCTTCATCAAATGGAAGGTAACGGTGGTCAACTGGGTCTTTGGACTTGCCTTCATCGGCAGCCTCTATATCGGTGAGAAGCCACTGGCGGAACGGATGATGGGTGGGAGCGTCACCCTCCCCCGTCCTGTCTGGAACCGGCTGAACTGGAGCTGGGGTATCTTCTTTATTCTGGTGGGGTTCATCAATATCTATGTCGCCTTCTACTATGGACTGGATCTGGACGAGAAGGTACGTGAGGAGATCTGGGTCAACTTCAAGCTATTCGGTGTGATGGGGCTCACCTTTGCCTTTGTCATTGCCCAGGCCTTCTATATGACCCGTCACATGGAGGAGGAGCCGTCCTCCGAGACACAGGAGTGAACCATGTTCTACGCCATCATCAGTGAAGATACCGAGAACAGCCTGGAGAAACGTATTGCCACGCGACCCGCTCACCTCGAACGACTAGAGCAACTGCAACAGCAGGGACGGCTGTTACTGGCCGGCCCTCACCCGGCCATCGACAGCGAAGACCCCGGCCCCGCCGGCTTCAGCGGCAGTCTGGTCGTTGCAGAGTTTGATTCCCTGGAGTCTGCACAGAGCTGGGCCAATGCGGACCCCTATCTGAAAGCCGGGGTCTACAGACAGGTTACCGTAAAACCCTTCAAAAAGGTGTTGCCATAACAGTAGGGTAGCTGGATGATTCCTTGCCCGATACTACTGAATTCATCAAACTGAAACATGGTCACGCTAGCGTGGCTGGATTATCTACCATCGAGAGACCACCATTTATGACTGAAGAGAAAACTGTTCCATCTACTCCTCGCAAAAAAACGGCCGCCTCTAAAAAGAAGCGCAGTGTTAAAAAAAGAACCTTGAAAAAGGGAGCTGTCGCTACCGGAACAAACCAACCAACCGCCAAAACCGAACCCGGCAAACCAATTGCCAGCAAGAAGAGAGGTGCAGTAAAGAAGTCTGCTACCAAGAAAAAACGGGCCACCAAAAAGCGTCGTACCGCCACCCCGGCCAACAAACCTGTAGTTGCCAACCGGGTCACCGCGGAGCAGCGTTACCGGATGATTGCCGAGGCCGCCTACTACCTGGCCGAAAAACGGGATTTTGCACCCGGTTATGAGATGGAGGACTGGATCACCGCCGAAAAGATGGTGGAGGCCCATATAGAAACCCTCTCACGCTAACAACGGGTTAACCACCATGAACAACCATGACTCTGAAAACCATCATGCCCGTGTAGATGGGCTACTGCTACGCAAGACCCTCGCCATCGTACTGGCAGGGGGGGAAGGCAATCGCATGGGGGCACTGACCCGCTGGCGCGCCAAGCCGGCGGTTCCCTTTGGTGGCAAGTTTCGCATCATCGATTTCCCGCTCTCCAACTGCGTCAACTCAGGCATCAAGCGGATCTGTGTACTGACTCAATACAAGGCCCACTCCCTGATCCACCATCTCAAGCGGGCATGGAATTTCATGCGTGACGAGATTGGCGAATTTGTCGAGATCGTGCCGGCCCAGATGCGGGTCGAAAAGAGCTGGTATAGCGGTACGGCCGATGCAGTCTATCAAAACCTGGATATCATCCGTAACCACAATCCAGAGTATGTGCTGATCCTGGGGGGAGACCATGTCTACAAGATGGACTACGGTCCGCTAGTAACCGACCATGTGGATCGTGAAGCCAATGTCTCTGTTGTCTGCCTGGAGGTACCCAGCAGTGAGGCCTACCGCTTTGGCGTGATGGCCGTCGACAGCGAAATGCGGGTTACCGGCTTTGTCGAGAAACCGGAGCATCCCCCCGAGATTCCCGGCAAGCCCGGGCTCTCCCTGGTATCGATGGGGATCTATGTGTTCAACAAGAAGTTTCTGCGTGACAAGCTGATTGAGGACGCCAACGACCCCAATTCATCACATGACTTCGGCAGGGACATCCTGCCCCGCATCTATCCCGACTTCAAGGTGTACGCCTACCCCTTTACCAACCCGGAGGGGATACAGTCATTCTGGCGCGATGTTGGTACCATCGAATCCTACTGGGATGCCAACATGGATCTGGTACGGCTGGAGCCGAAACTCGACCTCTACGACAGTAACTGGCCGATCTGGAGTTATCAGCCACAACTCCCCCCTGCCAAATTTGTCTTCAACGACGACCACCGTCGTGGCATGGCCGTCGACTCTCTGGTCTCTGGTGGCTGCATTGTCTCCGGCGCCGAAGTCGTCTGCTCCCTGCTCTTCTCCGGGGTACGCATCGAGAGCTACAGCCAGGTGATCAACACCGTGGTACTGACCAACGTCACCATCGGTAAAAACTGTATTATTCACAACGCCATTATCGACAAGAACACCATCATCCCCGATGGCACCCAGATCGGCGTCAATGAAGAGGAGGATCGCAAGCGCTTTACCGTTACCGATGACAAGAAGATCGTACTGGTAACCCCCGAAACCATGGGGCAGCGCTTTCACGATTCCGAGGGGTAACCCCGGGTAATGGGCAGACAACCCGTGCGCCTCGCCCTGATGTGGCACATGCATCAGCCGAGCTATCGCAACCTGCTCAGTGGCGAGGTGGAACAGCCCTGGACCTATCTTCACGCGATCAAGGATTATGCCGATATGGCCTACCACCTGGAGAGCGTCGATGGGGCCAGGGCAACGGTCAACTTTGTCCCCATTCTGCTGGATGAGATCGTCGACTATGCCGAGGAGATCGATTCACATCTGCGCTGTGGCACCCCCCTGCAGGACCCTCTACTGGCCTTCCTGGCCGGGGATCGTCCTCTCCCAGAACAGAACGACCAGCGTCTGACGCTGATCAAGGCCTGTCTGCGCTCACACCCACAGCAGATGATCGCAGCTCACCCCCCCTACCAATCACTGGCACGGTTGGCACAGCTGATCACTGCTGGAGAACACCCCGCCAGCTATCTCAGCGACCCGTTCCTATACGACCTGCTGGTTTGGCACCACCTCAGCTGGCTGGGAGAGAGCATACGCCAGACCAGCCCGACCTCGGATCGCCTCTACCACAGGGGGGAGGGGTTTGATACAGAGGATCGGCGCGAGCTGCTGAAGCTGATACAGCAGACCATGGCTCAACTGATACCACGTTACCGTAGCCTTCACCAACAGGGACGAGTAGAACTGACCCTATCCCCCTATGCCCACCCGATCATCCCGCTACTGCTGGACTACCAGTGTGCACGAGAACAGCAGCCAGAGGCCCCACTACCGGAAGGGGCCTATCCGGCCGGGGAACAGCGGGCGCGCTGGCACTTCAGGCAGGCCATTGAGCGCTTCCACCACCACTTTGGCTTTACCCCGGCAGGGCTCTGGCCCTCTGAAGGGGCAGTCAGTACAGCCACCCTGCAGATGGCCGCAGCGTTTGGTTTTCAGTGGTGTGCCTCCGGTGAAGCAGTATGGCGCAACACCTTGCAAAACCATCCCCAGCAGGAGCAACAGCCCGGTATCCCACTGAGGCTTGCACACTCCACCCTGCACTGTTTTCCCCGCCATGACCAGCTCTCCGATCGTATCGGCTTTGTCTATGCCCCCTGGCACTCGGATGACGCCATCCACGATCTGATCGAACAGATCCTGACCATCGGCTCCAGTCCATCGTGGCATCCCGACAACCTGCTTTCCATCATCATGGATGGAGAAAACGCCTGGGAACACTACCCACAAAATGGCTGGCACTTCCTGCGCACACTCTATCAACGCCTAGCAGAGCATCCCCAAATCGAGCTGACCACCTTCAGTGCAGCCCTGGAGCAAGGGGCAGCCAGCCGTGCCATTGAGGTGGACCGGATCAGCACCGGCAGCTGGGTCTACGGCACTCTCTCCACCTGGATTGGCAACCGTGAGAAGAACCGAGCCTGGGCACTGCTGGCGGAGGCGACTCAACAGATCCTCCCCCATCTCGACAATCCGGAAAGAGATCGGTTACTGGAGATGCAGCTCGCCATCTGTGAAAGCTCCGACTGGTTCTGGTGGCTGGGAGAGGAGCCCCCCAGCCAAGCTGCAGCAGAGTTTGACCAACTGTTTCGTACCCACCTGCAAAACCTCTACCTGATGGCTGGAGAGGAGCCACCAGTCACCCTGCAGCAGCCGATCGACACCCGTAGCGGAAGCACAGAGGGTACCGGTACCATGAAGAGAAACTGTTAGTGCGCAACGCCGGTCTGCTACTCCACCCTACCTCATTACCGGGTTCCGGCCCCAGTGCAACGCTGGACGATATTGAACCACTGATCGACTTTCTCATCCGTGCCGGTCTCTCCATCTGGCAGCTGCTGCCGCTCAACCCGGTGTCGGCAGATGGTTCACCTTACAACAGCCACTGCAGCTTTGCCGCCAATGAGGCCCTACTGCCGCCACAGTCACGCGCTCAAGCGCAGCAGATCGACCACAACCGGCTCGAACCATTTCGACAGCAGAACCACTACTGGCTGCGTGACTACGCGCTCTTTACCCTGCTGCATCAACAGCAGCAATGCCCTTGGTATGAGTGGCCCGCACCTCTGCGGGATCGGGATCCGGGCGCACTCGAACAACTACAGCAAACCCACCGGGATGAGCTTGAACAGATCGAGTGGCGCCAGTGGCTGTTTGAGCAGCGCTGGCAACAACTGCACCAGCGCTGTAGAGAGCATGGCATCACCCTCATCGGAGATCTCCCTTTCCTCTGCGCCCATGACAGTGTCGACGTCTGGGCGCATCGCGAGCTGTTCCAACTGGATGCAGCAGGCCAACCAACTCAGGTTGCCGGGGTTCCCCCCGACTACTTCTCGGAACTCGGTCAGCGTTGGGGTAACCCAGTCTATGCATGGCCTGCCCACCAAATGGAGGGATTTCAGTGGTGGATTGAACGTTTTCGTAGCGTGCTGCAGCGGGTGGACGGAGTCCGTTTTGACCACTTTCGTGGTCTCAGCGCCTACTGGTCCATTCCTGCAGATGCCGAAGATGCGCGCAGCGGTGAGTGGAAAACCTCTCCCGGCGATGCCCTCCTCACCACCCTGCACAACACCCTGGGAGGCCCACTACCGATCATCGCCGAAGATCTGGGGCTGATTACCGCAGAGGTTCACGAACTGCGTGAACGCCACCAACTACCCGGTATGGCAGTATTGCAATTTGCTCTGGATGGCAACGCCGACAACCCCCATCTGCCACGGAACCACACTCCCCACACCATCGCCTATAGCGGCACCCATGACAACGACACCCTGGTTGGCTGGTATGACACACTCGAAGCCCCACTGAAACAGCAGGCCAGGCTGCAGTTCACACTAAAATCATCACCTCCACCACTACACTGGCAACTGATCGAGCGGCTACTGGAATCCCCTGCAGAGAGCGTTATCCTGCCACTACAGGATCTGCTGGGACTCGATAGCAACCACCGCATGAACACACCCGGTACGACCGAGGGGAACTGGCAGTGGCGCGCACAACCGGGAGTACTCAACGAGCAGCTGGCAGAGACACTTCAGGCTCTGTTGCAACACCATCACAGAACGCCGTGATGCTGGATCCAGATACTACGTGATTTCGATAAGGTTGATATATCGTTTATAACTATCAAGAGTTAGTTCAATAATTGCGATAAAATCCTTGAAGGATAGATAAAGGATACGCCAAGAAGGAGGTAGTCATGGTGTTTACACATGGAGAGAGTGAGATCAGTCGGCGATTCGCAGATCTCAGCATGCTCGGAGGGGGGCATACCAATCTGAACCAACTACTGGAGCAGGTCGCATCGGTAATTCAACTGCTCTCCGACCTGCCTACCCACCCATCGGGTGTAATGATGTTACGCAACCCCAGAGGAGGGTTGATACCGATTGAATACTTCAATCCGGAGGATCAAAACGAGGAGGCACTCTGGGCCGATGGACTGGAGTCAGAGGCCCTCGATATCGGAGAGCAGGCCTATACCAGGTCGCTTGGAAAAGAACCTGGTTCTGCTGCTATCGAGACATCGTCTAATCAGCTGTTGGTACTGCCACTGCTGTTCGATTCCGATAATCAGGGCGTATTGGCCTACCGCCTTAAAAACGGCTGGCTACCTGATAAAGACACCCTGGAAGTACTATCGGATCTGAGCCGGATCGCCTCCGCTGTAATGGCACGCTACAGTACCAACGAGGCCCTGAAACTCCGCCAGGTTGAACTCGAGCTGGCCCATGCCGATGCGATCTACCGTTTGGGGGTCGCCTCGGAATATCGTGATAACGAGACCGGTATGCATGTAATGCGGATGACCCACTTTGCCGTTGCCATCGGCAAGGCGATGGGGCTCTCAGCAGAGCTACGGGAGCAGTTGAGCATTGCTGCACCGATGCACGATGTAGGCAAGATCGGGATCAGCGATACAATCCTGCTGAAACCGGGGCGCCTCAGTGCAAGTGAGTTCGATACCATGAAACAGCACTCGGTAATCGGCGGGGTGCTACTGGATGGAGATGAACAGCTGATGCAGTTCGCCAGAGAGGTAGCGTTGACGCACCATGAGAACTGGGATGGCAGTGGTTATCCCAATGGTCTGCGCGGTGAAGAGATTCCCCTGTTCGGTAGAATCTGCTCTGTTGCAGATGTGTTCGATGCCCTGATCTCCAGACGCCCCTACAAGGAGCCCTGGAGTGTGGAGCAGGCGCTGAAGTGGATCGGAGAACAATCTGGCATCAAGTTCGATCCCGCGGTGGTGAACGCTTTCCAGCAGGCACTACCGGAAATTCTGCGAATTCGTGAACTCTATCGTGATGAGGTGATCAACCCGGAAGAGAGCCTGCAACTACCCACCATTGCCAAGGCGGAAGAGGGCTCCTGGGTGGTTTGGGATGGCTCACTGAGTGTCGGCATTGATGCAATCGATGAGCACCACCGTTATCTGATCGACATCATCAATCAGTTGCACGATACCGTCACCAAGCATCTCGGTGCCGACAAGGTTGCCAAACTGATGAAAAGGTTATACCAATATGCACAGATACACTTCTCTGCCGAAGAGAAGATGATGGAGCGCTATGGTTATGGTGAAGTCGAAAATCACCAACAGATGCACAACCACTTCAGAAAACGACTTAAACAGTTCTATGAGGAGCTGCACATCAGTCCACTGACCTCCCAGTACGATGTGATGACCTATCTGAGAGATTGGTTGGTACGGCATATAGCTATCGAGGACAAGAAGATGGCAAAGCTCGTGGAGCAGGAGGCAGGTGCATCAGGGAGGTACGGCTCATAAGAAAACCTCGTAATTTACGCTCTGTCACCCGAACAGCTCACTATGTGACCCCAGTCGGGCCAAACGTAGAACTTCGCTATCCACCTTCTTGTATATCAACAGCAGATCCGGTTTTAGGTGGCACTCTCGATAGTCCACCCAGTTACCCGTCAAGTCGTGGTCTCTATTCTTCTCAGGTAGAGGCAAATCATTGAGAAGAAGCATCAATGCATCCTTGAGTAGCTGCTCAATCTCTTTTGCGTGTTTTGGTGTTGATTTGACCCGCTTGAAGTCCTTCTTGAACACAGACGCTCGTTCAATCGTCCGCATTCAGGTCGCCCATCAGATCATCAATACTACTGAACTGCTTGCCTTTGCCTGATTCAAGCTCGGCAATAGCCTCACGGGTTGTGGCGTTGGGTACTTTGACATCGAAGGGAAGACGATGTTCATCAGCAATACGCATCATCAACATCCGGATTGCATCTGAAACGGACAACCCCATTGCATTGAGTGCTTCGCTGGCCCGCTCCTTGGTTACAGTATCAATTCGTGCCCGAACATAGGTGTCTGCAATGCTCACGACCATGACTCCTTAACAAGGTTAATTACACAGCATTGTAGTCACAAAAGGACCACTACTCAATCCATCAATCCAAAGTTGCCAGAGTACTAGTACTCCAACCACATTGTATTGACCGTCTCAGCAAGTCTGAATAGGGTGAGCTGCAAGGCGGACGAACGCAGGACTAACCGTAGTTAATTCAAGAGAGGACAACGAAGCAGATGGCCCTATTCAGGCTTGCCCGAAGGGAAACCCGCCCGGGGCCCGATACGGCGTTACCGGCCTTTGGCCGTTCGGGGCGGATGCAGCTATTTGATATAGAGTGGCTATACCTGCATAGCTGCGCCTTGTCTCGAACTCCGGGTGGAGATTCTGAGACGGTCAATACAATGTGGTTGGAGTACTAGCGCCCCTGCTCAATCTCCCCCTCCGATGGCAAGTGAACCCAGACCCAAACCCGCAGCAATAGAAACACCATGGTATAGAGGATCGCCGGAACAATCAGGATCAATGGCAGTCCCAACAGAATCTCCATCAAACCGGGGCCGTTGAGCAGAGACTGCAGCGCCCCCTTCTCGATCAGTACCCACCAGAACCAGCCGAGGACAACGCCCCTACCGCACCACTCTCCCAAACGCTGCAGCTGTGGGGGCAACTGCAGGGTACGAAACTGCTGCAGGTTCATCGCTGTAAAAACTGGCGGATCCGCTCCACCCCATCACGCAGCTGTTCAATGGAGACCGTGTAGGCAAAACGGATCCAGTTTCGGGCGTTTCCACTGGAGAAATCCTTGCCCGGGGTAACCGCCACCCCTGCCTGCTCCAGCAGTTCCATCGCAAACTGGCTGCTGTCCTGATGCAGTGCCGAACAGTCGGCATAGAGATAGAAGGCCCCTTCCGGCAGGTGGTCGATTTTGAAGCCCAGCTCCGTCAGTGCCTCATAGAGATAGTCTCTACGTTGACGGAATGATTCTCGACGCTGTTCCAGAATTTCGATGGTTTGCGGCTCCAGTGCACTCAGTGCCGCATACTGTGACGGTGTAGGGGCTGCCAGAAAGAGATTTTGTGAAAGTCGATCCAGTGCCGCCATGGCCGCCTCCGGAGCCACCAGCCACCCCAGGCGCCAGCCGGTCATCCCATAGTATTTGGAGAAGCTGTTGGCCACAAAGACCGTTCCCGGCAGGTTGACCGCAGAACTGCCCCGTTCACCGTAGATCAATCCATGGTAAATCTCATCCACAATCAGTGCCCCGCCACGCGCCTCCACCACCTCTGCGATCCGTCGCAACACCTCTGCATCAATAACCGTTCCGGTGGGGTTGGAGGGAGAGGAGATCATCACCACCCTGCTACGTTCATGCCAGTGCTGTTCAACCAGCTCTGCCGTCAATTGAAAACGGGTTTCAACCCCCACCGGAATGGAACAGACCCGCCCCTCAAACAGACGTACAAAGTGACGATTGCAGGGGTATCCAGGGTCGGCCATCAACACCTCGTCTCCCGGGTTCACCAGCAGTGCGGTCAACAGCTGCAGCGCCCCCGAAGAGCCCGGGGTGACCGCGATACGGCCCGCATCCACCGCCTCCCCCTGCTGGCGATAGTGCTGTGCAATCTTCTCACGCAGCTCGGGTAACCCCAGTGCCGGGGTGTAGTGGTGGTGGCCACTCTGCAGTGCAGCCACCCCGGCATCGACAACCGGCTGAGGGGTATCAAAGTCCGGCTCACCAATCTCCATATGGATGATGGAACGCCCCTCTGCCTCCAGCGCACGGGCACGCGCCAGAATATCCATCACATGAAAGGGCTCGATCTCCGCTGCACGTTGGGTAATCTGCACAGTTCACGCACTCCAGAGCTGCTGAACCCACGCCAGATCCAGACATTTCTTTCCGCTATCTTCCCCCTGCAATACCGTACAGGGGTCATCCTCCTCCCCCATCTGGTCAAGCACCAGTACGGCCTCACTAAAATCATCCTCTGCGGTGTAGCCATTTACCGTGACAATGGTCTTCAAGCCGGCCGCGCGTGAGGAACGAATACCATTGGAGGAGTCCTCAAAGGCGATACACTGCTCCGGTTGCAGCCCCATCTGCTCCATTACGTAGGTGTAGATATCCGGTGCCGGCTTCTTGGCCGGTACAATATCACCGGCCCCAATCACCTCGAACCACGACTCCGCCCCCTCGAACAGGGCACTGTTGAGTAACGCAGAGACATTTTGCGGCGTGGTGGTCGTGGCAATGGCCAGTGGAACACCGGTCTCATGTGCTTCGGTCAACAACCGCTTTACCCCACTGCGCAGCGGAATTTTCCCCTGCTCCATCAAGGTTACAAAGTGGCGAGTCTTGGCGGCATGCAGTCCGGCAATCCACTCCGTCAGATCCTCCACATCCGGAACGGTGGGGTGCTGAGTGTCGATAAAGTTGCGGATGCGCTCCTTGCCGCCGGTCACCGCCAACAACTCTCCATAGAGCGTCTCATTCCACTCCCAGTCCAGCCCCGCCTCTGCAAAAGCCAGGTTGAAGGCTACCCGATGACCATCCCTTTCGGTATCTGCCAGGGTGCCATCCACATCAAAAATCATTGCTCTCATTGCTCTCTCCTGTGGTGATCGGGTCGGCCCCATTTTTCAGGTAGCGACCACTTCCGTTTCGGCGCTACAATAACAGAGCAATGAACTAGGTTGAATAGTACACAGTAATGTTGCCAGAACCGGAACAATCTGGTATCAATGCGCCCTTTCCAAAAATGGCGTCCGGAGAAACAACCCTATGGCCCCAGCAAAAAAGCAATCCACCCTGATTGGAGGCATTGCCCCCTACAAGCCCAAAAAGGGCGAAGAGTACATGAATGACCAGCAGAAGAAGCACTTCGAGGAGATTCTTCTGGCCTGGAAGCACCAGTTGATGGCAGAAGTGGATCGCACCGTGCACCACATGCAGGATGAGACTGCCAACCTGCCTGACCCCAGCGACCGAGCCACTCTGGAAGAGGAGTTTTCGCTGGAGCTGAGAACCCGTGACCGTGAGCGCAAGCTGATCCGCAAGATTGACAAAACCCTGCATGAGCTAGATGGGGATGAGTACGGATTCTGCGAGTCCTGCGGTGTAGAGATCGGGGTTCGTCGCCTGGAGGCACGCCCGACAGCGACACTCTGCATTGACTGCAAGGAGCTTGAGGAGATCAAGGAAAAATCCTCCTGAAGCAGGCGTTAACCGGTAACGATCAAGGCGGGCTCCTTTGAGGGGTTCGCCTTTTTTGTGTAACTACATTCCCCCCTCAAGCAATCGCTGATAACAGGCCCGATACTCTGTTGCACTCTGGTTCCAGCCAGAGTCCCGCTGCATACCGTTGAGCTGTAACTGCCTGAACTGCTCCGGGTTGTGGTGATACAGGCGTCGTGCCTGCTCAACCGCTCCCACCAATCCCTCTGTGGTTGGCTCGGTGAAGAGGAATCCATTGGCACGATTGTGCTGAAGATTTTCCTCACTTGCTGGAATAATGGTATCCACCAATCCACCGGTAGCATGAGCGATGGGGGGGGTTCCATAACGCAGGCTGTAGAGTTGATTGAGACCACATGGCTCGAAGCGGGAGGGCATCAGAAAGCAGTCCACGCCTGCCTCGATCTGGTGCGCCACCCCCTCTTCATAGCCAATCCAGATACCGATTCGCCCGGGGAATTGCACCTTTAGCTCCCGCAACCACTGCTCCAGCCCGGGGTCACCGGTTCCCAACAGAATAAAGGCGGCGTGACTACGCGAGAGCAGCTCGGGGATGGCGTGAAGAATCAGATCCACCCCCTTCTGCTCCACCAATCGCCCCACAAAGCCGAACAGTGGCTCTGAACGATCCCATCCCCAAAGGTCAAAGGCCTCTCCCAGATAAAGTCGATTTACCTGTTTCTGTTCGAGATTGAGCACATCATAGTTACACTCAATCAAGGGATCACGCTGTGGATTCCAGGCCTGCTCATCAATCCCGTTGACGATACCGCTGAGCTGCTGCCGACGGTGCTGCAGCACCGCCTCCAACCCGTGGCCAAAGGCAGGGGTCTGGATCTCTTCGGCATAGGTGGGACTGACGGCATTGATCCAGTCGGCATAGAGCAATCCCCCTTTAAGAAAAGAGAAACGCCCATGGAACTCGTAGCCATGCATCGACCAGAACAAATCCGGTAGCCCCAACGTATCAAAGACCGTTTTCTCATACATCCCCTGATAGGCCATATTGTGGATGGTCATCAGGGTCGGAATCCTGGGCTGGTGTTGAGACAGCAGTCCGGGGATCAACCCGCCCTGCCAGTCATTACAGTGAACCAGGTCGGCACGCCACTGCAGATCACACCAGTCATGCGCCACCGCGACCACCACATGAGAGAACAGGGTAAAGCGCAAGGCATTGTCTTCCCAATCCGCTCCGGCGTGGGGCCCATAAGGGCCTCCATGGCGCTCAAACAGCCGACTGTTTTCCACCAGCCAGAGCGTCACCTCGCTCTCCGGCAACCTGGCCTCCAGCAAACGCACCGTGAATGACTCCGCACCCACATTAATCTTCAGCGCAGGATGGGCCACAATATGTTCCAGCTGGTTCACTACCCCACCATAGGCGGGCAGAATCACCCGGATATCCACCCCCTGCTGCTGCAGTGCAATGGGCAAGGCACCTGCCACATCGGCAAGCCCACCGGTTTTGATCAGGGGATAGACCTCACTGACTGCATAGAGCACCTTCATCTGTTTTACTCCGGAACCAGCACAAGAGCGGACAGTGGTGGCAACAGCAGTGAGAGGGAGTGCTCTCTCCCCATCCAGGGGGTTGTCTCGGAATCCACACCACCGAGATTGCCCAATCCGCTGCCACCGTACAGCTCTGCATCACTATTGAAACACTCCTTCCACCACCCTCCCTGAGGTACGCCAATGCGGTAGTCACGGCGTGGTACCGGGGTCAGATTGAGAAGTACCACCGCAGGACCGTTCTCGCCCCAACGGATAAAGGCGAACACCGATTGCTCGAAGTCATGACAATCGATCCACTCAAAACCACGCTGATCAAACTCGAAGTGGTAGAGCGACTCCTCACTACGATAGAGCCGGTTAAGGTCACGTACCAGGTTTTGTACCCCCTGATGGAGTGGATACTGCAACTGTTCCCACTCCAGAGTACGGTTACTGTCCCACTCGGATGGTTGTCCAAACTCACTTCCCATGAACAGTAACGGCTTTCCGGGGTGAAGGAACTGCCAGCAGAAGAGAAGGCGCAGATTGGCAAAACGCTGCCAATCATCTCCGGGCATCTTGTTCAGCAGGGAACGCTTGCCGTGTACGACCTCGTCATGAGAGAGCGGCAGTACAAAATTCTCACTATAAGCATAGAGTTGACCAAAGGTGAGCTGATCCTGATGGTAACGGCGGTAGACCGGATCATTCTCGAAATAGGAGAGGCTGTCATTCATCCACCCCATATTCCACTTCATGGTAAACCCGAGCCCACCAAGATAGACCGGGCGTGACACCATGGGCCATGCGGTGGACTCCTCGGCAATCACCCAGCCACCGGGAAAGAGCTCATGTATGGTTTTGTTGAGTTGACGCAGAAAGGCGATCGCCTCCAGATTCTCCCGGCCACCATGAACGTTGGGTACCCACTCCCCCTCTTTTCTCGAGTAGTCCAGATAGAGCATCGAGGCCACCGCATCGACCCGCAGGCCATCCACATGAAACTGCTCCATCCAGTAGACCGCATTGGAGTAGAGAAAATTACGCACCTCGCTGCGACCATAGTTGAAGATCAGCGTATCCCAGTCGGGGTGGTAGCCCTGCCGGGGGTCCTCATGTTCATAGAGTGCGGTACCATCAAAGCGGGCCAGGGCAAAAGCATCATGCGGAAAGTGAGCCGGAACCCAGTCCATGATCACACCAATGCCATGCTGGTGACACTGATCGACAAAATAGCGCAGATCATCTGCTGATCCATAACGCGAGGTGGGGGCATAGTAACCGCTCACCTGATACCCCCAGGACTGATCCAGCGGGTGTTCCATCAGCGGCATCAACTCAACATGGGTAAAGCCAAGTGACTCCACATAAGGGATCAGCCGGCTCGCCAACTCGCGATAATCGAGAAATGCTCCCGCCTCATTGTGCTGCCAGGAGCCGATATGGAGTTCATAGATCGATACCGGCTCATGCTGCCAGTTGTGCTGCGCCCGGCTCTCCATCCACGCACTGTCCTCCCAACTGTGCTCGGGGAGAGGTGCCACCCGAGAGGCCGTGCCCGGCCTCAACTCAGCCGCCCGGGCATAGGGGTCTGCCTTGATCAGGGTATGGCCGCTGTCACGGTTGCGGATCTCGAACTTGTAGTGGCTGCCTGCCACCACTCCCGGGATAAAGAGCTCCCATACCCCACTGGAGCCATGTACCCGCATCGGATGGCGCAGCCCGTTCCAGTGGTTGAATTCCCCCACCACACTGATCCGTTCAGCGGCCGGTGCCCACACCGAGAAACGAACCCCATCCACCCCATCGATCTGTTGAGGATGCGCCCCCAGAAACTCCCAGCAACGCTGATGGTTTCCCTCACCAAAGAGGTGCAGATCATAGTCAGAGATCGTGCTCTGGAAGGTATAGGGATTCCACTCCTCCCAGCGGCTCCCGTCCGCAGCGATGCAGTGCAGGCGATGGTGTGAAACGGGCTGTGCCAGAACAGCCTGAAACAGCCCCGCCTCGGCAACCCGCTCCATGACGGTGTCTCCATCGACAACCACCTGTTCCGCACCGGGTGCCCAGGCACGTAACAACCATTTGTCACCCTCCTGATGACACCCAAGCAGCCCAAAGGGGTCGTGCAGACGGCCTTGAAGCAGGCGATCTATTTTCTCTTGCGCTTCCATCACCCCGAGTCTAATGGAGAAACACTCACTTTACAGTAACGAAATGTGAAATAGGCCGTTGATCAGTTGTTTTTGCCCCCAAAGCCGATATCCTATCCCCTCTTGAGCACGCTATTCAAAATTACAATAAGAACTCCCCTACCATGACGATCACTACCCTCTCTGTAACCATTCAACCACAGATACCAGAGCGCATACACCAGCTCAAGAATCTCTCCGAAAACCTGATTTACAGCTGGGATCGGGATATCAGTGGCCTGTTCTGCCGGCTTGACCGCAAGCTCTGGCGGGCCTGCGAAAACAACCCGAAGCTGTTCATGCAGCGCATTTCTCAACAGCGCCTGGATGAGGCCGCGCAAGACCGCATTTTTCTACAGGAGTATGAGCGAGTCGTCTCTTCGGTCAATGCCTATCTGGAGGCGAGCGCGAGCACTCACCTTCCCAGGGAACTGGATCCGGAGGAGGATCTGATTGCCTATTTCTGTGCCGAGTATGGTTTTCACGAAAGTCTTCCCATCTACTCCGGCGGATTGGGCATTCTCGCTGGCGACCATTGCAAGACCGCAATGGATCTCTCGCTCCCTTTTGTTGCCATCGGCCTGTTCTACCATCGTGGCTATTTCAGCCAGCAAATTGATGGCAATGGCGATCAGATCTCCAGCAGCCATGACAATATCTGTGAAGAGTTGCCCATCAGCGAGGTACAAGACAGTGAAGGTGCAACACTGCTGGTTACCATCCCCATCAACAACCACGAGGTTAGTGCAAAGGTATGGGCAGTTGCCATTGGTCATCTCACCCTCTACCTGCTGGATACCGACATTGATGAAAACCGCCCGGAAGATCGCTCGATTACCAGCACCTTATACGGTGGAGATAAACGGGTACGTATTCAGCAGGAGGCGATTCTGGGGATTGGTGGGGTACGGGCCCTGCGTGCATTGGGGCTCTCACCCACTGTCTGGCACATCAATGAAGGCCATGCTGCCTTCCTGACCCTGGAGCGTATTCGTGAACTGCAGACCGCCGATTTCGGTTTTGAGGCCGCCCAGGAGATCGTGGCCGCCTCAACTGTATTCACCACCCACACCCCGGTACCGGCTGGACACGACATCTTTTTTCACGACACGGTGATCGAAACACTGAGCCACTACCTCAGCACTGTAGATACCGATATCAACAAGGTGTTGGCCCTCGGTAACCACCCCGGCAATGCCCGGGAATTCAACATGACTGCACTGGCTCTACGCTGCTCCCGTTTCCACAACGGGGTTAGTGCCATCCACGGAGGCATCGCTTCAGAGATGGAAGCCTACATCTGGCCACAGATTCCTCCCTGTGAAAACCCGATCCGACATGTCACCAACGGTGTCCATGTTGCCACCTTCCTGGCACAGCCCTGGAGCAATCTGTTCGACATGAAGTTTGGCAGCGAATGGCGCAGCCAGCTCTGTAACAAGACCTACTGGAAACAGATTGAGTCAATACCCGAGCACACCTTCTGGAGCATTCGCCAAACCTTGAAAGAGAAACTGGTAGAGGATGTGTTCCAGCGCATAACCCAACAGTACGAACGCAATGGCATAGGCCATATGCAGGTAATGCGCCGGTTACGGCTGCTGCGTGACCGCAACAACCCCCCACTGGTAATCGGCTTTGCCCGCCGTTTCGCCACCTACAAACGGGCCACACTGCTGTTCCGTGACAAGGCGAGACTGGCCCGTATCCTGAGCAACCCTGAGCAACCCATCGTTTTCCTGTTTGCCGGCAAAGCCCACCCCAACGACGAACCCGGACAGGCACTGATCCGTGAGATCCACCAGGTCTCGATGGAGCCGGAGTTTGAAGGCAAGATTCTGATGATCGAGGGCTACAACCTATCTCTCTCCCGGGAGCTGGTTTCCGGTGTCGATGTCTGGCTCAACAATCCAGAGTATCCGCTGGAGGCCAGCGGCACCTCTGGACAGAAGGCCGCTCTCAACGGCGTGCTCAATCTCAGTGTCGGTGATGGCTGGTGGGCCGAGGCCTATAGCAAGCAGGACAACCTTGCCAATGGATGGATCATCAACCCGCATGAACCCGGCTTTGACCCGGTGCGCCGGGATGATGACGAGGCAGGTGAGCTGCTGGACATACTCGAACGCTCCGTGATTCCCAAATACTTCACCCGCAATGCCTCCGGTATCCCCAAGGCCTGGGTCAGGATGTCGAAGAAATCCATCTGCTCGATACTGCCCCGCTTCAACTCGGCCAGAATGGTGGTGGATTACCTTAAACAACACTATGCGCCGGCCAGTAACCATGGCCACAACCTGATGAGCAACAACGGTCAGCTGGGCAGAGAGCTGGCGGAGTGGAAAGATCATGTCAGGAGCTGCTGGCAGGGGGTAACCCTCTCTCTGGCTCACAAACCGCAGAGCCGGCTGACCGCAGAGAGCCTTTTTACCCTGACCGTAGAGGCAAACCTCAATGGCATCCAGCCGGGTGACGTCGTGGTGGAGTGTATCTTCGAGAATGGAATCGAGGCGGGGAGCTTTGATGAATCCCTGCAGACCACCTCAATTCAACTTCTCCCCGATGGGGCCTTGCAGGGATCTGTACAACATTTCAGCTACTCTTCCCAGCTCTCCCTCTCCGGTCTGCAAAACTACCGGATTCGTATCTTCCCAACCCACCCCGGTTTGGCCCACCGCTTTGAGGTCGGGTTGATGCAGTGGCTGCGGGATCAATAAAGATGAGTGACTTGAGAACCCCGAAACGCTGCTCCGAGCTGCCCCAGTGGCTCGCCCTGCAGCAACATCACGACCACATCCGTAAACAGCGGATCGCAGATCTCTTTGTTGAGGACCAGGAGCGTTTCGAGAACTTCTCCCTGCGCTTTGAGGGGATTCTGCTCGACTACTCAAAGAACCTGCTCTCCAGCGAGACCCGCAGGTTACTGCTGGAGCTGGTCCGAACCAGTGAGGTGGAAAGCTGGCGCAGCCGCATGTTCTCCGGTGAGAAGATCAACCACACCGAGGAGCGTGCCGTACTTCACACCGCATTGCGTGCACCGGCAGACAAACGGGTCGAGGTGGATGGCGAAAATGTGATCCCCGAGGTGCACCGGGTTCTGCAGCAGATGGAATCCTTTGTCGAGCGCATCCACTGTGGTCGCTGGCGTGGGTACAGTGGATTTCCGATTACCGATATCGTCAATATCGGCATTGGTGGCTCCGACCTTGGTCCACGTATGGTGGTTCATGCACTGGCCCCCTGGCAACACCCCCGCATCCGCTCCCACTTCGTCTCCAACCTGGATGGACGCGAGCTGGAATCCACCCTGCAGAAGCTCAACCCGGAAACCACCCTGTTTCTGGTCGCCTCCAAGACCTTCACCACTCTGGAGACCATGACCAACGCCAACAGTGCCCGCAACTGGTTTCTGCAAAGCAGTAGTGGCAATGGGGGTGGCACCGAGGCCATCCGGCTCCACTTTGTGGCCATCTCCACCAACCTGCAGGCGACCCGCGCCTTCGGCATTGCCGATGAGAATGTATTCAGCTTCTGGGACTGGGTGGGTGGGCGCTACTCCCTGTGGTCTGCCATCGGTCTCTCCATTGCGCTGGCCATTGGAATGAAGCAGTTCCGCGCCCTGCTGGCCGGGGCAGAGGCGATGGATCAACACTTCCAGCAGGCCCCACTGGAGCAGAACATGCCGGTTCTACTGGCCATGATCGGTATCTGGAATCTCAACTTTCTCTGCTCCGAGAGTCACGCCATTATCCCCTATGACACCTCACTGGAGCTGTTCCCCCCCTTCCTGCAACAGCTCGACATGGAGAGTAACGGCAAACAGATCGACCGTGATGGGCGTAGCGTTGACTACCAAACCTCCCCGTTACTGTGGGGAGAACCGGGCTCCAACGGTCAGCACTCATTCTTTCAGTTTCTGCACCAGAGCCCGGTAACCGTACCGATCGACTTTATCGGCACTATCCACCCTGAGTATGAACTGGACGGCCACCACGACCGCCTTACCGCAAACATGTTTGCCCAGGCAGAATCCCTGATGAATGGCAAGCAGCGTGAATCGGTTCTGGATGAGCTGGACTCACTTCCCCTACAACAGCGGGAACTGCTTGCCCCCTACAAGACCTTCCCAGGAAATATCCCCTCCAACCTGATCCTGCTTGACCGGCTCGACCCACGTACACTGGGCTCCCTGATTGCCCTCTACGAACACAAGATCTTTGTCCAGGGGGTTGTGTGGAATCTCAACTCCTTCGACCAGATGGGGGTTGAGCTGGGCAAGGCTCTGGCCAAACGGGTTCAACAGGAGCTGCAGAGTGCCGAACTGGATCGTGCCATGCAACCCCATGACAACTCCACGGCACACCTGATTAACACCTATCTGCTGCGCAAGCAGGCACTGAAAAATCGACTCGACGGAGAAGATCATGAGTAAAAGTAAAAAAGGCAAGGATGCTGAAAACCGCTACGTATATGCGTTTACCGACGGAGATGGAAAAGACAAGCAGTTACTCGGAGGCAAGGGGGCCAACCTCTGCGAGATGACCCAGATCGGGCTCAATGTCCCCCCTGGTTTCGTCATCACCACCCATGCCTGTCTCGACTACCTTGGCTCTGGCAGTGACACTCAGGCGCGTCGTACCCTGCCAGCCGAATTGATGGCACAGGTACAGCAGCAGATCAAAAATCTGGAGCAGCAGACCGGCAAGGGCTTTGGCGATGCCGACAACCCGCTACTGGTATCGGTACGCTCCGGTTCAGCCCTGTCGATGCCGGGAATGATGGATACCATCCTCAACCTGGGACTAAACCGGAAGACGCTGCAGGGACTGATCGAGCAGACCGGAGACCCCCGCTTCTGCCATGATGCCTACCGTCGCTTTATCCAGCTCTTTGGCCATGTTGCCCTGCGCATCGACGATGAACGTTTCGACCAGGCCTTTGCCTCCATCAAGCTGCAACAGGGGGTACAACAAGACACCGAGCTCTCTGCCACGGCACTGGAGGAGATCTGCAGACGTTTCCTCGACATTATCGAACAAGAGAGTGGCTCCCCCTTCCCCGAGGATCCGATTGAACAACTCGAGATTGCGATCAAGGCGGTCTTCGGCTCCTGGATGGGCAAGCGCGCGGTTGATTACCGCCGCGAGTTCCACATCACCCCGGAGATGGCCAACGGTACTGCGGTCAATGTGGTCACCATGGTATTCGGCAATCGTGGAGAGGATTGTGCCACCGGAGTTGGTTTTACCCGCAACCCCGGTACCGGCGAGAACCAACTCTTTGGTGAGTACCTCACCAATGCCCAGGGTGAGGATGTGGTAGCCGGCATCCGTACCCCCAAACCGCTGGCCGCACTGGAGCAGGAGATGCCCAGACTTTTCCGGGAGCTACTGGAACTGCGCAACCGTCTGGAGCAGCACTACCGCGAGATTCAGGATTTCGAGTTCACCATCGAGCAGGGGGTTCTCTACTGCCTGCAGACCCGCAACGGCAAGATGAACACACAGGCGATGGTCAAAACCTCGGTGGACATGGTCGAGGAGAAGCTGATCAGCAGGGAACAGGCGCTATTGCGAGTTGATCCGGAGAGTCTGGAACAGATGCTGTTCCCACGCATCGACCCCTCCTCCGATGCACAGCCGGTGGCGCGAGGTCTGCCCGCCTCCCCGGGAGCCGCCAGCGGCAAGGCGGTATTCGATGCCGACCGTGCTGAGCAACTGGGGCGCAGTGGTACCCCGGTGATTCTGGTACGCGAGGAGACCAAGCCAGAGGATATCCACGGTTTCTTCGCCGCAGAGGGCATTCTCACCAGCCGTGGTGGCAAGACTTCACACGCAGCGGTGGTGGCTCGGGGCATGGGTAAACCTTGTGTTGCCGGAGCCGAACAGATTGAAGTAAATGTAGCCGCTCGTGAGGCCACCATCGGCAATATCACCATCTGTGAAGGAGACACCATCACCCTAAACGGCAGTAGTGGTGGGGTCTATGTAGGTGAGGTAGCGATGGTAGAGGCAGAGTTCAGCGATGAACTGCGTACCCTGCTGGGGTGGGCGGACGAATTCGCCAACCTGAAGGTGATGGCCAATGCCGACACCCCGCAGGATGGGGAGCGTGCGCTCAAATATGGCGGCATGGGGATTGGTCTGTGCCGTACCGAGCGTATGTTCAACGCCACCGACCGTCTTCCCATCGTGCTGGAGATGATTGTGGCGGAGGATCAACAGAAGCGCCAGCTCGCACTCGACAAACTGTTGCCGATTCAACGCGGAGACTTCTCTGCACTGTTCCGGGTCATGTCTCCCCGGCCAGTCACCATCCGCCTGCTTGATCCGCCGATCCATGAGTTCCTCCCCTCACAGGAGCAGCTCAACCATGAACTGGAGCAGTTACGACAGCTGCGCAGTACGGTCTCGGGGCTCAACATTCTGGCCGAGCAGCTGCCCGAGCTGGACAAACTGGTGGAGATGCACCGGGTCGACGAGGTGATCAACCACAAGGAGACCATGTTGCAGAAGGTCAACAGCCTGCACGAGATCAACCCGATGCTGGGCCATCGTGGAGTACGCCTCGGTATCACCTACCCGGAGATCTACTCCATGCAGATTCGCGCCATTCTCGAGGCCGCTGCAACCTGTATTCAGGATGGAGTACAGATCGAACCACAGATTATGGTGCCGCAGGTAAGTACCGTGCGTGAGCTCAACCACATTCGCAACTACGTGAATCAGATCCAGCAGGAGGTGGAGGCCGAGTACCAGGTCAAACTCAACTTCAAGTTTGGTTCGATGATCGAGGTGGTACGAGCCTGCATGCGTGCTCAGTCACTGGCCAAGCGGGCCGACTTCTTCTCCTTTGGTACCAACGACCTCACCCAGGGCACCTTCTCCTTCTCACGCGAGGATGCAGAGAATAAATTCCTGCCGATGTATAACGAGAACCAGATTCTGCACGACAACCCGTTTGAGGTACTCGACACCCTAGGGGTCGGTCAACTGATGAAGCTGGCGGTCAAATGGGGGCGCAAAGAGAAGCCCGAGCTCAAGGTCGGAATCTGCGGTGAACACGGTGGTCACCCACAATCCATCCGCTTCTGCAGCCAGATCGGCCTCGACTACGTCTCCTGTTCTGCACCGAGAATTCCGATTGCACGACTGGCGGCTGCTCATGCCAGCCTTGAGCAGGGTAAATAGGAGGTAAGCTCTCCCCCTCCCCCTTGAGAGTGAGGACTGGTCTGGGGGGGAGGTAAAATAAGCGATTGGACCAGAGAGGCTCGGGGCAGACTCACTGCAGCCCCATAGCAACTGCGAATCAAGCTGCCTTCAAATGCATATCAACATGAATATCTTGATACGGACAGACCAATAGGTCATCAACCTTCTCGACCAACCCCAACTCAATTAACACTTGCAGATCATCATGAACACGCCGGACATCTCTGCCAATTAGCCGCGCAATCTCTCTTACTCCAGAGGGTTTCTCATTTTGCATCAGACGGACAAGATCCCATCGCCTTTCTGTAAGTTTCCCGAAGAAAACTGCTGGACTTTCAAAATTCAGATGTTCGCCCTGATATTCTCCTGATTCAATGCCATCAACAATGGATCTTGCAGCATTGCGAAGTTCTGCTTTCCAATCTGATGACAGGCTAATTGTTAAATGTCGATTCATGACTATCTCCGCTTCTCGACTTCAATCATGAAGTCTTCCAGTAACTGCTCAACAGTTGAAAAAGAGTAAGGCTGCTCTGCACCATCAAGATGGCAATGATCTCCTTTCCCTCGCTCGTTATCGAACCCAACAACACGCACTTTATCCACAATGTAGACTAACCGATACTTGAATTCATGCTTGGAAGGTTCAACTGGACCAGATACCTGCCACACAACAATCTCAATCAGATCACCATTTGGAGTGACGTCTTTATGGCGGTATATAAGTTTTGCCTTCATCTTGATTCAGAGTAGAGGGTTTTGCAGATGTTGTCAACAATGACAACATCTACTTTTAATTGCTAAAATCAGGCGTCTGCTCGGTGTGTCTTCTTCTGGCTATATGCAAAACATGGTTGGAAATCGTCAAAATGTGGCTCCGTCCTGAATCGTGTGGGTAATCTGTAATCATACTGTAGCCCCCTGACCA
>CAYFNH010000010.1:0-36907 GCA_964344435.1 uncultured Piscirickettsiaceae bacterium | reverse complement strand
CAAATAAAGGGCGCGCCGCTCTATTTTTTGGGTTATTTGGTGAATAATCCGGGTTTAAACCATCGAGTAATTGGTGATAATAGCAACCAGCATCAACTGGAGATTTGAACCATGCCTCTCTACCAGAACATCCTGCTGGCGACCGATTTTTCACCCAGCAGTGAACAGGTGATTCAACAGACACACGAACTCGCCAGCGCCTGCAAGGCCCGAGTAACACTGCTTCATGTCATTGAGTATTACCAACACACATTCAATGTAGAGGCCTACCTGCCCAACCTGGATCTGCAACAGGAGCTGACCAATCAAGCCAGGGAGAAACTGTTGAACAGCGCTGTATCCCTCAACCTTCCTGATATTGATTCGGTGGTTGAGGTGGGTATCCCCAAACATGAGATTGTCCGTGTTGCCAATGAACGGGGTTGTGACCTGATCATACTTGGGAGCCATGGCCACCATGGCCTGTCTCTGCTGATCGGCTCTACTGCCGATGGTGTGCTACACCATGCCGACTGTGATGTACTCGCCGTCCGCACTCAGAAGTAATCATGGCCACCTACGCCATTGGAGACCTGCAAGGATGTCTGGACGAGCTGCTACAGCTTCTCGAACAGCTCAAGTTTGATCCGACAGAGGATACCCTCTGGTTCACCGGAGATCTGGTCAACCGTGGGCCAAAATCTCTGGAGACCCTGCGTTTCATCCGCTCCCTCGGCGAACGAGCCATTACGGTTCTGGGAAACCATGACCTCCATCTGCTGGCTCTGGCCGAGGGTGATCGGCGCTACAGCAGTAAATTTGATACCCTGCGCCCCATCCTGCAGGCACCGGACCGTGACCCGTTACTTCACTGGTTACGCCACCGACCACTGCTTCACCATGACAAGCAGCTGGGATACACACTGATTCACGCCGGCCTGCCACCACAGTGGTCGATAACGGAGGCGAAGCAACATGCCAATGAGCTGGAAAAGGTACTACAAGGTCCAGACTACCGGAAATTCCTGCAGAAGATGTATGGCGACAAACCCAAGCGCTGGAAGGCCTCTCTGCACGGGATCAAGCGTCTGCGCTTCATCACCAACTGCTTTACCCGTTTACGCTTCTGCAGTGCCGATGGAAAACTGGACTTGAAGCACAAGGGTGCCGTCGGTTCACAAGCCGGTGAACTCCTCCCCTGGTTTGATGTCCCCACCCGCGCCAGTCGTCGCAATCGCATTCTGTTTGGGCACTGGTCTACCCTGCAGTCGCGCCAGATGGGGAGCGTCTACGCACTCGATACCGGCTGTCTCTGGGGAGGAAAACTCTCTGCCCTGCGTATCGATGTGGAGCCGCCGATCTGGCACACTCTACACTGTCAGGGCAGAGTTACCCCGCTGTAGCAGACTCCGGCACAATGCGCTCAAACTCGATAAAGGTGTAGGCCCAGCGGTTTTTCTCATCGGCCTGATGCTCTTCACGATTCACCTCTCGCCACTCTGCCTCCTCCAGTGCGGGGAACCAGGCATCCCCCTCCACCTCCAGATCAATCAGCGTCAGTACCAATCGATCTGCCCGGGGCAACAGCTGCTCGTAGAAGGATGCCCCCCCCATCACCATCACCTCGGCTACCTCACCGGCTACCTCGAGTGCGGCATCGACCGAGGAGACCACACTACACCCCTCAAGCTGCAGACCACTATTTCGACTCACCACGATGTTGTGCCTGCCCGGTAGCGGCCGTCCGATCGAGTCATAGGTCTTGCGTCCCATCAGAATCGGCTTGCCCATGGTCTGCGCTTTGAAGTGCTTCATGTCAGCCGGTAAATTCCAGGGCAGGGTATTATTGACACCGATCACCCGATCATTGGCCATCGCTGCAATCAGGGTTATCCGGGGAGACACTGCTGCACTCATACGGCGACTACCCCCTTGATATGGGGGTGAGACTGGTAATCAACCAGCTCAAAATCGTCATAGGTAAAGTCGAAGATCGACTTCACCTGTGGATTGATCTTCATCCGGGGCAGCGGAAACGGCTCACGACTCAGCTGCAATTCGGTCTGCTCCATATGGTTGGAGTAGAGGTGTGCATCTCCCAGTGTGTGCACAAACTCACCCAGCTCCAACTCACATACCTGCGCCATCATCATCGTCAACAACGCATAGGAGGCGATATTGAACGGAACACCGAGGAAGATATCGGCACTGCGCTGGTAGAGCTGGCAGGAGAGTTTGCCATCGGCCACATAGAACTGAAAAAAGGCGTGGCACGGTGGCAGTGCCATATTGTCGATCTCACCGACGTTCCAGGCCGAGACGATAATACGCCGCGAGTCCGGGTTATTCCTGATCTGATCAACCACCTGACTGATCTGGTCAACCGATGAGCCGTTAGCCGTGGGCCACGAGCGCCACTGCGAACCATATACCGGCCCCAGCTCACCACTCTCATCGGCCCACTCATTCCAGATCCGTACCCCGTTCTCCTGCAGGTAAGCAATATTGGTATCCCCCGAGAGGAACCAGAGCAGCTCGTGGATAATCGACTTGAGGTGGCATTTCTTGGTGGTCACCAGTGGAAACCCCTGTGCCAGATCAAAACGCATCTGGTAGCCAAATACGCTGGTGGTACCGGTGCCGGTACGGTCCTCTTTTAACGTGCCATGGTCACGTACATGGCGCATCAACTCCAGATACTGTTTCATTATCTCCCCCTACGCAGTCGTCTGTAACCTACCTGCTACGGATCGTAACTTCAGGGGTTACCCAACAATTGTAAAAAAATGACAGTAGCTATTCAGGGGTGAGCTGAATAGTTACTACGGATCGTTGGTTCCACAGGTACCATCCGGACAGAACCCGGTTACCGGAGAATCTTCGTTGTCTACGGTATACATATCCTGCTCGCGCTTGTGGCGAGCATCCGTCGCCTCCTGGATACGCTGATCCCAGATATGTTTACGCGCCTCGGAGCGCTCTTCCCAGGCCCCCTCTCGCTGCTTGACCAGCTGTTCACCAAAGAAGACCTGGCGCATGATTTTATCTCCCAGCTCGAGCAGCAACATATCATCCTTGATCGCCTCAACCAGCTCATCCTCGGGAATATCGTAGACCTTTTCAAACCCTTCGGAGAGGACAAAATCACGGAAGCGGTCGATATCGTAAGTGGCCATGAAGTAGAAGCTGAGGCTGTTCTTCGACAGCGTTCCAATGGCTGGCCCACCCGATTTCTTCTTCAGGATCATACGGCGATACATGTGGGAGTTCTTGTCAAACTCTACCACCTGCTGCTCCTCACGATACTCATCAATGGTCAGTTCACGATCCTCTTCGTGCCCCTTGCAGTAGGGCTCCTTGACCAGAAAGTAGTGCTCCTCTTCTGCCCACACATCCTGCTTGCGCAGCGAGAGGTGTCCCACCGGATAGTAGCGGCAGGCCATCGGACGATTCTCGTAAACCCCACACCCCTCCTCATTCATGAACATGCAGGTGGTGGTATCACCCTGGTGGCGCAATTTCACCCCGGGCAGACGGTCATTGTCCATCTCGAACGGATAGGTGTACTCCTTGAGAAATTCAGTCGAGCTGATCCCCAGATGCCCCTTGAGACGAATCACATCATAGGAGGTCAGCGGGATATCGGCCTGGCGGCAGCACTCATTGAAGCACTCCACATCCTTGTGGCAGCGGAATTGGATCTTCGCCTTGCCATCAAGCTGTGTGGGTACGGCCGGACTGTTGACCGGAAGCTCAAAAGGGGTCTGCATGGTCATCGTTTATTACCTCTTCAACGATTGGCCCCGTCATTTCGGGGCAAAACTATCAATGATTTCAAAAGTAATGGCAGCTCCTGACTGCGACACGCTCAAGCACATCCCTGTGTCGCTCGACTGTGGGCATCCTTGCCCACAGACGGCCGCAGATCAGGACTGCCATTACTTTCTGGGTGATTTATATTTTCCTATAGGATGCACTCTTTCAGATACGTACTGCAACGAAAAGCGCATTATATAGAAGTTAAAAGAGCCCGAGTGCCTTGCGACACCCGGACTCCTCTCACATCTTTACTATTCGTAGAAGGTTAACTTACTTCTTGAACAGCTTGGACTTGTCAACGATATCTACATGCGCACGCTTGAAGCAAGTCCACTCGCCAGACGCCTTGTCGTAGATAGAGTTAACGAAGCAGTGCCAGTTCTCCTCGTCGACAAAGTTCTTGTCTGCACGATAGTAGAAACCAGGATAACGAGACTCCTGACGGAACTCGATGTGCTTCATGTGGGCCTCAGCCGTCAGAACACGGTGATAGTTCTCCCAGGCACGCAGCCACTCGTGGAGATCCTTCGCACGCATCTTCTCGGCATCTTCCTTCAGCATGTCGATCTTCTCACCAGCAACCTTCATCATCTCGGCGTTGGTGGTGTAGTAGGTAGCAACACCCGCTACGTACTCGTCCATGATCTTCTGCAGACGGAACTGGAACATCTTAGGAGTGATCAGGTTAGGGTTAACGTCGATCGCAGTAGTGTAGTCCTTGTGCTCCATGTAGTTCATGACTGGCTTCAGGATTTCCATAACCAGATCATCAACGTCCTCAGCGAACTCAGGCTCCCAGTCCTGGTTGTCCAGTACGTACTTGACCATAGACTTGGCAGCCATACGACCCTCGGCGTGTGAACCAGAGGAGAACTTATGACCCGCAGCACCAACACCGTCACCCGCAGTGAACAGGCCATTTACGGTAGTCATACCACGGTAGCCCCAGTTCCAGCCAGATGGCAGGTGATCCGGTACGCCAGCCTCGGTCTCTTCAGTAGGTGCACCTACGTCCTCAGGACCAGAACACCAGATTCCGCAGCAACCAGAGTGTGAACCCAGCAGGTATGGCTCGGTTGGCATCAGCTCAGAGTTCTTCTTCTCAGGCTCGATGTTCTCACCAACCCAGATACCACACTGACCGACGCACATGTCGAGGAAGTCCTCCCATGCCTCAGCTTCCAGGTGCTTAACCTCACGTGGAGAGAGAACCTCACGCAGATCAGCCAGAGCAGTCACTGTGTCCATCCAGATTGGACCCAGACCGTCCTTCATCTCCTTCAGCATCAGGTGGTTACGCAGGCAAGAAGCAGGAACTGCAGCCTGACCGTATGGAGGGTAGTCATCCAGCATGGAAGCATTCTTGGTCATGTACGCCTCGCCGAATGCGTTGGTAGCCTTCGCCTTGAACAGCAGGAACCAGGCACCTACTGGACCGTAACCGTCCTTGAAGCGAGTAGGTACGAAGCGGTTCTCCATCAGAGTCAGCTCAGCACCAGCCTCGGCAGCCATGGAGTAGGTAGAACCTGCATTCCATACTGGGTACCAAGCACGACCGGTACCCTCACCAACAGAGCGTGGGCGGAAGATGTTTACACAACCACCAGCAGCCAGCAGGATTGCCTTGGCCTTGATGACGTAGATCTTGTGCTCACGAACAGAGAAGCCGATAGAACCTGCAACAGTATTTGCGCGGTTCTTGTCGTTGATCAGCTTGACCATGAATACACGCTCGGTGATGTTCTCAGCACCCAGTGCCTTCTGTGCAGCCTCAGCGACGATCCACTTGTAGGACTCACCGTTGATCATGATCTGCCACTTACCAGAACGTACAGGCTTGCCACCATCCTTGAGAGGGGTCATACCCTGCGCGCCGTCGAAACGCTCGCCGTTCTCGTCCATCTTCCAGATTGGCAGTCCCCACTCCTCGAACAGGTGTACTGACTCATCTACGTGGCGGCCCAGGTCATAGGCCAGGTCATCACGCGTAATACCCATCAGGTCGTTGGAGACCATACGGGCATAGTCCGCTGGATCCTGCTCAGAACCGATGTAGGTGTTAATTGCAGAAAGACCCTGTGCTACCGCACCAGAGCGTGGCAGAGCAGCCTTGTCAACCAGCTTTACAGTCAGTGGGCGACCCAAGTCGGCCTCTGCCTGCTTGGCCCAGGGGCCGATCTCATAGGCGGCACCACAGTTAGCCATACCGCCACCAATCATCAGGACATCAACCTCTTCCTGAACGACTTCCGGATTTCCAAATTCAGCCATTTGTAAAATTCCTCTTTAATCTAAAATGTTTGGTTATCGAAACTGTCGCTTACTTGCGAATCAGCTCGTCGGGGTTACCTGGACGATAACCATTCTGCTCCATGTGGTTGAAGAAACCTGGCTCACCAATCTTGGCCAGATCAGCATCAGCCTTACCGGTGTAAGGATCGATAGAACCTTCAGGGGTAGTACGGATGGGGAATTTGAAACGCTTCAGGGTACCGTTACGGAACTTGATACTCCAGATGATGGAGTCCGTACCACGGATGGGCTGAACCTGACCACCGAGAGGAACAACGTCTGCATAGTGACGAGCTTCGATTGCCTGCTGTGGGCAGATCTTGACGCAAGAGTAGCACTCCCAGCACTGCTCTGGCTCCTGGTTAAATGACTTCATTGGGTGGCCGGTCTCAGAACCGTCCATGTCCAGCTTCATCAGGTCATGTGGGCAGATGTACATGCAAGCGGTCTTGTCGGCACCCTTGCAGCCATCGCACTTATCAGTACGTACATAAGTTGGCATGGTTCTACTTTCTCCAGTTTTACTGCAGTTTAAAAACACCTGCGATCCGAACCAATAAACAGACCACAGACTCTCGAGTTATTCCTCCACCCCCGGATGAGGCGCAGGAGTATACCTTATTGGTCACTTTTACCAATCATAAAGTCTCTTATTGCAGAGAAGATATTATTTATTTGGCAGAGTGTCCTTTCATCTCAATCTTCACATTCTCTTCATCGCTGAGGCTTGCATAGTACTCCTGCAGGATCTTGGCGACTTCAGGGCGACTGAAGGTAGAGGGCAAATCCTCTCCTTCGGAGAGCATCTTGCGTACCTTGGTGCCTGACAGCAGGATGCGATCATCCTTGCCATGAGGACAGGTCTTCATCGAGGCCATACCATCACAAGCATTACACCAGAAGGTCCAGTCGATCTTCAGCGGCTGAGTCTCCAGTGCACCTTCGGGAACTTCATCAAAGATGGACTGAGCATCGAAGGGGCCATAGTAGTCCCCTACACCAGCATGATCACGTCCAACAATCAGGTGTGAACAACCATAGTTCTGACGGAAGACCGCATGCAACAGTGCCTCGCGAGGCCCTGCGAAGCGCATATCCAGTGGATAGCCCGCCTGAACCACACTGTTGGGCACGAAGTAGTTGTCGATCAGGGTCTGGATGGCCTTGGAACGAACCTCGGCAGGGATATCCCCCTTCTTCAGCTTGCCCAGTGTAGAGTGAACCAGTACGCCATCGAGGGTCTCGACCGCAATCTTGGCCAGATACTCGTGAGAACGGTGCATCGGGTTACGGGTCTGGAATGCTGCCACAGACTTCCAACCCTTGGATTCAAACAGTGCGCGGGTCTGCTCCGGAGTCATGAACTGCTCTCCGTAGGTCTCGGGGAACCCACCCAGCGACAACACCTTGATTGGGCCGGCCAGGTTGATCTCACCCTGATTCATTACCATCTGTACGCCCGGGTGCTCGGTCTCTGTTGTCTTGTAAACAGACTTGCACTCGTGCTCTTTGTCGATACCGTACTTTTCGGTCACAGTCATGGTAGCAATAATGGAGTTGGTCTCCTCATCAAACAGTGCAACATCACCGCCTTCATGAATACCACCCGCAGTCTCGGTATCGGTAGAGAGGGTAACCGGGATCGGCCAGAACAGCCCACTCTCCATCGTATAGGAGTCACAAACCCCCTTCCAGTCAGCATGGTTCATGAAGCCTTCCAGCGGGGTGAAGCCGCCAATACCCATCATGTAGATATCACCTGCCTCACGAGAGGTTATATTGATTCTGGGCAGCGTCTCGGCGCGCGCCTTCTCATCTTCCAGTGCTGTCCCTTCAAGCAAGAGTGGTTTCAGCTCACCGCCACCATGTGGTTTGACTAGATTCGACATTATTTTCCTTCCATCTGGATCCGCCCGCACTAGAGCTGGCAGACCGGGTTATTCTCAAAAAGAAGAGCGTGCTTCACAAACTTCTTCCCGCCAAGCATTCACTACCCATGAACGCTTCAGCACAGCAACTCTACTGCCTCACCCTTGCCGTTCAAGCAGGGATATTCTCTTTTGATATAAGCCCACCTTATTTTCCGAAAAATTTATTAGGAAATATCAATATGATCTCATGCTGCCACATACCCACCATAAAAGATCAGCCACTTACAAAAAGTGAGATCGGCTCGGAAATGCTATACTCAAGTTCCACCTGCATCACTCACACCGCCCCCTGACAAAGATTGAAAGAGACTCTAGCGCGTGAATACCCCCTACTACTGTCCTTTTGCCAAGGCACTGCTCAGCGCACACAGCCGTTGCCGACACGCACAGAGTTTTCATATTGCCGAGCGGCATGGTATCCAGTGCCAGGGACCGGAAAGTGCGCAGCAGCGTTGTGATCAGCTGGCCAAACTCATTCATGAACAGAGCCGGTTCGCGCTAGGGGTGACCCACCTGCCGACCCAAATGACCAGCAACATGGAGTTGCGTATTCAGTGTGGTGGAATCAATGGGATTATCAACTGCCTGCAACCACCAGGACTGGAGCCTCCAGTGGACATCGATATACTGCTGACACAAGCTATAGACCAGTTTGGCAACCTGGAACAGATCCCCTTTTCACGGGTAGCCCAGTCGATTACTCAGTGGCAACCGCGGCGCAGGGCACGAAACAGGGAGCGGGAGTAGCCTCTACACCAACGCGATCTCATCCCCATCCTGTATGGGGTGATCCCGGTTGACAATCTGTTTGTTGACCATGATTTGAAACTGCCCCTCAATCAGCATCTTCTCCCACAATGCCCCCCGCTTTCTGAGACGGTCGACAATCTCACCAACCGTCTTCGCACTCCCCTTCAGCATTGGCTCTCCACTCTTCTGAAACGCCTCTGCCAATCGAGCAAAGTAGAGAATTCGGGTCATTGCCGGCATGATTCACACTACCCCTGCTTGGCCTGATAATCTTCAACTGCCGCCTTGATGGCATCTTCCGCCAGCACCGAACAGTGTACCTTGACTGGTGGCAATGCCAACTCTTCGGCAATATCAGAATTCTTGATCTGCTGCGCCTCTTCCAACGTCTTCCCTTTTACCCATTCAGTTACCAGTGAACTGGAGGCAATAGCGGAGCCGCAACCATAGGTCTTGAACTTGGCATCCTCTATCACCCCATTCGCACCAACCTGAATCTGCAACTTCATCACATCACCACACGCCGGCGCCCCCACCATGCCGGTACCTACATCACCTGCATCCTTATCCAGAATCCCGACGTTACGTGGGTTCTCATAGTGGTCCATCACCTTGTCGCTATATGCCATCGTATTGCTCCTAAATAATTCCAGAGTATTTTTATATGTTATAGCAAAACTACCCGCCTGCAAGCAACCATTTTTCGATAACCGTACCATTCCACGCTATAGTAGGATCCAATCCCCTTCAGGATAAAAAAAGGCGCAACCAAACGGTTGCGCCAGTAGTACCACCAAAGGAGGATGGAGGAGTCGAAAAAAGGAAAATCTCTATACTTCAAAATTCAACTGATAAAGAGTTTAATTGACTATTAAAGAGCCGTCAACCTTTTTTTACGCAACCAAGCCATGTTTTTCAAATCTCCACCCACCCTCCTCTCCCAGGCCGGACTGGTAATCGGGCTGATCACCCTGCTGGCAGTACTTGGCATCGGCAGCTCCTTTTTCATTACCCGAACCATCCAGGGGGCGGGTGCCACCATCAACGACTCGGGAACCTTGCGCATGCTTTCACACAAGATTTCCACGCAGATGGTACACGACCAACAACAGCCCCCCCCTGACAGCCGACAGATCGAGCAACTGATCAACCTGTTTGACTCCAGACTGAAGCAGCTCTCTCTCCCGGTATCGGCTGCACACCACAGGCTTCTCACCTCCGACCAGAACAGCAAGAGGGAGATCGAGGCGCTCTACCACACCATACAGCTGCAGTGGAGCCATGAAATCAAACCCATTCTCCTCGACTACACAACCTCACTGAATCAACCTGACCCCAACCAACAACGAGATAAAAACACCACCTCCTACCCCGCCCTGTTCCAGCAACGTTATCTTGAGAGGATAGACCAGTTTGTCTACGTCATCGACCGCCTGGTCAAGCAGATTGAACTGCAGACCGAGTCCCAGATCCAGCTTCTCTATGAAATTGAGTATGCCGCATTGATTCTTCTGCTCCTCACCATCATTGCCGCCCCTCTGCTTTTCAAACAAAAGATCCTGCTGCCACTACAAGATCTGCTGGCCATTGCCAGACAGGTTCGGCGGCGCGACTTCTCCTCACAGGCCCAGTACCATCGTCCCGACGAGCTAGGACAACTGGCGGAGGCATTCAACCTGATGATATCGGACCTCTCGGCAACCTACACCGAACTTGAGCAACGAATCACTGACAAAACCGACTCACTGATTAAGGAGTCCAACCGCATCACCTTGATGGAGGAGCGCAATGCCATTGCCCAGGCGCTACATGACTCTCTCGCCCAATCGATCTTCTACCTGAACATTCAGATCACCCGACTCAACACACTCATCCAGCAAGGTGCGCCCCCCGACCAACTGGGTACAGTGGTTGACGAGCTTAAATCAAGCAATCGCGAAGCAGACCACCAACTCCGGGAACTGATCTCCACCTTCCGCATTCGTGCCAACCCGGAAGGGATAAGCGCTGCAGTCGAGGAGGTAATCAAAAAGAGCCGGGGGCGCTATCCGGTCGATATCGATTTTGACAACCAAATCCCCAATTTCAGCTTCTCCCATAACGAAGAGGTTCACTTGATACTAATCATCCAAGAGGCCGTCTCGAACATCATCAAACATGCACGGGCATCCCATGCTGAAATTCGGCTGAACTGCCGCCATCGCGATAACCGAATCATCTTGACCATCTCTGACAACGGCATTGGCATCCCCCAAAACCCTGAACGTCCCAACCACTTCGGTCTCACTACCATGCATGAGCGCGCCCATTCACTGGGTGGTAGCCTGCAACTTTCTCCGGGCGAGGAAGGCGGCACACAGCTCACACTCATATTTACCCCCTCCCTGCAACAGGAAGCCCCTCTCTAACCCAATCTGTTCTATACTGTGAATTCACCCGTTGCAACACACCATACCCCCATGTCCCCTCCCCCTTTTTCTCTACTGCTGATTGACGACCACCCCCTGATTCGAAAAGGGATCATTCAGCTACTGGCACTCCACCCTCACATTACCATGGTAGGTGAGGCAAATGATGGTATTGAGGGGATTGCACTAGTCGAAACAAGGAAACCAGACCTGATCCTGCTTGATCTTAACATGGCTGGTCAGGACGGCCTTTCCACCCTGAGAGAGATAAAACAGGGACACCCCAATATCAAGGTAGTCATTCTTACCGTTTCAGATAACCCACAAAATATCATCGAAGCCTTTCAAAACAAGGCTGACGGCTATCTACTAAAAAGCACCGATCCTGAGCAGATCATCCACTACCTGAATCGCGCAGCAGATGGCGAAATTGTTGCCAACCCAGAGGTCACAGAGATCCTCGACAATTCCGACCAACACGGCAACAGCCCACCCAGCGGAAAATTGACTCGGCGCGAAGAGGAAGTTCTACAGCTGATCGCAGAAGGGTTAACCAATCAGGAGATTGGAAATCGCTTGGGGATCTCCATCTGGACTACCAAGGTCCACGCCAAACACATCCTCAAAAAACTCGGCCTGGCAAGCCGTAACGAACTGATTGTATGGGCGATACGGGAAGGCACAGGAAACAGTCGATAGACCCTGCATCATTACAGCAACAAGACTTTTCCCGAAACTACACACTCAAAAGAAAAGGGCCATCTCAATCATGAGACAGCCCTTTTTTTGTTGGCTCGGGCGCATGGATTCGAACCACGATTAAAGGAGTCAGAGTCCTTTGTCCTGCCGTTAGACGACGCCCGAATAGGGTGCTAATGCACCAAAAGTGGTTAACGCTTGGAGTATTGGGTTGCCTTGCGCGCCTTGTGCAGACCAACCTTCTTGCGCTCGACCTTACGAGAATCACGGGTAACGAAGCCTGCCTCACGCAGCGTGGGTCGTAAACTCTCATCGTACTGCATCAATGCGCGGGTGATTCCGTGACGGATTGCACCAGACTGCCCGGTAATGCCGCCACCTGCAACATTCACCGTAATATCAAACTTGTCTGCCATGTCTACCGCTGCCAACGCCTGGTTGACCACCATGCGTGAAGTTGGACGACCGAAGAACTCTTCCAGGCTCTTGCCATTGATGGTTACATTGCCGCTACCAGGACGCAGATAGACTCGCGCAGTGGAGGTTTTACGACGACCGGTTCCGTAATACTGTTCTGTCATTGCCATAATTCTCTACTCGTCCTCTTTATGCAATCTCAAGTGGCTGTGGCTGCTGTGCCGTATGTGGATGCTCTGCGCCGGCATAGACCTTGAGCTTGTCAATCATGGCGCGACCAAGCGGGTTACGTGGCAACATCCCTTTAACCGCCAACTGAATGATGCGCTCAGGCGCCTTCTGGTTGAGCTTGTCGAAGTTGGTGGATTTGAGGTTACCAATGTATCCGGTATAACGGTGATACATCTTGTCCTGACGCTTGTTGCCAGTTACCGCAACCTTTTCAGCATTGACTACAACGATGTAGTCGCCGGTATCAACATGCGGGGTGTACTCTGCCTTGTGCTTGCCACGCAGACGCAGGGCAATCTCGGAGGCGAGGCGTCCCAGGGTCTTGCCATCGGCATCTACCACATACCAATCACGTTTGACCTCATGAGGCTTGGCGCTGAAGGTTTTCATCAATACGGCTCCAGAATTCTATCCATTAGAAACAATCGGGAACACTCACTTGGCTGGAGGGCTCCCAGAAAAGAGCGCAGATTCTACAGAATGGCGTTTTCTGCTGCAAGAAAAAATTGAGGAAAAATCAGCTCTCACCCAGCAATTCAGCAACACAGTGACGCAGCTCGAGCAAACGCCCATGAAAAAAGTGGCTGGCCCCGGAAAATATCTCGAAACGGGGAGAAAGCTGCTGTCCTTCCACCCACTGCTGTACATCCTTGAATTCAACCACCTCATCGGCATCCCCCATCATCACCGCCCACGGAATCTCGACCCGGTTAATCGACCACAAATCGGAATAGAGGCGAAGAGGTGGTGCAACCAACAGCAACTGCTGTGCCTGTACCGAGGCCGCCGTCAGCAATGCAATACGGGCACCAAAGGAGAATCCAGCAAGTCTCAGCGGCAGCGCTGGCAACTCATCTCTTACCCAGTCTGCCACAACCTGCAGATCCTGCTGCTCCCCCTGCCCCTGATCATGCTCTCCCTTACTCTTGCCCACACCACGAAAATTGAACCGCAGCGCTGCCCACTGCTCGCTCAGCGCGGCACGGGCAAGTGTATGAACCACCTTATTCTCCATAGTTCCTCCATGCAGCGGATGAGGGTGAGCAATTAGCACCACGCCCTGCGGCTCCTGTCGAGGCTGTTCCAGCCACACCTCGAGCCCTCCTGCCGGGCCGGGAATCGTCCCGCGAACAGCGTCGACAGCCACACTCAATCCTTCAGCTTGAGGCGGGCAACCTCTCGCCCATTGAGCAGGTGTTCATCGATGATTTCATCCACGTCTTCACGATCCACATAGCGATACCAGACATCATCCGGATAGACCACCGCCACGGGCCCCTGATCACAACGCCCCATACAACTCGCCTTGTTGACTCGGTACTCCCCCGGCTGATGCAACCCCATCGCCTTGACCCGATCCTTGGCATATTTATGCAAACTCTTTGCCCCATGCTGGTTACAGCATGGCTTTCCCGCCTCCGCCTGATTAGTACAGAAGAAGAGGTGTCGCTTGTAGAATCCCATCACTTTCACTCCCGGTTGTCACTCTCATCGAGTATACAATAGGCGCGTGAATACCGACGAGCTGATCAAGGCGGCAGACCGCTGCGTACTCTGTGCACTCTGCAGCAGCCACTGCCCCACCTACCAACTTCACCATGAAGAGGGGGAGTCCCCCCGCGGACGGGTAACCATGAGTGCTGCTCTTCTGCGCGGCTCACTAAAACCGGAACCTGCAGTCATCACACATCTGAACCACTGCCTGCAGTGCCGTGCATGTGAAAAGGCCTGTCCTTCAGAGGTACCTTATGGTGCCATCATTGATGCAGCACTGGCACAACTGCCTGCGCCAACCGGGCGAGCCGCACTACTCATGCAGTTGACCAAACACCCAATTATTGTACGACTGCTGGCACGTGCCGCCTACTGGTGGAACAAGGCACGGTTACCTGCCCCGGCAATTGCCAGAGCGGCCACCACCCTGCTCCCCCCCGTACACCATCCCCTGCATTCACACTATCCCGCAACCACCCATCCAATTGGCCGGGTGGGCCTGTTTCTGGGCTGTATTGCCGGCCCTTTTGATCAACGCACCCATGAGTCTGCCATTACCCTGCTGACCCGGCTCGGATACGAGGTGCTGATTCCACAACAGCAGCAGTGTTGCGGGGCGCTGGCACAGCACCATGGGCAGCCACAACAGGCTGCGGCACACGCCGAGCATAACCGCAAGATCTTTGGTTCACTCCAGCTGGATGCAGTGCTCTTTAGCACCACTGGCTGTGGCGCCCAACTGCTTGAGCAGCACAGCGCCACCCCGCCCTATCGGGAAATCTGTGAATTCATCCACCAAAGCCCCGGGCTGGACAGGGTCGAATTTTCTCCTCTGCCACAGCAGGCCTCACTCCACCACCCCTGCTCACTGCGTAATGTGCTGCAGGGAACCACGGCCGTCGAACAGCTGCTACAGCAGATTCCCAATCTTGAGTGGCACGAACTGGGGCCCACCGGCGGCTGCTGTGGTGCCGCTGGCAGCCATCAGATTCGGGAGCCCAAGACCGCAGCCGCACTGAGAGGACCCAAACTGGATGAGCTGAAGAAGAGCCCGACAACACTCCTGCTGACCACCAACTATGGATGCGCACTCCACTTTGCAGAGGGGCTGATACAGCAACAGCAACGTGTCGAGGTACTGCATCCAGTCACCCTGCTGGCACGCCAATTATCTCCCCATTAAACTGCTCAATCGACAAAGCCGCCCCAATCGGTAGAATGGGACGACCATTTTTATACACAGGGCGGCATACTGATCTGTCCCCCGCTCAAACTCAGGAGTAAACACTATGTCAGCTAAGCATCCCGTTGTTGCAATCACCGGCTCCTCCGGCGCAGGCACCACTACTGTAAAACGTGCCTTCGAGCACATCTTCCTGCGTGAAAAGCTGAGCGCACTGGTGGTTGAGGGTGACAGCTACCACCGCTATGACCGTGCCGCGATGAAGACCAAGGTGGCCGAGGAGGAGGCTGCGGGCAACCACAGCTTCAGCCACTTTGGGCCGGATGCAAACCATTTTGAACTGCTGGAACAGAACTTCAGGGCATATGGTGAGAATGGTGAGTGCGATCGCCGCTACTACCTGCATAGTGATGAAGAGGCTGCCGAACATAATGGGCGTCTGAGTACCAATCTGACCCCCGGTCAGTTCACCCCCTGGGAGAAGGTAGGCGCAGGTACGGATCTGCTTTTTTACGAAGGACTGCACGGACTGGTGAAGACCGATGAGGCCGATGTGGCCGGTCAGGTTGACCTCGGGGTTGGTGTAGTACCCATCGTCAACCTTGAATGGATCCAGAAGATCCATCGCGACAATGCCGAGCGCGGCTACAGTGAAGAGGTGATTGTCGACACCATCATGCGCCGTATGCCGGACTACATCAAATACATCACCCCTCAGTTTTCACAGACCGACATCAATTTCCAGCGTGTCTCCACAGTGGATACCTCCAACCCGTTTATCGCCCGCGATATCCCGCTGCCGGACGAGAGTTTTATTGTGATTCGCTTCAAGAACCCCGCGAAGTACAACATTGACTTCCAGTACCTACTGGGAATGCTCAATGGCTCCTTTATGTCTCGCCGCAACACCATCGTGGTACCTGGCGGCAAGATGGGCTTTGCCATGGAGATCATTCTCGCTCCGATCATTCATGACCTGATGGCAAACCGCTAACCACTGGCGCAAGAACAAGAGAGGGCGGAGGCTGTCCGCACCTCTCTTGTTCTGTGTAATCCATACCTGTTCCTCTCAAGCACCCACTCACCCCGCTTTCAACCATGAAAACCAGCCTCAATGAGTTCCTGAAACTGGAGTCGGCCAGCGGCATCATTCTGGTTGTTGCCGCAGCACTTGCCATGCTGATGGCCAACACCCCACTGGCTACCTACTACGACATGTTGATCGAGCTGCCCGTTGCAATCCGGGTAGGCCCTCTGGAGCTGGCCAAACCCCTGCTGCTGTGGATCAACGATGGGTTGATGGCAGTCTTCTTCTTTCTGGTTGGACTGGAGCTGAAGCGGGAGCTGCTGGAGGGGGAGTTGCGCGAACTGGACAATGTAATTCTGCCGGCACTGGGTGCAATCGGCGGAGTGGCCATGCCAGCACTGTTTTATCTACTCTTCAACCAGGAAGATCCTGTTGCACTACAGGGGTGGGCCATACCAACTGCAACCGATATCGCCTTTGCACTGGGGGTGCTCTCCCTGTTTGGGAAACGGGTTCCGGTAAGCCTGAAGATCTTTCTGGTCAGTCTGGCAATCTTTGATGACATGGGGGCGATCATCATCATTGCACTGTTTTATACCGCAGAGATCTCGACCGTTTCACTCACCATTGCCGCTATCTGTCTGGCAACACTGTTTACACTCAACCGACGCAACACAGCGGAAATGACCCCCTACCTGATTACCGGCATCATCATGTGGATCGCGGTACTCAAATCCGGGGTACATGCCACCCTGGCTGGAGTTCTACTGGCCTTCTTTATCCCGATGAGAGACCATAACCACCCGGAAAAGTCGATGCTCAAGGAGCTGGAACATGATCTGCATGGAGTGGTTGCCCTCTTCATTCTTCCGCTGTTCGCCTTCGCCAATGCCGGCATCTCACTCAGCGGGGTTGGACTGGAGCAGCTCATGCATCCGATCCCGCTTGGTATTGCAGCAGGACTGTTTTTCGGCAAGCAACTGGGGGTATTTGCCCTGTGCTGGCTGGGTATTCAACTTGGCATTACAAAACTACCGAGCGGTGTTAGCTGGAGCATGCTCTATGGCACCGCCCTGATCACCGGTATCGGCTTCACCATGAGCCTGTTCATCGGCTCGCTCTCATTCGAAGAGAGTGGTGTGAACCTACTGTTTGATGAAAGACTGGGGATTATCATCGGCTCACTACTCTCTGCCATTGCCGGCTACCTGGTGCTGAACCGTACCCTGCCCCCTGCTCCAACCGGGCAGAGTGGGGCCTCCCATGAGGACGGGCATCAGTAGATCAGTTTCGCCCCCACCAGAATGGTCACCACCTCATAGACCCGCTTGATCCAACGGTTGCCCTTGAGGATCGCAAGGTGGGCTCCCGCATAGCCGCCCAGCAACGACCCCAGCAACAGAACCGGTAACCAGCCCCATTCAATGGTTCCCAGCAGACCCAACGTCAGCGCACCGGAGCCATTCCAGAACATCCCCACCAGTATCAGGGTGTAGGCAACCGCCCGCTTGTAGTCGAGCCCAAACCAGCGCACCAGCCAGAGGGTGACAAAGAGACCGGTACCGGAGGTGAGCGAGCCATTGAGGACACCGATCAGAAACAGCACCACTCCACCAATCAACAGACCAACTCCCTGACGGTTGCGTTCCGCCGCCTCCAACCCGAGATCCCGCTTGAAGATGGAGTAGAGCCCAAGCCCGATAGTTAGCAGCCCAAGGGCAACCTCGGCCATACGATCCGGCACCGAGAGTATCCAGCTTGCCCCCAGTATTACCCCGGGCAACCCGGTGACCAACATCAGCAACGCAAAGCGACGTTCCAGCGCATCCTCTCGCAGATGGCGCAGTGTTGCCCCCACCCCCAGCGCAACACTGGCTACCTTGTGAGTGGCCAGTGCAATGGAGAACGGTAAACCGAGAAAGATCAGTGCCGGCAGCTGAATCAACCCTGCTCCACCCCCGGCAAAGGCGGAGAAGAGGTTGGCGATAAAGGAGATGAGGAAGAGGAGGAGTTGATCCATTGATGCCACAGATTTTTGCTCTCTAACCCATCCCAGCCTTCCCCCTGCAAGGGGGAAAGGGGGCGTTTACTGGATCAGCGTACCGATACCCTGATCAGAAAAGATCTCCAGCATTACCGCATGTTTGACCCGGCCATCGATGATGTGGGAGCTGGTGACGCCCCCCTTGACCGCCTCCAGCGCGGTCTGGATCTTCGGCAACATACCACCATGAATGGTTCCATCGGCGATTAACCGATCCACCATATCACTATCGAGCCCGGTCATCAGGTTGCCATCCCCATCCAGCAGCCCCGGGGTATTGGTCAACAGAATCAGTTTCTCGGCCCCCAACGCCTCGGCCACCTTGCCAGCCACCAGGTCAGCATTGATATTGTAGGAGGCACCATCCTCGCCCACACCAATCGGAGCAATCACCGGGATGAACTCCCCCTGATCAAGCATCTCCACCACCGCGGTATTGATCTCTGCCACCTCTCCGACATGGCCCAGATCAATGATCTCGGGTGCCTTCAGAGCCGGACTGTTACGGGTCATCGCCAACTTGCGGGCACGAATCAGGTTACCATCCTTGCCGGTCAACCCCACCGCATTACCATCGTGGCTATGGATCAGATTGACGATCTCCTTGTTGACCAGCCCTCCCAACACCATCTCCACCACATCCATGGTTTCGCGGTCGGTAACCCGCATCCCCTCGATGAACTCACTCTGCTTGCCGATCTGCTCCAGCAGCTTGCCAATCTGTGGCCCACCACCATGCACCACCACCGGGTTGATACCCACCAGCTTGAGCAAAACGATATCACGCGCAAAACCACGCTTGAGCGCCTCTTCGGTCATGGCGTTGCCACCATACTTGATAACGACCGTCTTGCCACGGAAACGCTGGATATAGGGAAGGGCCTCGGAGAGAACCCGGGCAAAGTCTCGACTGGTTTCCTGGTCTAATGGCATTTTCTATTCCACAGCTAAAAAGGCAGTTAAAAGGGTAAGCTTAGATCGGATTGTACGTTCAACAGTTCGGTGCGAAAAGCCTCCTGCACCTGCTTCAACGCCGCCTCACTATCCGCCTCAAAACGCAGCACCAGCACCGGGGTGGTATTGGAAGGACGCACCAACCCCCAGCCGTGGGGATAGTCGGCACGAACCCCATCGATGGTGGTCATCTCCGCCCCCTCGAAGGTGGCCCGCTGCTGCAGCCGCTCCATAAAGGCGTAGTGCTCCCCTTCGGCAAACTGTACATTGAGCTCAGGGGTATTGACGGTATCGGGCAACTCTCCAAAGATCTCCACAGTGGGGCGTCCATCCTTGGCCACAATCTCCAGCAGACGTGCCGCCGTATAGAGCGCATCATCAAAGCCGTACCAGCGCTCCTTGAAAAAGATGTGGCCGCTCATCTCACCGGCCAGCAGAGAGTGCTCTGTCTCCTTCAGCTTCTGCTTGATGAAGGAGTGGCCGGTCTTCCACATGGTCGGCTTGCCGCCTGCCTGGCGGATAATCTCCGGCAGGTTGCGAGAGCACTTCACATCATAGATCACCTCTCCCCCCGGATTACGGGCAAGGATATCCTGTGCGTAGAGCATCATCTGACGATCGGGGAAGATCAGATTGCCTGCAGAATCTACCACCCCCAGGCGATCCCCATCCCCATCGAAGGCAAGCCCGAGATCGGCCCCATCCGCCACCACCCGTTCACGCAGCTCGGCCACATTCTCCAGCTTACTGGGATCTGGATGGTGGTTGGGAAAATTACCATCAACCTCACAATAAAGCTCAGTAACATCACACCCCAGCGCACGCAGCAGCGCCGGAGCGGTGCGGCCAGCCACCCCATTGCCACAATCAACAATGAGCTTCAGCGTTTTGGAGAGCTGAACATCTCCGGTGATACGCTGCTGGTAATCGGCCAGCACATCAACCCTGCGAATGGAGCCCTCGCCACTCACCAGATCATCCTCTTCGATCCGGCGACGCAGATTCTGAATGGCATCCGCCGACAGCGTCTCTCCGGCAGCGACAATCTTCAAGCCATTGTAGTTGGGTGGGTTGTGGCTGCCGGTAACCGCCACGCAAGAACCGGCATTGAGATGGTAAGCGGCGAAATAGATGACCGGGGTAGGAGCCTGACCAATATCAATCACCTCCATCCCGGATTGCCGCAACCCATCCATCAGAGCCTGCTGCAGCCGTGGCCCCGAGAGACGCCCGTCACGTCCGACTACAATACTGTTCGCCCCCCGTTTCTGGCTCTCACTGCCAACCGCACGCCCCACCTGCTCCACGGTCGCCTCGGTCAGTGACTCATCCACAATCCCGCGGATGTCGTAGGCACGAAAAATTGTGTTATCCATTACTTGCTCCCTGTATGTCCAAAACCACCATCCCCCCGCTCCGAGGCATCAAACGTATCCACGATCTCGAATTCGGCCTGAATCACCGGCACAAAGACCATCTGTGCAATGCGCTCACCCGGTTCAACGGTGAAGGTAACCTCTCCCCGGTTCCAGCAAGAGACAAAGATCTGCCCCTGGTAATCAGAGTCAATCACCCCCACCAGATTACCCAGCACCACCCCATGCTTGTGTCCAAGGCCGGAGCGTGGCAACAGCGTCGCTGCCATCGACTGGTCCTGCATATGGATCGCGATTCCGGTCGGGATCAGTTCAGTCATCCCCGGCTTCAACTCCAATGGAGCATCAATACAGGCCCGCAGATCCATCCCCGCAGAGCCTGTTGTGGCGTAGTGTGGTAGCGGAAACTCGCTACCGATTCGTTCATCCAGAATTTTCAATTCAACCTTTTTCATTCATTCTCTCTGCGATTATCTCAATCAACTGCCGAGCCAACTGCTGTTTACTGGTCTGAGGCAGCACCTGCTCTCCCCCCTCCCAGAACAGCGTCAACGCATTCTCGTCCACGTCGAAACCGACCCCTCTACCTACCTGGTTGGCAGCGATCATATCAATCTGTTTCCGCTGCCGCTTCTGCTGCGCATACTCACGCAGGTTGTCGGTCTCTGCTGCAAAACCAACCGTAAACGGTGGCTGCCCGGAGGCCGCCACCTCGGAGAGGATATCCCGATTCCGAACCAGGTTGAGTTGTAGTTCACTGGCGTCTTTCTTGATCTTGCGAGGTGCACTCGCTGCGGGACGATAGTCCGCCACCGCTGCCGTTGCAATAAAGAGATCAGCCTCTTTGACCACAGCGGCAACCGCATCGGCCATCTCCTCTGCCGTCTCAACATCGATCCGTTGCACATGATCCGGAGTTGAATGCTGTACCGGCCCGCTAACCAGCACCACCTCTGCCCCTGCCTCAACCGCTGCCCGAGCCACGGCAAAGCCCATCTTGCCTGAGCTGCGGTTGGTCAGAAAACGGACCGGATCGAGCGGTTCACGGGTTGGCCCCGCGGTCACCACCACACGCATCCCCTGCAGAGTTCCGGTTGCAAACTGCCCGCCAAGCGCCTCTACAATCACCGCCGGCTCCACCATCCGCCCCGGCCCCAGTTCACCACACGCCTGGAAGCCTTCATCCGGTCCGATCAGCGCCACTCCCTGCACCTGCAACTGTTGTACATTCTGCTGTACAGCGCTATCCAACCACATCTGTTGATTCATCGCCGGTGCAATCCAGAGTGGTGCCGCCGTTGCCCGACAGAGCGCGCTCAACAAGTCATCGGCCCGTCCGCTTGCCTGGCGGGCGATAAAGTCTGCCGTTGCCGGGGCCACCACCACCAGATCGGCCCAACGGGCCAGCTCAATATGTCCCATCCCCGCCTCAGCCTCGGCATCGAGCAGAGAGGTATACACCGGATTTCCCGAGAGCGCCTGAAAGGTGAGCGCCCCGACAAACTGTTGTGCCGACTCGGTCATCACCACCCGTACCACCGCCCCCGCCTTGATCAACAGGCGCACCAGCTCAGCACTTTTATAGGCGGCAATCCCGCCCGTGACCCCGAGCAGGATATTACGGTTCTGTAACAGTCGTTCCGTTTTCATGGCGCGCAAGTATACCGCAACAACACCTGTAACATTTTGTAACCCAAAACAGTTTTCATTTACTCTATGATCATGCCATTCAACCGCTTCAGGGGGGCAATATGGCGATTACAGACTGGCCGGAGGGGGAACGACCACGAGAAAAACTACTGGCACGAGGAGCCTCCAGCCTCTCTGATGCCGAGCTGCTGGCGATCTTTCTGCGCACCGGGGTCAAGGGCAAGTCTGCGGTTGATCTGGCACGTGAACTGCTGGATCACTTTGGCGGACTGCGCCCCCTGCTGGAGGCGGATCACACCCAGTTCTGTGCTGCCAAGGGGCTGGGGGATGCCAAGTTCACCCAGCTGCAGGCGGTGCTGGAGATGTCGAGCCGCCACCTCAAGGCCCAACTACTGCGAGGGGATGCACTCACCTCCCCACAGCTGACCCGCAGCTATCTCAGCAGCCAGTTGCGCCACTATCCACATGAGGCATTTGGAGCCCTCTACCTTGATAACCGTCACCGGGTGATCCACTTCGGGATCCTCTTCACCGGCACCATCGATGGCGCTTCGGTCCACCCACGTGAAGTGGTACGGGATGCACTTAAACACAATGCAGCAGCGGTGATCTTTGCCCACAACCACCCCTCCGGGATAGCCGAACCAAGCAGTGCCGACCACAACATTACCCGGCAGCTGCAGAAGGCCCTCGAACTGGTCGACATTCGGGTACTCGATCACATCATTATCGGAGACGGTGAGCACAGCACCTCACTGGCAGAACGTGGTCTCCTCTGATCCCCACCACCAGGGGTTTACCCTGCCAGAGCTACTGGTAACCCTCACTCTGATGTTTATTCTGCTCTCTCAACTGATCCCCAATCTCTCGGCATCCACCTCACACAATACCCTCTACAGCGCAGCAACCGACTTCACCCAACAGCTACAGCTGGCTCGCAACAGCGCTATCCAACGCAACCGCAAGGTTACGCTCTGCAAGAGCGATTTGGAGAGCCAATGCAACACCGCTGCCGAGTGGGAATCCGGTTGGATACTGTTCGAAAATCTCGATGGGGATGGTCGTATCGATAGCGGTGACACCATCCTGCATCGCCACAATTCACTACCCGAACTGGTCACACTACGTGGTGTTGGCAACTTCAAGAACCGGATCACCTACACTCCGACCGGAGACTCCACCAGCTTCAGTCGCCTGGTACTGTGCGAGCAAAACCAGCTGGTTGGCTCTCAACTGATCTACATCAACAGCACCGGGCGTATACGTATCGCTCCAGACAACGACGGGGATGGTATTCCGGAAACCAGTTCAGGAGACAATATTGAAAGCTGCGAACTGTAATGGCTTCAGTCTGGTTGAGCTGATCATTGCCATCGCCATCATCGGAATTCTGGCGACACTGGCACTGCCCAGCTACGAATCACAACTGCAACAGGTGCGCAGAAGTGATGCCACCATCGCCCTGACCAGCTTTGCCCACAAGGTAGAGCGCCACTTTCTGGAAAACGGCAGCTATAGCAGTGCATCCATCGAGCTCTACCAGCCACTCTCCGAAAACGGACACTACCAACTCGGCATCACCGCAACCGACAGCAGTTATCAACTCACCGCCACTGCGATTGGAGCGCAAAGTAGTGACACCCTGTGCGGCAACTATTCTCTGAATGAACAGGGAACACGCAACATCAGCGGTAGTGGTTCAGTAACGCAGTGCTGGCATTGAATTCACAAAAGATCTCTACCGCAGTGCCTGTGGCAACGGGAAGAAAACCTCCTCCTCATCGATCAATGGCTCACCCGACCACTCCCCCCCCAGCTGCTGCAACCGCTCCACTACCCCCTCAACCAGTGTCTCGGGGGCGGAGGCACCCGCCGAGACCCCAACCCGCTCAATCCCGGCCAACCACTGTGGGTCAATCTCTGCCGCCTCATCAATCAGGTAAGCAAGTGCGCCGGATGCTTGTGCAATCTCCCGCAGACGGTTGGAGTTGGAGCTGTTGGCTGACCCCACCACCAATACCAGGTCACACTTCTGCGCCAGCTGCTTGATCGCATTCTGTCGATTCTGGGTGGCATAACAGATGTCATCGCGCTTGGGCCCCTGCAATGCCGGGAAACGCTGTTTGAGCGCATCCACCACCACCTCGGCATCATCAACCGAGAGCGTGGTCTGGGTTGCGTAGGAGAGCGCTTGCGGATTATTGACCTCAAGCTGGGTTACTGACTCGGCACTCTCCACCAGATGGATCTTCCCCCCCTGCTCTCTGTGATAGCGCCCCAGAGTTCCCTCCACCTCCGGGTGGCCAGCATGGCCAATCAGCACCACATCCCGCCCCTCTCTGCCATGGCGCGCCACCTGCAGGTGCACCTTGGTCACCAGAGGACAGGTGGCATCATAAACTTCCAGACTTCTCTCTGCGGCCTCCGCCTCGACTGTGACAGAGACGCCATGAGCACTGAAGATCACCCTGGCCCCCTCCGGCACCTCATCCAGATCCTGCACAAAAATCGCCCCCTTGTCACGCAGTTGCTGCACCACAATTCGATTGTGTACCACCTCGTGACGCACATAGACCGGTGTACCAAAGCGCTCCAACACCCGCTCAACAATGGCAATCGCCCGCTCCACTCCTGCACAAAACCCTCTGGGACGGGCCAGCTCGATTTTCATGCCCCCTTTCCTCCTGCGGAGAGGATCTCCACCTCGAACTGAAGATCCCTTCCTGCCAGCGGATGGTTGAAATCAACCTCGATCTCCTCCTCGTGCAGTGCCACAATGGTTGCCGGTACCAGGTCGCCGGAGGGGGCCTCAAACGAGATCACCACACCGGGAGCCAACGTCTCCCCTTCCACCTCTGCCTGAAAGGTGTCCCGGGGAAAGCGGTGAATCTGTGCCGGATCCGGCAGACCAAACCCCTCCTCTGCAGCAATCAGGAACTGCTGTCGCTCCCCCTCTCTCATGCCGATCAACAGGGACTCCAGGGCCGCTATCAGAGAGCCATCCCCAACCACATACTCGAAGGGATCCTCCTCTGTGGCGGAATCCACCTCCATACCATTGGCCAATGCCAGCCGATAGGCAATCACAATCTGCTGTCCCACATCAACTCTCGGCCCATCATGCTGTTCTGACTGTTTCATGCCGATAGTATACTATGAGGAAAACAGGGGGGCTGAAGACGACATGAAGACCTACTATTGGCGCGGCAAAACCCACTCCGGGAAGGCAGTCCGGGGAGCGCTGCAGGCGGCTGATCGCTCCAGTGCGCTTGTCCAGCTGCAGCATCAGGGGATCGAGTCGGCGCATACCTTTTCACTGCCCCGGCTTCAACTCCAACGCCTCCCCAGCGAAACCCAAGTCACCCTCTTTATTCGACAACTCTCTACCCTGCTCAGTGCAGGCCTAACCCTCTCCCGCGCACTTGAAGGTTCCATCCAGGGGTTGCCGCAAGGCCCCTTGCGCACACTGACAGAGTCGATGCTGCAGGAGTTACAACAGGGGCAACCGTTCTCGACCATCCTCTCCAACCGCCCCACACTGTTTGATCCGTTTCTGGTTCACCTGATCCGTTCCGGTGAGCAGTCCAGTCAGCTGCCGCTACTCCTGCAGCGGGCCGCTGAGCATCGTGAGCGCATCCGCACCCTGAAACGACAGAGCTGGAAGGCGGTCGCCTACCCAGCGGGAGTACTGCTGTTTACCATTACCATCACCCTGTTTCTGCTGCTGCAGGTGGTGCCACAATTTGAATCCCTGTTTCAGAGTCTGGGGGGGGCACTGCCACCGTTGACACAGCACCTGCTCAACCTCGCCCATCTACTGCAGAGCCATGTCAGCGCCATTCTCTCCACGCTGTTGCTGACCCCGCTGCTGCTCTATCTGGCCTACCAGACCCTCACTCCATTGCGAAGGTTTCTGGATCACGCCCTACTACAGACACCACTCATCGGTATCACCCTGCAAGAGGTGATGATTGCACGCATCGGGCGCACCCTCTCCATCCTGCACCGCGCCGCGATCCCCCTCCATACCGCACTGCTGAGCAGCGCAGAGATGACGTCACTTGTCCCGGTAAAACAGGCCATTCAGCAGACCCACGATGCCATTCATCAGGGAGCCTCTCTCTCCAGCGCCATGCAGCAACACAAGTTGTTCCCTCCAATAGCGATCCAGATGGTTCATGCCGGTGAACAGAGCGGAGAACTGGGGCAGATGCTGGAACGGCTCGCCATCTACTACGAGAACGAAATCGAACACCGCATCGAGCAGTTCACCACCCTGCTGGAACCACTGCTCATCACCTTGATGGGGGCCCTGGTGGGTGTGCTCGCCATCGCCCTCTATCAACCGATCTTTCAGATGGGACAACACCTGTGACCTCACTGCACACGCTATGGGAGCTGTTTCAACTCCCCTACCCCTTCCTATTGTTGAGCATGGTGGTTGGGGCCATAATCGGCAGCTTTCTTACCGTTGTAGTTCACCGCCTGCCTCAGATGATGGAGCGAAGTTGGCAGCAGGCATGCCAACCACTGTCCCCATCCTGCAGCGAACCCTTGGCCACCGAAGAGAGCCTCAGCTTCCCAGGCTCTTACTGTCCTCACTGCAGACACTCCCTGCGCTGGAGGGACAATCTGCCTCTACTGGGATACCTGCTCAACCGTGGACGCTGCCGCCAGTGCCAGGCCCCGATCCATTGGCGTTACCCTCTGCTGGAGCTGCTGGGAGTATCTGTTGCTGCCCTCTCTGCCCTGCAATTTGGCCCGGGACTGCAGGCCATTACCGCTACCATACTGGGCTGGGCGCTGCTGGCACTGCTGTTTATTGACCTGGAGCATCAACTACTACCAGACAGTATCACCCTGCCTCTCCTCTGGGCCGGGCTACTTCTCAACCACCACTTCACCCTGTTCACTGCACCTTCCAGCGCACTCTGGGGGGGCGTGGCAGGCTATCTGGCACTCTGGAGTGTGTATCAGGCCCACCACTTCTGGACCGGCCGAGAGGGGATCGGAAGGGGGGACTTCAAGCTACTGGCCGCACTGGGAGCCTGGTGTGGCTGGGAGTTATTGCCTCAAATCCTGCTGATGGCCTCACTGGGTGCCATTGTGATTGCACTGCCTCTGCTGCTTCGCAAAAGTGCGACCCCTGTCATGACCACTGCAATTCCCTTTGGCCCCTTCCTTGCGGTCAGTGGCTGGTTCACGCTGCTGTGGGGGTCGCTCCTTACCCCGGTCATGCTCCACTCACTGATCCTTTAACCATGCTTCATATCGGTCTGACCGGCGGTATTGCCAGCGGCAAGAGCAGTGCGGCCAAACTGTTCCAGGCGCATGGTGTCACGGTACTGGATGCGGATCAGGCTGCCCGTAGCGCCGTCCTGCCCGGATCGGAGGGGTTGGGCGAACTGGTGGCACTATTCGGCACTACCATCCTCAACCAACAGGGGGAACTCGACCGCAAGAGGCTGCGCCAACGGATTTTTGCAAACCCAACCGACAGAGAGGCCGTCGAGCAGATCCTTCACCCCCGCATTGCCGAGATCATGCTGCAGCAGGCCGCACAGGTATCTGCCCCCTATCTGATCTTCATGATCCCGCTGCTTACCGACCGGCGTGGAGGTATCTACTCGATTGACCGGGTACTGGTAATAGACCTGCCCGAATCCTTACAGATCAGCCGGGTAATGAAGCGTGATCAAATCACCCGGCAACAGGCCGAGGCGATCATCCAGACTCAAATGGAGCGCCCACAACGGCTACGGATGGCGGATGACATCCTCCTCAACCTGGATCCAGCCGAGTTACCACAGGCGGTCGACAGGCTTCACCAACAATACCTTCTGCTGACTGGTGGAGAGTGATAGAATTCGCCCCATCCCAAAGCTGCACTGTTACCGGTTCCCCCCTTGTCCAACACCATCACCTACGAACAGCCTCTGAATGAACGCATCCGTATACTGCTGCGGCTGGAGTCCCTGTTCAAGAACATCCAGGACACCCTCTACGAACCCACTGCAGCCAGCAGTCACGCCACGCTGGAACGCCTGCAGGAGATTCTGACCCTGACCGACCGCTCCGAGCTGAAGAAGGATCTGATGAAGGAACTGGATCGCAACCACCTCACTCTCTCTGCACTCAAGGAGCACCCCGGCGTCGATCACACCCAGCTGGATGGTTTCCTCGACAAGATCAAACAGCTCACCACCGATCTCGATAGTGAGCGCGGCAAACCGGGCCAGGAGCTGCGCAACTCGGAGTTTCTCAAGAGCTTCCGCCAACGCTCCGGGGTACCCGGTGGGCTCTCCGACATCGACTTCCCCCACTACCACTTCTGGCTCAACCTGCCCGCCGAAGAGCGCATCAACTCACTGGCGGCCTGGGTCAGCAGTTTTGACACCATTCGTGAGGCGGTAACTCTGGTACTGGACATGATCCGCCGGAGCGCGACCCCTGCGACCGTTGTAGCAGCCAAGGGGTTCTATCAGCACAGCCTCGACAAGGATACCCCCTATCAGCTGATTCGGGTCACCATGCCGATTGACTCCCCCTATTACGTTGAGATCAGTGGCGGGCGCCACCGCTTCTCGGCCCGTTTCATGATTCCCAGCATGGAAGAGCGTCCCGCACAGGCCATGGAAGATATCAGTTTCGAGCTGACCACCTGTATTCTGTAATTGATCCTAGTTCTGGATCTCCCGATCCCAAAAGGCCCGGATCGCCGCAACCCCTTGCCCTCCCCGCTGACGGGAATCGACAATGTGTCGTGCATCGACCCCTCCCAATGCATAGACCGGATACGTGGCTTTTTTGAGCAGTTCGGCAAACCCATCCCACCCCAGCGGGGTACGATCCGGGTGGGTTTTGGTTGGCAGCACCGCTGAAAGCACCGCAAAATCAACACCAATCTCGGCAGCCCGCTCAATCTCCTCGCCATTGTGCAACGAGGCAGAAACCAGCTGCCCTGCCCTCAAGGGCCGTCCCTGCAATGACTTCAGCCGATGACCATTGAGGTGAATACCATCGGCACCGACCTGTTCCGCCCACTCCGGCTCTCCATTCAGCAACACCCTGGCACCGTAGGCATGCGCCTTTTCCACCACTGCCGCTGCCAACTGCAGATAGGGTTCCGGTTCCAGCTCCGGGGCACGAAACTGCAGCAGGCGAACCCCCTCCTCCAGAGTGCACTCCAGCTTGTTGAGAAAATCATCACTGCCTTCCGCCTTACCGGTGATCAGGTAACGCTCCGGCAGCTGTAATGCCGTCAATACCGGACGGTCTGCCGCCGGAAACTCCTCTGCCTGCAGGGTAGGGACCCGACTCCAGCGCAACTGTTGTGCCTCGGCACCATGAGGCTCACCTGAGAATGCAGTCACTTCCCAGATATCGAGCAGAATGGAGCGATCTTCATAGTGATGTGGAATCTGGATCAGGGGTGCGGCCTTCTCGACCACAATCGAAAGTTCCTCTTGCAACTCGCGCTTGAGTCCGTCAAATCGGGACTCACCCACCTCCAGCTTTCCACCGGGAAACTCCCACAGCCCCCCTTGGTGGAGATGGTCGTGACGCAACGTAGTCAGTACCTCTCCTGCCTGATTACGAACCACCCCCGCTACCACATGTATCAAGTTCGGTACTCCGCGTTGATTTTGACATAGTCATGTGAGAGATCAGTGGTCCAGACCGTCTCCGCTGCATCGCCTCGTGCCAGATCAACTCGAATGGTAATCTCATCCCGATCCATCACCCTCTGTCCATCCTCTTCACGATAACCGGCAGCACGCCCACCGTTTTCAACGATTTGCACATCATCCAGCCAGACATTGATCTGATCCACATCGAGTGCCTCCACCCCTGCACGCCCTACTGCTGCCAGGATCCGACCCCAGTTGGGATCCGATGCAAACAGTGCGGTCTTGACCAGAGGGGAATGGGCGATGGTAAAGGCGACATCAAGTACCTCCTGCTTGGTACAACCTCCTTCCACCTGAACCGTAACAAACTTGCTTGCCCCCTCTCCATCCCGCACCATCAGCTGCGCCAGCTCCAGCGCCACCGCCTCGAGGGCCGCTACAAACTGTACCGCCTGCTCACTGTCCCCATCGGTGAGAGGATGCATTCCATTCTGCCCGGTCGCCACCACCACAAAGGAGTCATTGGTTGAGGTATCTCCATCAACGGTCACCCGATTGAAGGAGCGGTTGACCACATAGTTCACCATCTCCTGCAGCAACTCCCGGTCCACTACCGCATCGGTCGCAATATAGGCCAGCATGGTTGCCATATCGGGGTGAATCATGCCTGACCCCTTGGCGATTCCGCTAATGGTGACACTGTGGCCACCGATCTCGAGCTGTCGGCTCGCACCCTTGATCACGGTATCGGTCGTCATGATGCCGTATGCCGCATCCTCCCATCCCATCTCCGAGAGTGAGGCAAGTGCATCCGGCAGACCGTTGATGATCGGCTCAACCGGCAACGGCTCGCCAATCACCCCGGTAGAGAACGGTAGAATCTGCTGTGGTTCGCACTGCGTCAGCTCTGCCAGCGCTCCACAAACCGCCTCGGCATCCCTGCGCCCCTGCGAGCCGGTACCGGCATTGGCATTACCGGTGTTGGTAACCAGATAACGGGGAGCACTCTGCTGCAGATGCAGCTTGCAGAGGGTGACCGGGGCAGCACAGAAGGCGTTGCGGGTAAAAACGGCACCAATGGTGGAACCCTCGGCACACTCCATCACCACCAGATCCTTGCGATCCGGATAACGCACCCCCGCCTCGGTGGTACCCAGAGCAAACCCGGCCACCGGGTGTATGTCGGGGAAGGTTACGTCGCCAACAGTCATTCCATTTCTTCCTTATCAAAAAAAAGACTTAATCATACTATTCAATCAAGCCATAGCTCTCTTTTGTAACATTTTGAAATATACGTGCTATCACTTCCCAACCCATGTAATGTTCCGAAAACCGCATAAAAAAAGCCCCCACTGGGAGGGCTTGGGTCGCTTGAAAGCGTTGCCTACGAAATAGTTATTTCATTGGTATGAAAAGCAAATCAATAGGCCTTAGTCGGTCACACTGATATCGATTATACACAGGACGGAGCAATGGTCAAAAACGAGAAACGAACAATCCTGGGGCTTGATCTTGGAACCAACTCGATTGGATGGGCCTTACTGGAAGAGCAACAGGGCGAGCTGAGAGGCATTATCGATTTAGGCTCTCGTATTTTTACCAAAGCTGTTGAAGAGAAGACACCCACCCCAAAAAATATAAAGAGACGGGATGCACGGCTGGCGCGTCGTGTGATTCAACGCCGTTCCCGACGCAAGCAGCGCATGCTCAACTTCCTGACCTCCCTCAACCTGCTGCCGGAGATACTTGCCGACCATCATCAACCAGAAATGATCCTCAACCAATTGGGCGACCCTTATCTGCTACGTGCAAAAGCACTGGATCATCCACTATCTACTCATGAGCTGGGGCGTGTTTTTCTCCATCTGGTACAGCGCCGGGGGTTTCTCAGCAATCGCAAAACCCTGCTCGGAGATTTAATCGATGACCCGGATGTACTCTCTGCACTACGTGAGATGGGGGAAGACGGTCCCGACTCGGCAATTGACAAAGAGGAGGGAGCATTCAAAAAAGATATCTCCGAACTGAGAAATACCATCCGGGAATCGGGGAGCCGCACACTCGGCGAGTATCTCGCCTCTATTGAGGCGCCTGACTGTCGTCGCAACCGTATCCACGAAGGAGGGCATCTGCGTACAGATCGTCAAATGTACCGAGATGAACTCAATCTGATCTGGCAACAACAGGCCATACACCACCCCATACTCACCGATGAGATCAGAGACAAGCTGGAAGAGATCATCTTCTACCAGCGTCCCCTCAAACTGAAAGCAGACCGTATTGGAAGGTGCTCTCTTGAGCCTCGCAACAACCGTAGCAGGATTGCACGTCTGGAGGCGCAACGCTTCCGGTATCTCCAAGATCTCAATAATCTGAAATATCTGGATCACTACCAGAGTGACTGGATTCCTATCAGCAGCGAGGATCGCTCTGCCCTCATTGAGCTATTCGAGTCAAAGGCCACGGTCACCTTTCCACAAATCCGTAAAGCGCTGGGGATGGACAAGAGAACCGAATTCAATCTGGAGCATGGGGGCAACAAGAGACTGAAAGGCAACATCACTGCTCACACCATCAGGGATCATTTTGGAGAGTGGGACAACTTGAGTAACAACCAACAGGAACAGTTGGTAGAAGACATTCTCACCATCCAGAAAAAATCGGTTCTCAAAAGAAGGTTGATCAACCACTGGAAAACCCCTAAAGAGATCGCTATTCAGCTCTGCATGGTCGAGCTGGAGCCAGGTCACAGCAATCTCTCACTCAAGGCAATCAATCGACTTCTTCCCCATCTACAAGTAGGAATGATCTACTCCGATGCACGACAGGCTGCAGGATATGGTTATGAGCAGGAGGAGATTGACGTTGTTGATCGACTTCCTCTTCCACCTGAAATCCCCAATCCCATCGTACAAAAAGGGTTGCATGAACTTCGTCGTCTGATCAATGCCATCATTGCCGAGTATGGAAAACCGGATGTCATCCGTATCGAGATGGCCCGTGATCTGGAGATGAACAGCAAGCACTATAAGGCCTTCACCAAACAACAAACGGCCAACACCAAGGCCAATGAGCAGGCACTGGAGGCGTTTCGGGATATCGGCACACGCAACCCACACCTGCAGTTGAGCCGCTATCCCAGCCATACCGACAAACTGAAATACCGTCTCTGGAGCGATCAAGAACAGCGTTGCGCCTACAGCAACCGCCCCATCAACCTCACTACTCTATTCACCGGAGAGATTGAGATCGACCATATTATCCCGTTCAGCCAATCTCTGGATGATTCCTACATGAACAAGGTAATCTGCTATACCAGCGAGAATCGCTACAAGGGGCAGCGCACCCCGATTGATGCCTATGGCAGTGATGAAGAGAAGTGGAATCAGATTACACAATCCCTCTCTCACTGGGCCGCCAAGCTGAAGAGCAAACGCAACCGCTTCTACATGACCGATGCCCAGGTAATAGAACGGGACTTCCTCAGCAGCCAACTCAACGATACCCGTTACATCAGCAAGGTGGCACTGGAATACCTCAAACCACTAGGGGCCGACATCACCACCTGCAAAGGAGCAACCACCGCACAGGTTCGACACTGGTGGGGACTGAACAATTTGTTGGGAGAGAGCAATAAAAAAGAGCGCCGTGACCATCGACATCACGCCATTGATGCCGCAGTCATTGCCACCATTGACCGACGCTTCTACAACACCATCACCAAGCTGGCCAGAGAGATGGAGCGTAGCCATACCAGCATGGATGAACTACATATCGATCCCCCATGGGACCAGTTCCGCACTGATCTCAATCACAAGTTACAACAGACCATCATCGCCCATGTACCACAACGCAAACTGAGCGGCGCACTACACGAAGAGACTGGCGTTGGGTTTATTGAAGGGAAAGGATGTGTAGAGCGGAAAAATCTGAATACTGAGATAACCCCGAAACGGGCCGAGAAGATTATTGATGACACCGTTCGACAACTGGTACTGGAGCACTTGCAGAAGTATGACAACAATCCAAAAACAGCATTCTCGGAAGGATTCCAACTCTTTCACAAGGATGGGAAAACCCCCATCAAGCGGGTTCGATTTCTGCAATCGAGCACCACGCTCAAAAAGCTGGAACAGAGCAAATTCGGAGTACGCAACCAGCAAGGAGAGGTCTTCAAGTGGCATGCCTACGGCAACCTCCACCACGTAGAAATCGTTCGTCACCGTGAAACGGGCAAAGTAAGCGGAAAATTTGTCACCATGATGGAGGCCACCCATCGCGCCAGGGGTATTGGGCGCAGCAGACAGCCAATCATCCAGCATAATCATGGAGAAGAGCATGAACTACTAATGGCACTGCATATCAATGATCTGGTGAGTGTGATGCAGGATGAAGGACGGAAATATTATCGGGTACAGAAGCTCGAATCTGGAACTAATCGCATTATGCTACGACTACACACAGCTGCACTATTGAATAAAAAATCTGAAGAACTTCATCTAAGCATCAATCAAACTCTTCTTGATCAATGGGACCTGCAGTTCCATCAGACAAATGTCATAGGAAAGATCATTGAATGATCAAGCGAACCATTGATATCAGTCAGGCCAGCTATCTTCACCTGAAGAACCGGCAGTTGCTGGTTGAACAGCAGGGGGAGACTGTGGCAGCCATTCCGGTAGAGGATCTTGGCATTCTGATCCTGCAACACCCTGCCACCACCATTACCCAGGGGGCCCTGCTCGCCTGCCAGAAAAACAATGTTGCCGTGGTTTTCTGCGATGAACATCACCTCCCCTACTCCACACTGCTGCCGATTGCCGAAGGGCATCATCTCCATAACAGGATACTGCAACAGCAGATCTCGATTACCGAGCCCACCCGCAAGCGGCTGTGGAAGGAGATTGTTCAGGAGAAGATTCGACAACAGGCACTCACCCTGGAACGATTCAACCACAACAGCACCCCGTTGCAGCGGCTGATCAAACGGGTCAAAAGCGGTGATCCGGACAACTGTGAGGCAGAGGCGGCACAGTGGTACTGGCACACCTTGATGGGGGCAGACTTTGTACGTAACCGCGATGCCAATGACAACAATCTCCTGCTCAACTACGGTTACAGTATTCTCCGGGCCATGATCGCACGCGCACTGGTTGGAACCGGACTACACCCCGCACTGGGGCTGTTCCACCACAACCAATATGATGGCCTCGCGCTGGCTGATGATCTGATGGAGCCGCTACGGCCCTGGGTAGACACCGTTGTGGTCCAACTTAACCAATACAACCAAGAGGTGACTCTGGATCAGCCCAGCAAACAGGCATTGCTCGCCTTGCTGGAACAGCCGGTACTCTGGGAAAAGAGAGAGACTCCGTTACTGGTTGTCTCACATCTGCTGGCTGCCCGGCTGAAGCAGTGCTACAGCAACCCTAAATTGCGGCTCAACTGGCCTCAATGGCTCGAGTAGATGGTATTTGGAGGGCTACAGACCATGTGGACCATTGTACTGTTTGACCTCCCGACCGACAGTGCAGAAGCACGAAAGCAGTACACCCTGTTTCGAAAATTTCTGCTGCAGGACGGATTCAGCATGATGCAGTACTCAGTCTACATGCGACATCACGCCAGTGAGGAGAACGCCCAGGTTCACATTCAGCGAATCAAACAGCACCTACCTGCTGATGGTGAAGTGCGCATTGTGAAGATTACTGACAAACAGTTCTCCAGAATCGAGGTTTTTTACGGAAAACGGCACCAGCCGATTGAGAAACCGCCAGAACAGCTCCAGTTTTTCTAACTGAAAAACTGGAGCCAGTCGAGCCACTTCAATCATTTGAGTGCGAGATAGTGTAACCGACTAAGGTCTATCCGCAATCCACAACTATTTTTAACCGATGAATCGAGGGCAAAACAGTGTAACCGACTAAGGTCTATCCGCAATCCACAACTTCGACATTTGTGCCGATCACGACATCGGCAGTGTAACCGACTAAGGTCTATCCGCAATCCACAACTCTGGTGCTGAAGTAGTGGATCCGGCCAGCAGTGTAACCGACTAAGGTCTATCCGCAATCCACAACCGGCCACCAGTGCAGCCGCAATAATGGCCGAGTGTAACCGACTAAGGTCTATCCGCAATCCACAACCAAGGGCAAGAATAGTCACGCCGGTTCCATAGTGTAACCGACTAAGGTCTATCCGCAATCCACAACTTGCAAAGGGTACTGCGCAACTACACCCGTAGTGTAACCGACTAAGGTCTATCCGCAATCCACAACTAAGAGTTGGGATCCAGAGCATCCGGTATCGAGTGTAACCGACTAAGGTCTATCCGCAATCCACAACTGCTCTAGCCATCGTTCTCCTCTCCCTCTCAGTGTAACCGACTAAGGTCTATCCGCAATCCACAACCATCAGAGATTGAGAAGCGAGTCGTGCCATAGTGTAACCGACTAAGGTCTATCCGCAATCCACAACGCGCCTGTGGTTCAGGGTTACATCAAGTTCAGTGTAACCGACTAAGGTCTATCCGCAATCCACAACCTAAAGTGCCCAGCGTTATCTCTACTTGGTAGTGTAACCGACTAAGGTCTATCCGCAATCCACAACCTTCACGTGGGTCAGCATCAACACTCGGGTAGTGTAACCGACTAAGGTCTATCCGCAATCCACAACCGGCTATGAGGCGTCACAGTATCGGCAGCAAGTGTAACCGACTAAGGTCTATCCGCAATCCACAACTGGGAGGGGCATGAGGCTGATAACCCTGAAAGTGTAACCGACTAAGGTCTATCCGCAATCCACAACTTGCCAGCTCGTTAATCTGCTCGCTAGTGTAGTGTAACCGACTAAGGTCTATCCGCAATCCACAACTTTAGCGGAACCTGATTGAATTGTGCGTTATAGTGTAACCGACTAAGGTCTATCCGCAATCCACAACCGGACTCCACGTACGGACTGGGAGCTGACTAGGAGTTTGTCGGATTTAGCCTCAGGAGTAGCGCGCTGAGCGTTTCTGACAT
>CAYFNH010000009.1:0-39012 GCA_964344435.1 uncultured Piscirickettsiaceae bacterium | reverse complement strand
GTACCTTTGGCTCCTCCAACCTCAAGTTGATGATCAATGGTCATGCAGTCAATAGCAACTTCTCTGTGGCTGCCCCTCACCTGATGAACCTGCCGATCGAACAGGTGGAGCGGATTGAGGTCATTCGCGGACCCGGCTCGATACTCTATGGAGAATACGCCTTCAGTGGGGTGGTCAACGTGATAACCCGTAGTGGAGATAATGAAGGGTTTGTAGGGTATGGTCGTTATGACAGCCCAGTTGTTGGCGGTGTAATCAGTGGTGAAGTTGCAGAAGGGGTGGAGGCGAGTCTTAATCTCTCGGCAAAATCTACCGAAGGAAGCCGCCATATCTCTGGTCTGGATAAGGGGGGTAATACCGGTACGCTCAATACCACCCGTGAATTCCTCAACGCTTTTCTCAATCTGAAAATTGATCAGACCGTGATCGAGGCCCACTACATGCAAAACGGCAAAGGGGATCATTTTGGTATTGGAGATCGTCAGGCGGCTGATTTCGATGGAGTAGTGGTGACCGATGAGCTGTTGAAGATCGGCTTGACCCATCCTTTCCAACCGTTGGAGACGTTAGCTGCCGAGTGGCAGCTGGACTACTCGTATGGTGGCTTTGATATGGATCAGATCTATGAGGCCCCGCCTGGGTATTTGATCTATACCAATGGCCGCATAGCCGATATCCGTTATCGGGAGGTACGCTATGACACCAATCTGGAGTTTGTCTGGGAGGAGTGGGAGAAAAATCGCCTGCTCTTTGGGCTGCACTATGCCGATGCCCGTATTGCGGATGTCTGGCAGCGCCTCAATTATATTCCAGATTCATGTTATGACTATGATCAGATATTGTCGGGTAAATATGAGGTTGTGTCGTGTTCAACACAGACAACGAAAGTTCAGATACCAAATGCTGGAGGAACATTTGGTATCTATACCGGCAGCCAGAATCTGGTCAAGGAGGATGCCAAGCGCACCATCTCCAGCCTCTATCTGCAGGACCAGTACCAGTTTGATGAGCAGTTGACACTGACCATCGGGGGGCGTTTCGATCGCTACAGTGATATGGGGGACTCAACCACCCCCAGTCTCTCTCTACTCTACGAACTGGATGCGGAGAATGTGTTGAAGGCACAGTATGCCGAGGCCTTTCGCCCCCCCTCCTTCAATGAACTCTACACCATGAACAATCCGGTGGTGAATGGTAATGAGGCGCTCCAGGGGGAGACCATCGAAACCTCAGAGCTGAGTTATATCTACAAGACGGGAGGTCACTCCCTGCGCAGTACTCTCTTCTACTCTCAGTTCGATAACCTGATCTACAAGAGCACCACTACCAGTCAATACGAGAACAGTGGTGAGGGCTGGCACCGAGGGATCGAGCTGGAGGCGGAGCGAAAGATCAATAGCTCCTGGAAGGTGGATGGCAATCTCTCCTGGATCGAAACCCATGACAAGGACTACAATCGTGACCTGGTCGGCTCACCAGAGTGGCTGGGTAACATCAATTTGAGTTGGCAACCCCACTCCGAGCAGACCATTACCGCCCATCTGCGCCTGGTGGGGGATCGTAATCGTGGCAGTACAGATAGCCGTAGTGAGCTGGGTGGATTCGAAACGCTTGATGTGGCCGGCAGCTGGCAGCAAGTCTTCTCGACTGATCTGGAGTTGAGGGCGGGTGTACGCAATCTGTTTGATGAGGCGGTGGTCTATCCCGCCGCTCTATCCACCTATGCGGGGGATTATCCACAACAGGGACGTACCTGGTGGCTACGCCTTGCCCGTACCTTTTAACGACTGAGCGGGTCTGCTGATGCGCGCTCCACTACAGCATGGCAAGGCTGGCATTTTCAGCTGGCTTTTGCTCTGTCTGCTCCTGCTGTTACAGGCCGGAGAGCTCCGTGCGGATGAGGCCAGTGAGCGTCGGGTGCTGGTCGGACTCAACCTGTTTCCCAATATCCTCTCCGTAACCCGGGGCGGAGCGCTGGATCGGGAGGAGGGGGTATACCGCCTGTTGGTGGTCTATCGAAACGAGCGTGAACAGGCGCAACAATGGCGTGAGAAGCTCAAGCGCTCTACCAAAAAGGTCAATCGTCGTGAGGTTCAGGTGGCGGCAGTTGAAGTGGGTGAGGTTTCACTACTGGAAAATATCAGCGGGATCTTTGTTGCCGAATCAATGCCGCAGTTTGCACTGGATAGTCTGGTGCAGACCAGTCGCAACCGGGGGGCGTTGCTCTTTTCCCCTTTCAATGGTGATGTCGAGAAGGGTGTCATGGTGGGGCTGGATGTGCGTTCAAAAATCCGTCCTTACCTTAACCTCCCTGCGCTGGATGCGGCAGGGCTCTCCTGTAATGCGGTGCTGGTGCGCATGAGCCGGACTATTGAATAGCATGGGCCGGTTGCTCTCCTATCAGAAGTGGTTGGTGGTGCGGGTTGCCCTGTTGATGCTGTTCATGGGGATACTGATTCACGGGGCCATCTACCTGTATGAACACAAGGTGGTGATTCCGCAGCTGTATGAAGGGGAGCAGACCAAGGCCGACCTGTTGCTACAGGCCTATCTGCCGGTGCTCTCAGCGGCTGTTCAGTCGGGGAATGATCAGCAAATTCAACTGCTGGTCAGCCAGATGCAGCTGATGACCAACCCGGTTACCGGTAGCCCGCTGCTGGTTGGGGTGGAGATCGAGTCGGTGGACGGTACCCGCTGGGCGGATGCCAGTGTAGAGGAGGGTATGCCCCCCTTTACCTCTGAGTCGATCCTCTTCTCTGCAGGTGAAATACGAGAGATGGTTGGCTTTGCAAAGCTCTACTACAGTAGAGAGTTCTTCGATTACCTCAGTCGCAATGCTCTGGAGAGCCTTTACCAGCTTTCCCTGTTGATGACCCTGCTCTCCGTGTTTGTGTTGGCGGTGCTGGCCCGCTACCTGAGGCCGTTGCATACACTGGCCCATGCCCTGCAGCAGTGGGATGTCGGCAGCAGCCCTTCCCAATTGCCGGAGCCGACCCGTTCGGCAAGTCAGGAGATTGTGTTGGTGCATGGTGCAATCAGCCGTCTGCTGGATGATTTGCACAGTTATCAGGTATCACTGGAAGATCTGGTCAACGAGCGCACCGAACGCCTGCAGCGGGCCAATGAGAAGCTGGAACGGGCACACCAGCGCATCACCGAGCAGAATAACGCCTTCTCTTCACTGGCACGGATTGATTCAGTCAATGTGCCGCTGCATGCCTCAATGGAGTCGATTACCCGCACCGCTGCGCTGACTCTGGGGGTGGAGCGGGTCAGCATATGGCTCTATCGAAGTGATAAGCGCGAGTTGCACTGTATCAATCTCTATCAGCGTTCGGGCAACCAGCACAGCGGAGGGGAGGTGCTAGTGGTGGAAGAGTACCCAACCTACTTCGAGGCGCTGGAACAGGAACGGGCGCTGGTGGTTCACTGGGTTGAGCGTGACCGCCGGGTGCAGGAGTTCCGCAACGGCTATCTGCAATCTGCAGATATTCGCTCCATGCTGGACGCGCCAATTCGCATCGGCAGTCAGACCATTGGGGTGGTCTGTAATGAGGCCTGCGGTGAGCACCACCAGTGGAGTGTGGATGAAGAGAATTTTGCAATCTCGGTGGCGGACTTTGTGGCCCTCGCCCTAGAGAGTGACCAGCGTCTGCAGGTGGAAGAGGACCTGCGCAAACACCGGGATCACCTGGAGGAGCTGGTAGAGGATCGAACCACGGAGCTACGCGTGGCCAACCAGAAACTCCAGGAGGAGATGGCGCTGCGTGAAAAGCTGGAGAAGGCAGAGCAGTATAACGCTTTCCAGTCCGGAGTCGCGGAGATGAGTGCTGTCATTCTGCATAACATCGGTAACGTAGTTACCGGGATGCAGGCCAGTATCGAGAAGGGAAGCCGATACGCCAACTCCTTTACCAAAATCTCACAAACCATCCGCCTGATGCAACAGCGTCACCAGACTGGAGAGCTCGATCAGGAGTCACTGCACAAGGGGATGGGGTTGCTGGCCGACTCGGTTGATCGGCTCGGTGGCGAGAGTGGTGTACAAGGGCAGCTCGACAAGCTGAGACAGGGGGTGTTCCATGTGGGGGAGGTGATCTCAGTCTATCAGTCCGCCTCCAAAATGGAGGTGAGTGCAGCCCGCTTCAATCTGCAGACGATGCTGAAGGATTGTCTCCATCTGATTCAGGACAAGTTTGACAAATACCAGATCGACCATGAGACACTCTGCCCTGCTGACCTCGAAATCACCATTCCCCGCAATCCCGCGATGCAGGCACTACTCAACCTGATGAAAAATAGTGTAGAGGCAATTCTCGAGCGTCGTGAGGAGGAGCCGGGGCATGGAGGTCGTGTTATTGTCCGGGTTGAGGCGCGAGCTGACGAAAAAATCCTGTTGGAGGTGAAGGACGATGGTTGTGGTATTGCCGAGGGTGATGATAAGCGGATTTTCAACCATGGATTTACCTCCAAGAGCTATGGCAGTGGTTATGGACTGCACTCCGCCGCCAACTTTGTCAGCAGTATCGGTGGTACCATCGAGGCACACAGTGCAGGCAGGAACCAGGGGGCATTGATGCGCTTGCTGCTGCCGCAGGTTGATCGCAGAGAGCTGGATAGAAACAAAGAAGAGTATGAGTAGAGAGTTCAATTACCAGCAGGTCACTGCTGCACTGGCCAGATTGACGTTGCCAATGGATGGCGCAGAGCTGCAGGGCACCTTTTGTGGGCGCCTCGCCTCCGGTCAGCGAGCAGGAGAGGGGGAGTGGATCCGGGAGCTGATTGGTGAATGCGATGAGGCAAACCTGCAGGCACGTGAAGACGTTACCCTGCTGGCATGGGTCATGGGCACAATGGTGGAGCAGCTCAATGGAGCCGAGTTGCAGTTTCAGCTGCTGTTGCCAGAGGAGGCATCACTGCAGCAGCGTACCGAGGCCCTGGCCGCCTGGTGCGAGGGGTTTCTCTACGGTTACGGTAGTGCGGTGGGAGGAGGTGCGATCAAGGCGGGTGAGAATGCATCGGAGTATCTGCAGGATCTGATGGAGATCTCCCGGGCCAATTTCGAGGGGGAGGCCGAAGAGGAGGATGAACTGGATTTTATACAGATTGTGGAGCATGTTCGCATGGGGGCCATGCTGCTCTATGAGGAGAATAATCCGGTGACCGTGTCTGGCAACACTCAGCTACATTGAATACATGAATAGACAAGAGTTCTTGCGCCGGCGTCGTCAGCTCTTCAAGCGTATGGCTGAAGGGAGTGTCGCCATTGTGCCGGCCGCCCCGCATCAGCTGCGCAATCGGGATGTAGAGTACCCCTACCACCCGGAGGCGGACTTTTATTATCTGACCGGATTCTCTGAGCCGGATGCGGTGCTGGTGATGAGAAAGGTGGGGCGCAAGAGAGAGTCCATTCTGTTTTGTCGCGAGCGCGATCCCAAGATCGAACAGTGGAGTGGAGAACACCTGGGCACGGAACGGGCCTTGACGGTGCTGCGGCTCACGGCGGCATGGCCCATCGACGCCTGGCAGGAGCGGTTGGAAGAGCTGCTGCTCGGTAGTGGACAGCTCTATCTCAATCTGGGGGAGGAGAGCGAGCTGGAGCAGGGAATCCTCAGGCAGCTGAAGCGATTCCGTCAGCGTAACCGGGCCGGGGTCGTTTTTCCTCAGGTTGTGCAGGCACTTGACCCCCTGCTGCATGAAATGCGTCTGATCAAGTCGCCAGCAGAACTACAGGTGATGCGCAAGGCCTCGACCATTACCGCACAGGCCCACTGTCATGCGATGCTACAGTGCCGGGCAGGGATGAAAGAGCAACAGCTCGAAGGGGAGATACTGCACAGCTTTGCCATGCAGGGAAGCCGTACGGTGGCCTATGACTCTATTGTGGCCGGGGGTAACAACGCCTGTACGCTCCACTATGTCCGTAATGAGGACCGGCTCAAGGAGGGTGATCTGGTGCTGATTGATGCTGGAGCAGAGTGGGATGGATATGCGGCAGACATTACCCGAACTTTTCCGGTGAGTGGCTCCTTTACCCCCCCTCAACGTCAGCTTTATGAGGTTGTACTGGCGGCACAGCAGGCAGCGTTTCGGCAGATTCGCCCCGGCAAGCGTTGGGATGCACCTCATCGAGCCGCGGTGCGGGCTATTACCAAGGGGCTGCTGGCGTTGAAGATTCTGAAAGGGGATCTCGGTACGCTGATCAAAGAAGAGAGATACAAGCCATTCTATATGCACCAGACCGGCCATTGGCTGGGTATGGATGTACATGATGTCGGGCAGTACAAGGTAGGTGGCAAGTGGCGCCTGCTGGAGCCGGGCATGGTGATGACGGTAGAGCCGGGACTCTATATTCCACAAGGGATGAAGGGGGTGGCCAGAAAATGGCAAGGGATCGGGATCCGCATCGAGGATGATGTGGTGGTCACGGAGACAGGGTGTGAAGTGATGACGGCGGCAGCCCCCAAACAGGTGGCAGAGGTCGAGCGCTGGATGGCAGAGCACCGATAACAGATCGCTTGAATCCGGTGGGGGAGTGCCAGTAAAATCCGCCACTCAGTTACATGCTGTGGGAGAGACCCCGAAGAGGGGGCACCGAAGGCGCAACAACCCGGAAACGCTCAGGTAAAAGGACCACCGCTTCATATCTGTCGTGCAGATATCGACTGGCTCTGGAGAAGATCGAATAGGATCTACCGAAGGGGACGGCAGCAGGGCTGCTTAATCTCTCAGGTACCTGGACAGAGGGGCATACTCACGCAACTGGGATGGCACTCGGATCAGGAATTATGTCCAGGTTACAGAAAACGGTATTGAACGAAGCGCATCGTCAGGCGGGTGCACGGTTGGTTGACTTCTCCGGCTGGGAGATGCCGCTACACTACGGTTCACAGAAAGAAGAGCACCACATTGTACGCCGGAAGGCGGGGATGTTTGATGTCTCTCATATGGTGGTGAGTGACCTTCAGGGGTTGGATGCCAAACGTTATCTGCAGCAGTTGCTGGCCAATGATGTCGATCGGTTGCAGCAGGCGGGCAAGGCGCTCTACTCCTGTATGTTGAATCAAGACGGTGGAGTGATTGATGACCTGATCGTCTACTGGATGGGGGGTAATTCCTACCGAATAGTCACCAACGCCGCCACCCGTGAGGGAGATCTTGCCTGGATGCAGCAGCAGCTGGAAGGGTTTGAGGCGGTACTGGAAGAGCACCCCGAGCTGGCAATGGTGGCGGTACAGGGGCCAGAGGCGCGTAGTGCGGTACTCGGGTGGCTGAGTGAGTCATCCAGAGCAGTGGTTGAGGCGCTGGATCGATTCGTTGCTGCGGAGGTTGCGGAAGGCTTTATTGCCCGCACCGGCTACACCGGGGAGGATGGCTTCGAGCTGGTGTTGCAGCCCGAGGATGCGGAGCCCTTCTGGCAGGCAATGTTGGATGCGGGTGTGGTCCCGTGTGGTCTGGGGGCGCGAGATACTCTGCGTCTGGAGGCGGGGATGATGCTCTATGGTGCCGATATGGATACCACCACCACACCGCTGGAGTCGGCACTGGGCTGGACTGTGGTGCTGAATGAAGATCGCCCCTTCAATGGCCGTGTACTACTGGAGCAGCAGAAGGCGCAGGGGGTTCCCCGCAAGCTGGTCGGCCTCAAGCTGGATGGCAAGGGGGTGATGCGCAGCCACCAGAAACTCTTTGTCGGTGAGCGTGAAGTAGGTGAAATCACCAGCGGCGGCTTCTCTCCAACCCTCAATGAGACCATTGCACTGGCCCGGGTTTCTGCCGATGTGAGCGAGGGGTGCACGGTCGATATGCGTGGCAAACAGCTTCCGGTCATCCTGACCAAACCGGTCTTTGTTCGAGACGGAAAGGCCGTTAATTAAATCTTTGCGGCTTTGCGTCTTTGCGCGAGGTCGCTGTTAATCAGTAAATCAGGAAGATAAATCATGAGCAATATTCCAAGCGATCTGAAGTACAGCAAGAGCCATGAGTGGGTGCGTGAAGAGGGTGATTTGGTTGTCGTCGGTATCACGGACCATGCCCAGGAGTTATTGGGGGATATCGTATTTGTCGAGCTGCCGGAGGTGGGATCCGAAATCGGTGCCGAGGGGGAGTGCGGCGTGATTGAATCGGTCAAGGCGGCCTCTGACCTCTATGCCCCGCTGGCTGGTGAGATCGTTGAGGTCAATGAGGATTTGGTCGATGCCCCGGAGCGCATCAATGAAGCGCCCTACGAGGCCTGGATTCTCAAGCTGAAGCCAACCGGTGGTCTCGGTGAGCTGTTGGATGCAGATGCCTATACAGCGGTTGTTGACGCAGAATAGTTCTCGGGAAACAGACCATGCCCTTTATCCCCCATACCGAGGCCGAAACCCGGTCGATGCTGGAGACCATCGGGATTGAACAGATCAACACCCTGTTTGAGGAGATTCCCGCCTCACTGCGAGCACAACCACTGGAGCAGCCGCTCGAAGGGTTGAGCGAGATGGAGGTGGCACAGCTGATGCGTAGCCGTGCCAGCGCTGACGACGGTGTGCTCTGTTTTGCCGGTGGTGGTGCCTATCAGCACCACATCCCTGCAGCGGTTTGGGAGCTAGCCACCCGTGGTGAGTTTTACAGTGCCTACACCCCCTATCAGGCGGAGGCGAGTCAGGGTACGTTGCAGCTGCTTTACGAGTACCAGTCGATGATGTCGAGCCTGATGGCGATGGAGGTCTCCAACGCCTCACTCTACGATGGGGCCTCCGCGCTGGCCGAGGCGGTACTGATGGCGATCCGCGCCAACCGCAAGGCAAAGTCGAAGCGCATTCTGCTGCCAAAGACGGTGCACCCCAACTATCGCAAGGTGGTCAACACGCTGGTGCGCCATCAGGGGATCGAGCTGGTTGAACTGGATTATGACAGCCGTCGTGGAATCATCGATCCAGAGTCCCTACAGCTGAGTGAGGAGGATCCCGGTTATGCCGCGCTGATCATTCCGCTACCCAACTACTTCGGTGCGCTGGAGGATGTCCACACTTTGACCGACTGGGCCCACGCCAACAAAATGTTGGTGATTGCCACGGTCAATCCGCTGGCCATGTCACTGCTGACTCCACCCGGCGAGTGGGGAGAGCAGGGGGCGGATATCGCCTGTGGAGAGGGACAGCCCCTGGGGATTCCACTCTCCTCTGGTGGCCCCTACTTCGGTTTCCTCTGCTGTCGTCAGAAGCTGGTACGGCAGATGCCGGGGCGTTTGATTGGGCGTACCCTGGATCTCGATGGCAAGGAGGGGTTTGCCCTGACCCTGCAGGCACGTGAGCAGCATATCCGTCGCTCCAAGGCGACCTCCAATATCTGTACTAATCAGGGGCTGATGGTAACCGCAGCAACCATTTTCATGAGTTTGATGGGGGCTGCCGGATTGGAGCAGATGGCCTCCGCCTCACACGCCAACACCCGCAAGTTGGTGGAGCGGTTGATCCGAATTGACGGGGTAGCACTCAGTTTCGAGAGCTACTTCCATGAGGCGGTGTTGACCCTGCCTCAGCCGGTCGAGTCGGTGCTGGAGCAGCTTGCAGCAGAGAAGATTCTTGGTGGGATTGCACTACAACCGCACTATGGTGAGCTGAAGAATGGATTGCTGGTATGCGCCACCGAGCTGCGCACCGAGGCAGAGATAGAGCAAGTTGCGACTGTACTGGAGAAGATCCTATGTTGATATTTGAACAGTCTGAACCGGGGCGGATCAACCACGCGCAGCGAGTTGCGGATAGCGTTGAGTTGAAGGGGATCGATGAGCAGATGCAGCGCAAACAGCGCGCACAGCTGCCGGAGCTCTCCGAACTGCAGGGGGTGCGCCACTATACTCAGCTCTCACAGAAGAACTTCTCCATCGATACCCACTTCTACCCGCTCGGCTCCTGCACCATGAAGTACAACCCGCGCGGCTCCAACAGCCTGTCGATGCAGCCCGGCTTCCTCAATCGCCACCCGGCCGGGGATGTGCGCTTGGGACAGGGTGTGCTGGCTTCGCTCTACCACCTGCAGGAGATTCTATGTGAGGTGACTGGAATGGAGGCAACCTCGCTGACCCCCGCCGCCGGTGCGCAGGGAGAGTTTGCCGGGGTGGCAATGATTCGAGCCTACCATGATGCGCGCGGTGACCATGAGCGCAGCGAGATTCTGGTGCCCGATGCAGCACACGGTACCAACCCCGCCTCGGCGGTGATGTGTGGCTACAAGGTGAAGGAGATTCCTACCAATAAAGAGGGCGATGTCGATCTGGAGGCGCTACGCCAGGTGGTTGGCCCACAGACCGCCGGTATCATGTTGACCAACCCCTCCACCCTGGGGGTGTTCGAGCGCAAGATCGAGGAGATTGCGGCCATTCTGCATCAGGCGGGTGGGCTACTCTACTACGACGGGGCCAATCTCAATGCGATTCTGGGCAAGACCCGCCCTGGAGATATGGGCTTTGACGTGATTCACATCAATGTCCACAAGACCTTCTCCACCCCGCATGGTGGTGGTGGCCCCGGTGCCGGCCCGGTGGTGGCCAACAAGCGCCTTGCACCCTATCTGCCGATCCCGATGGTGGGTAGAGAGGAGGCTGATGGAGGGCCTTGCTACCGTTGGCTGGAGGAGGCGGATCGTCCTGAGACAATTGGTCGACTTTCGGCCTGGAGCGGCAATGTCGGTATCTTGCTGCGTGCCTATATCTATGCCCGCATGCTGGGTAGCGAGGGGATGGCGCGAGTGGCGGACTATTCGGTGCTCAACGCCAACTACCTGATGAAAAAACTGGAGGCGGCAGGCTTTACCCTGGCGATCCCGCAGCGTCGTGCCACCCATGAGTTTATTGTCACTCTCAGGAAAGAGGTCAAAGAGCTGGGGGTGTCGGCCATGGATCTGGCCAAGCGGCTGTTGGACTATGGTCACCATGCCCCGACCACCTACTTCCCGCTGCTGGTACCGGAGTGTCTGTTGATCGAACCAACCGAGACCGAAGACAAGGCGACACTCGATGCCTTTGTCGAGGCGATGGTGGCCATTCTGGAGGAGGCCAGAGAGCAGCCGGAACAGGTCAAGGGGGCACCGTGGACGCTGCCGGTACGCCGTCTCGATGATGTACGTGCCGCCCGCGAGCTGGATCTAAATTGGTACAATCAAGACTGAAATACCCCCTCCTCCTGGCAGGGGGAGGGTTGGGGTGGGGATTGAGTCTCCGCCGCCTTCAAAATCATGATGCAGGTACGCACACGTTATCCAACAGGAGAGTTTCACTATGACAGCACTGATTTGTGGTTCTTACGCCTTTGACCAGATCATGGTCTTTCCCGACCAGTTCAAGAACCACATCCTCCCGGACAAGGTACACATGCTCAATGTCTCCTTTCTGGTGCCGGAGATGCGACGAGAGTTTGGGGGTACGGCCGGCAATATCGTCTACAACCTCAAGCTGCTGGGTGAGACGGGCTGGCCAATGGCTACCGTGGGCAGTGATTTTGCGCCTTATCGGGCATGGAGTGAGAAGCACAATATTGTGACTACCTTCCTGCGTGAGGTGGAGGACCAATACACCGCACAGGCCTTTATCACCACCGACATGGACGACAACCAGATCACCGCCTTTCACCCGGGGGCAATGAACTGGGCGCACCTGAACCGGGTGAATGATGCCAAGGGGGTATCGTTGGGGATCGTCTCACCCGATGGGCGTGAGGGGATGGTGGAGCATGCAGCACAGTTTGCCGAGGCCGATATCCCGTTTATCTTTGATCCGGGCCAGGGGTTGCCGATGTTTGGCAAGGAGGATCTGCTCACCTTCATCGACCAGGCCACCTGGATTACCGTCAACGATTACGAATCTGCACTGATGCAGGAGCGAACCGGTCTTACCGTTGCCGAGATCGCCAAGCAGGTGGATGCGATGATTGTGACCCTGGGAGGCAAGGGGTCGGTCATCTACACCGGTGGTCACCGAATCGACATTGCACCAGCACCGATCGAGCATGCGATTGACCCAACCGGGTGTGGTGATGCCTTCCGGGCCGGGCTGCTTTATGGGCTGATGAATGAGCTGGAATGGCAGAGTACCGGCCAGATTGCCTCGCTGATGGGGGCGATCAAGATTGAGCAGCATGGTACTCAGAACCACCATTTCACCATGGACCAGTTTAGAGAGCGTTATCACTCTGCGTATGGTGAGGAGTTTTAATCCCTGAGTATCTAATTTTCCGCAAAGTGGGAATGGTTGCTAGAAGATCGAAGGTTTGCGCGCAACTCCACTCAAAACCCCACTTTTACGCAGTGAAAGTCGAGCGTAGCAAGGCAGCTTGCTGCGGGAATGTTTATTTAGTAAAAAAGTGGATTACTTTTGAGCCAACCGTATCAAGAAGTGATGGCCATGTAGCTCTTAGCATCAGCGGTACTCCTGTCAGTAGCACACCAATATACAATGTAGTAGCGCCAAACTCTCCTATGAGCATTAATGCTGGTGCGCTAATCCAATCACCGAGTATCCCGCCAGTTCCAACAGGGAGAGCCTGGTCAAATCGATGAAAGTGCATAGCTGAAATCGCAGAGCCGCTGAGAAGAATCAGTAGTAACCCGATTGCTTGTTGCAGGAGCTTGCCGGGCGGGTACCTAACCAGCAATGCTTGTAGAGCTGAGATGGCTGAAGGAGGTATCAGCCATGCAGTGATTCCAAAGATGGAGAAGAGAATATCCGAAAACCAGGCACCATACACGCCTCCAAGATTATGATATTCGTTGATGTCTGCTGCAAAATTCCAAGCAGGATCGCTTAGGCTGAATGTGTAGAGGAAACTCCATAGTACAAGGGGTATCAGTAGGTTAATCCATAGCGGAAGGTGTTTGATCAATCTTCGTTTTCCCTCTATGCCTGCTTCAGTGTAGTAACAGATGCACTCTTCGATTGGTGGATGGAGACCAGTTCGCCACGATCTGACTGAAGAGAATGCCAGTGTTCTCTTGCCTTGCCGATGGCTTTAATGCCTGGTGTCGGACGACCATCTTTACCATCATCCATCTTCTTCCACATACCGCTAAAACCATCAATCTCCAGTTCGATCAGCTCACCGGCGCTCAGGTTTATAAGCTGCTCTTTTAGCGTCTCATTGCCGTGGATGTGCTTTATCCACAGGGCATGATCACGAACTTCAACATAGCTCATTTTTCAGTCTCCAAAATTTGTAATGGTACGGTTATTCCTCGTTGTAGAGAGTTCCAGTTAGCCTTTGCGCTAAAAATCGGTTTGATGGCAGCTACAGATTTATCGGTGTTTCTATTGTCACTTACCTTTTCCCAGACCCCTCTGAAAGAGGCGACTTCTAGTTCTATCTGATCTCTGGAGTGCATTGAATTAATGGTATTTTTCAGTGCCGGATCATCGTGGATATGGTTTACCCATATCAAGCTATCTTTAACTTCTACAGTGCCCATTTGATACCCCCTTGTTAATATTCATTAACTATACCACCCCATACCCACCCCATACAACCCTTGACAGCCCTATACCACGGTTATAGTATGTTTGCATGTCAAATGATTATGGTTCAGCTTCTCTGCTGCTGTTCGTGTTCGTTCCATTTGAAGTGTCAACTGGAGGAGCTGTACTGCTCTGGGTTTTGATATTTCACTATCCTGTGATTTTTTTGGTGGGCTGGCTGGCCACTTATGTTGCGATGTTGATTGCTGCATGAATATTATGGACAGGTTTCCGATGATCAGTAGCTGCTTTACTGGATGTGACGAGGTGAAGTTGCCAGAAGATATCTTGGTTGATCTGGAGACGGCCTACAGCAATCCTGAGCGACTGATGATTTGTCTCGATTTGTCGGATCTTTATCGTTTCATGCGGTCCGGATCAGATGCCAATGTGATTCGCTCTACTGATGTGTTTAATGGCATCCATTGCCTGGAAATCCTTGAGTGATGTGCATCCAACCAGCAGGAGCAGAAGAGGAATATATCGGTACATGGGGTCTAATCAATGAGTAGATTGATTGTGAATGCTATCACTGTATAGGGTTGGGGTTGAGTGAGTAGTTACTGGAAAAACAGGGGGGGAAGTTCGGATTCAGGGCTTGAGAACTTGGGTTTGAGCTGATTGGTTCTGCTTGGGTAGTGTCGCCTCCCCCAACGATTACAGTCGGGAGAGGCTGCTGCCATGGGGTTTTAGCGTAGCCGCTTCAGCCCCATAATCTTCAGTGCCACTTTCTGGTAGAGTGGTTCTGTCGAACCGCGCTTCATGTTCCAGATAAAGTATTTCTCAAATAGTACCTTGGCCCAGTGTACCCAGCGCCCTTTAGCAAACCAGGTGAGGTTGCGTGGCGGAATCTGTGGGGCCGCAATAAAGGCAGCACCGGTATCCCCCATATCTGCAAGACAGAATGCGCTCCAGGTAGCAACCGCCTCCGGCGCCTCCTTGTTGAGGTCATGCAGGATGTTGTGTGCCACAGCGGTCACCATCGACTCAATCATATAGCCGGTCTTTGGTGTACCGGTAGCAACAGGGGTCGTCTCAACTGGCGGAATGGCGATACAGACACCCAGCGCATAGATGTTGTTCCACTTCGGATTACGCTGATACTCATCAACCTTGACGAAACCACGTGGGTTGACCAGATCATCACCGACACGGTTGATTACGTCGACCCCTTTGAAGGCGGGCAGAATCATCGAGTAGTCGAAGGGGAGTTCGTGAGTTTCAACCACCTCTCCCTTGTTATTGTGTTCCGAGATAAACATTTTGCCCGCTTCCACCTTGTCAATCTTGGCATTACAGATCCAGGAGATGTGGCGGTGGCGCAGTTCAGACTCTAGCATCCCCTTGGAGTCACCAACCCCACCGAGCCCAAGATGGCCAATGTATGGTTCGGAGGTGACAAAAGTCATTGGGGTGTGATCGCGTAGTCTGCGTTTGCGAAGGTCGGTATCCATGATCATCGCAAACTCGTAGGCGGGCCCGAAGCAGGATGCCATCTGTGCTGCACCGACAACAATAGGGCCGGGTTTTCCCACAAATTTTTTCCAGTTCTCGTAGGCGCTCTCTGCATGAGGCAGCGTACAGACCGACTCTGTGTGTCCGTTTGGGCCCAGCCCCTCAATCTCATCAAAGGAAAGCTTGGGGCCTGTCGCAACCACCAGATAGTCGTACTTCAGCGTAGTGCCGTTATCCAGTACCAGCTCGTTTGATCAAACCATCTTTCAACTGTTCCGTTGAAGCTGAACCCTGCACCATCAATCGGTCACAGAGCACCTCCACTAACCCGGTCGTAACCACTGCCAGATCAGGCTCTATGATCTGTTTCGCCAGGTACACACCTGCCACTCGAAACCCTCACTCACGGACATTTTCACCTTACCAGTACAGTGATAGAGTGTGCGACCTTTTTCCAGGTCAGCGGAGTTCCACCATGTATCTACCGATTCCAGATCGAATCGCTACTGAACTGTCTCTATCCATCAGGTAAACGCAACCATCAAGCTTCTTGATCAGGGAGGCACAGTCCCTTTTATTGCCCGCTATCGCAAGGAGGTCACGGGTGGGCTGGATGATGCACAACTCAGAACGCTGGATGAGCGGCTTGTTTATTTACGTGATCTTGAGGAGCGACGTACCACGATCCTCAAACAGATCGAGTCAACTGGAAAGCTGACGGATTCTCTAAGAGAAGATGTAATGAATGCCGACAACAAAACTCAACTGGAGGACATCTATCTTCCCTATAAGCCGAAGCGTCGAACCAAGGCACAGATTGCCCGTGAAGCTGGACTTCAGGTGCTTGCTGATCAACTGCTGGAAAATCCAACACTGGATCCCGATGATCAGGCGAAATCCTTTATCAGCGCTGACAAGGGGTTTGCCGATACCAAGTCAGTACTGGATGGAGCCAGACAGATCTTGATGGAGACCTGGTCTGAGGATGCAGTTCTCAGTGGAGAACTCCGAGAGTGGCTGTGGGAGCATGCACGACTGAATTCAACCCTGGTAGAGGGTAAGAAGTCGGAGGGAGAGAAATTTTCAGACTATTTCGACTTCTCTGAAGAGATCAGGAAGATTCCTTCGCACCGCGCGCTGGCACTGTTTCGCGGGCGTAATGAGGGCATCATCCGTCTTGAGCTTCAACTTTCTGATGATGAGAAATGGTTACCACTCAATCGGCTCATCATCCGATTCCACCTGCAGGATCAGGGGCGTGCCGCAGATGCATGGCTATTGGAGAGTGCACGCCTTACCTGGCGCATCAAGTTTTTACTCAGGCTTGAGCTTGAACTGAAGAGTCGCCTGTTCGACCGGGCTCAAGAAGAGGCCATCCAGGTATTTGCCAATAACTTGAATGATTTGCTATTGACGGCTCCAGCCGGGCAACGCCCCACGCTTGGGCTTGATCCGGGGCTTCGAACCGGTGTAAAGGTTGCTGTGATTGATGGCACCGGTCAGGTGGTAGATACGGAAACCATTTACCCTCATCCCCCCAGGAGACAGTGGGACAGGTCAATATTCACGCTCGCCAAATTAGCCGAAAAGCACCGGATAGAACTCATCGCAATCGGCAACGGAACCGCCTCCAGAGAGACAGACCGACTTGCCAGCGAACTGATCAAACGCCACCCCGAACTTCACCTTCACAAATTGGTGGTTAGTGAGGCAGGGGCATCGATCTACTCTGCATCACCACTGGCTTCGGCAGAATTGCCTGAGCTGGATGTCTCACTACGGGGTGCCGTATCGATTGCGAGGCGACTTCAGGATCCTCTTGCCGAGCTGGTCAAGATTGACCCCAAATCAATCGGTGTGGGGCAATATCAGCATGATGTCAGCCAGCTGCAGCTCGCACATAGCCTGGATAACGTGGTAGAGGATTGTGTGAATGCGGTTGGTGTCGATCTGAATACCGCCTCCCCTGCTCTGCTCTCGCGTGTTTCGGGATTAACCCCCTCATTGGCGGAGAATGTGGTGCAGTTCCGCAACCAGTATGGCGCCTTCCGCAATCGTCAGGAGCTTTTGAAAGTCCCCAGGCTAGGTGCAAAAACCTATGAGCAAGCTGCCGGCTTTTTACGTATTCGCAACGGTACCAATCCGCTTGATAGCTCTGCCGTCCACCCTGAAGCCTATCCTGTAGTCGAGCGAATTCTTGAGCAGACTGAGCGTGACATCAAGCAAGTCATCGGTGACTCTGCATTTATTCGAAAGTTGAATGCAAGCGACTTTATTGATGATCGCTTTGGAGCTCCGACAGTGAGAGACATCTTCTCGGAAATGGAGAAGCCCGGAAGAGATCCACGTCCTGAATTCCAGACCGCCTCCTTTAAAGAGGGAGTGGAAACCTTGAAAGACTTGAGTTCAGGTATGGTGTTGGAGGGGGTGGTTACCAACATCACCAACTTTGGTGCCTTTGTCGATATTGGTGTACACCAGGATGGACTTGTCCATATCTCGGCGATGAGTCATCAGTTCATCAAGGATCCTCGCCAATGCGTTAAAACCGGAGAGGTGGTGCGAGTCAAGGTGATGGAGGTGGATGTCAACCGAAAACGAATCGCCCTGAGCATGCGGCTGGATGATTCAGTAGAGGGTACAGCGTCAAACAAAAAATCATCGCCATCAAATCATCCGCGCACCCACATATCGGGCAAAAGAAAGAACCGGGAGAAGGAGCAGGAGAACCGATCTCATCAAGGTACTATGGCAGCCGCCTTTGCCAGCCTGAAAGGTTTGAAAACATCATAGTGCAATCTTCGTTCGTCAACAGGCAGTCACAGGTGTAGACTGAGACCTTTGCTGGTGTGTGTTGATGAGGCTTCAACGCCAGCGCTGCTGAAGGCGGAAGAGGAGCACCAAGGGGGGATGATGAGCCAGTCAATACAGAACAATGAAGAGCTGCTGCAGGCTCTTGAGCAAGCAAAACAGCTCAGCAGGGAAAAGGATGAGTTCCTCTCGGCGGTGAGCCATGAATTGCGTACTCCCTTGACTGCGATTATCGGCAATAATGAGATCATGGCGGAAGGGACGCTCTCTGATGAGCAGCGCCAACTGCTGAATGCCTCCACTCAATCCAGCAAGAGGCTGCTCTCGCTGATCAATGACATTCTCGATCTGTCAAAAATAGAGGCGAATCAGGTCGAGGTTGATTACTCCCCATTTGACCTGCTGGCGATGCTGGATGAGGTTGTCAGCAGCTCGCGACAGATGGAGGATTCCGAGGTTCGTCTTGAGGTCAATCTTCAGCTGCATCCAAAGTACAAGGTATGGGGAGATGACGACCGTATCCGTCAGATTCTGCTCAATCTTATCGATAATGCATTCAAATTTACTCGCCGTGGCAGCGTAACACTGAGCAGCTGGATTGATGGTGAGAAGATCCTCTTTTCGGTGGAGGATACCGGCATTGGGATCTCTGCGGAGGTATTGGAGCTTCTGTTCAAACCGTTTCAGCAGGCAGATAGTAGTTTATCCAGGCGTTGCGGTGGTACCGGGCTGGGGCTCTACATTGCCCAGTCATTGGCACGACTGATGAGTGGTGAGGTGGTGGTTACCAGTGAAGAGGGGCGAGGGTCCCGTTTCCTGCTTACACTACCTTATAATGAGAGTGAACTGCCGGTTCAGGAAGCGGGTCGTGGAAGCAGCAGGGAGTCAAACGAGCAATATAGCGGCGAGGTCTTGATCGTGGAGGATACGCCCGAGCTTCAGCTGCTGGAGAAGAGGATTCTGGAAAAATTCGGGGTAACCGCTACCATTGCCAATAACGGTAAAGAGGCGATTGATCTTGCCCTGGAGAACCACTATGACCTGATTCTGATGGATATGCAGATGCCGGTGATGGATGGAATCGAAGCTACCTCAAGACTGCGAGAGGCGGGCTGCAAGATTCCGATTGCAGCATTGACAGCCAATGTAACGCAGCAATACAGAAAAGAGTTTCTTGAGGCGGGTGCCGACTATTTCCTGCAAAAACCCATTAACCAAGGGGAGCTTAAAACGGTACTGAGCCAATACTTGCGCTCACAGACGAAGCAGACGGCGCCTGATCAGCCACTGGCTGCAGAGTCTGCACAGCAGAAGGTTGAGCAGGGGCCGCCATATCCAGTACTGGCCATTGATGATGAGCCCGCTGTTTTGGAGCTATACAAGACGATATTTGAAGGGGATTCGGGTGAGGTAGACCTATCCAGTATTTTGGAGATTTTTGGTCAGGAGGAGGAGAACCAGGAGAGCCTGCATGATGAGTTTGCTCTCTCTGTTGCTCCCCAGGGACAGGTTGGTGTCGAGCTGGCGAGACAGGCACTGGAACAGGGGAAGCGCTTCCTCGTTGCCTTCATCGATATGCGTATGCCGCCCGGTATGAATGGATTGGAGACAGCCAAAGCGTTGCGCAAGCTTGATCCATACATCTTTATCGTTATTGTGTCTGCCTATTCGGATATAGATCAGGAGCAGATCATTGAGGAGTTGGAGTATGGAGTCCTCTATCTCGATAAGCCTTTTCATGAGCGAGAGATGTTGAGTATAGGACGAGTATTGACGCAGGTGTGTGAAGGCAAAAATCATCTAAAACAGGTGAAATCTGCCTCCGATGCAGATGCTTCCCTGCTGAAGCCGTCTGATGAAAGTGCAGAGGTCGGCTTGTTGGTTGATGATGAGCTGATGAACCTCTTCTATCGACAGATCGGTGAGCGAAGAGAACTTATCCGGGAGAGTCTTAGGCTGGAAAACTGGGCCGAATTACGCAGCAGGGTTCACATGATTAAAGGGACGGCAGAGACCTTTGGCTTTTTCGAGGTTGGCAAGAGGGCTGGTGAGGTGCAGAGGTTGATTGATCAGGATCGCATCCATGAGCTGTCAGAGCATGTGGAGGGGCTGCTCGCAGAGATTGATCAGATTCTGAACCATGCCGGATAGGGGAAGCCCTGAATATCCGTATCATCCTTTCCTGCTCCTCGGTTTTTGCCGGGAGCCTCTGACAGGGGCTGGTTGGATGACCTTACACACGTCTCACTTTCCGTAAATAAATTTCTCCGGGCAGGTCAGGGCGGCCTCGATCAGGGGTGCCAGCGCGGGCTGTTCTCGTTCAAGCTCTACAGTAAACGGATATAACGTCCCCCCTTGTTGCTGAAGTTGGTGGGCCTGGCTCAAGGCTTCTACATAGGGGCTGTAGTACGCAGGTTTCCAGTTAGGTGCCTTCTCGGCAAAGCAGACCCTTATCTCGGATCGGGCAAACCGGGTGAGTAGATCCGGTGCTACCGGATTGCCTGAAAACAGGATGTGATCCAGTGCATGGTCGGCGGCATCCTCCAGTGTAGGCCGGTTCATCAATGGGGTTGTGAGAAACCAGGATAGCAAAGCCAGGGTAAGGAGTACGGTAACCAGGACGGACTGGCGTACGCCTTTCAGCCAGCGCAAGCTATGCGCATACACCCTCTCTGCGATTGTTTGTAACGCAGTAACAGACCCCGATTCACTGCCCCAGGCAGGTTTCTGCGGTGGTGTGCAGAGCCCCCCGCTACCCACATTGGGAGTAATGAGCTCAGCCACAAAACCACAACTTTCAATCATGCGAACGGTTTTGTTGGCAAGTTCGATCTTGTCTGTTTTCAATACCGCGTAAGAGGATGAGGAGAGGACCTTTTCCAACTGCGATTGGGATAGCTGCACCCGGCTGGCGAGATCGTGCCTGGCCTTTTCCGGTACAACCCCTCCCCGCACTTGGTTGATCAGCAGAACTTGGTATAGGTGGCTCATATGGAATCCAGACTATAGATCGGCGTAACTATTCAGCTCACCCCTGAATAGTTACAGATCGGCTTTGTCTCTCTTGTCCCTGGTGGTGTCTGCGAAATGACGCAGGTCAGTCTTGAGGGCTCTCCTGCAAAACAGGTGCCGGAGTATCCACTGCTCAATTGGAGAGTAGTATATGCCATCTCCAGATTTGGCAAAGTGCCAATTTACGGGGCGGCTGGCCTGATGTTCTCTCTGTTGATCAAAACGGAATGATGGCATCCACGACCCAGCCAGCAGCTTCACCACCTGACTCAACCGCATCTCCGGCGGGGCCTGGAATGACTACATCAGCAACCTCGAAGGGGGCCTGTACCACCAGTGCGGCGGTCTCGCCGACGAAGCAGCCGGAAAGGAGTAGTGGGAGGGTGACTATGGTGATAAGGGTTGGTATTTTCATGGCATGTTTCGAGCCAAATAAATGGCAGTTGTGGAATAGAGGCTATGATTTGCACCATCCGTGCCGATAATCAGATATCTCTTGACAGCCTTTGTCACGAAGATAACTATCATAAGGTGACAAAGCAGATATAACGGGTGAAGTCGATGAGGGGAATGGTCAAATGGGTGGTAATGTGGACCTGGATGGCAGCCACAGTGGCTGTGCCGGTGTTTGCAGAGGGGGAAGAGGAGGGTGACGGGGAGGCGGCTGCCGAAGAGGGGGCCGCAGAAAAAGCGGCTCCCCAGTTCAGTCGCAAGCAGATCCTCAAGGCAAGAAAATTTGCCAAACAGCTGGTTGAGTATGCGGGGCTGGCGGCGGATGAAAAAAGGTCTTTCCTCAAAAGTAATTCGGAGTTTGCTTCCAGCCTGAAGCGGAAAAAAAAGGCCTTGAAGCGACTCAAGGAGTTACTGCTGGCCGCACAGTCGGGTGGTGGTGACGGAGCAGAGGCCGGAGGGGAAGAGGGGGACGCAGGTGAAGGCGATGCCGAGGTTGCCGAAGAGGAGATGGCTGATGAAGAGTATGCGGAAGAGGGGGGAGACGAAGAATATGAAGATGAGGAGTATGAGGATGAAGAGTATGAAGATGAAGAGTATGAGGAGATCTAGCACCCTCTTCACACCTCCGGGTCAGGCCAACAGGTCGATGGAGAGCGTACTCTGATCGGCGAGTTCAACCTGGGCCTGTTGAATGGTTTGGGTGGCTTGCGCCGCAACGGCCAGATCTTGTGCTGAAGGGTTGGCAGGTGCCAGAGCGGCGCGACGAACACTTTCGGCATGTTTGATGGTGCGAGCGGGATCACCCTGAACCTCGGAAGTATCTATGGAAACCTCTCCACCAATGGCATAACGCTGCCCATCTGGCCCTTTCTGATAAGTGTAGTGTGCCCCTCCGGTGAGCCCCGCACCGGCAGCCATATGGGCCTTTTCATGTCTTTTTACCTCAAGATCACGCTGTTGCAGTTCACGTACCACGGCCATGGCCTCGTTCGAAAGTGAGAGTTGCTCCTGATCCGGTTGGTGGGATACAGAAAGTGCATGCGGCTCTTTGTCATCATGGGCCGTTGATGTGGTCGTCCGCGATGCAGTTGCTGTTTTTTGCAGCGGCGTATCAAGCGGTAGTTGGTTCACAATGTCTGACATTTTGGATCTCCGAACAGGTTATCGGCCCGGCAGAAGAAAACTTTACTCTTTTTTTATCCCCCTGATGGGTGTGGGTACCCCTCAGTTTGGGTGGGCAATAACGTATAATCACCACTACGACAGGTAACAGGCGGCGATAGGGTGATGAAAGAAGAGACTACACATTTTGGCTATGAGGATGTCGCGGTCAGCGAGAAGGCGAGTCGGGTACGTGGGGTTTTCGACTCGGTAGCCAGTAGGTACGATGTGATGAACGACCTGATGTCGATGGGGATTCATCGCCTCTGGAAAAAGCAGGCGATAGAGATGAGTGGTGCCCGTGAAGGTCAGCAGATTCTCGATCTGGCAGGGGGAACGGGCGATCTCTCGATACAGTTTGCCAGGATTGTCGGACCCGAGGGGCGCGTTGTGCTCTCCGATATCAATGCCAGCATGTTGAATAATGGTCGCGAACGGTTGATCAACCAGGGGGTGTTGGGGAATGTGGAGTATGCGCAGATCAATGCGGAGCAGATCCCGTTTGCCGATAACAGCTTTGACTGTGTCACCATCTCCTTTGGCTTGCGCAATGTGACGGATAAAGGCCAGGCCTTGAGGGAGATTCACCGGGTGCTCAAGCCCGGCGGCAGAATGCTGGTGCTGGAGTTCTCCCGGCCGACCAATGAACAGTTTCGCTCAGCCTATGATTTCTACTCTTTCAATATCCTGCCAAAAATAGGCAAGCTGGTGGCCAACGATGAGGAGAGCTACCGCTATCTGGCAGAATCCATTCGCATGCACCCGGACCAGGATACCTTGCGGGGGATGATGGATGAGGCAGGCTTCAGTCGCACCGAATACTTCAATATGACCGGCGGCATTGTTGCTCTCCATCGTGGGTTCAAAAAATAACAGCAGATCAGATGAAGAACGTGAAGTCCATAAAGAGGTTCGAGGATTGTATGTCGCTCTGTTCTTCAATAGCTTCAATCCCTTCATGGTAAACAGGCCTTTATGATCCGACCCCGACAACTGTTCCGGCTTTTGGCAATCCAGCGGGTGCTGGCACGGCATCGTCTAGACGAGATTATTCTGGCGCTCCACCTGTTTCGTCCCTTCCGTTTTCTGCTCTACCTCTCGCCACTGTACTGGATTCGCCGCGACAAGGGGCCGGAGGGGGCACGTATCCGGCGTGCGCTGGAGGATCTGGGGCCGGTCTTCGTCAAGCTGGGGCAGATGTTCTCCACCCGGCGTGATCTGCTACCCGACGAGATTGCCGATGAGCTGGCCAAACTGCAAGACTCTGTGCTGCCCTTCTCCGGTGTACAGGCCCGGCAGATGGTGGAGGAGGCGCTGGGGGAGCGGATTGAGAATCTGTTCGATAGTTTTGATGAAACCCCATTGGCCTCCGCCTCGATTGCACAGGTCCACACTGCCCGTACCCGGGAGGGGGACGAAGTGGTGGTCAAGGTGGTGCGCCCCGGTATCGAGAAGCAGATTCGTCGTGATCTCGGGCTGGCCAAACAGCTGGCAACCCTGGCGGAGCGTTATTGGGCCGAGGGGCGCAGGCTTCACCTCAAACAGATCATGCTCGACTACGAGCAGACCATGCTGGATGAGCTCGACATGATGCGTGAAGCGGCCAACCTCTCGCAGGTGGGGCGCAACTTCTCTCGTGGAGAGCATGTGCTGACAGTTCCCGAGGTAGATTGGGAGCGGACTCGTGAACGGGTGCTGGTAATGAGCCGGGTGCGTGGGGTGGCGGTTGGTGATCTGGCTACGCTACGGGGGCTGGGTGTGGACATGAAGCGGCTGGCGGAGCTGGGGGTGGAGATCTTCTTTACCCAGGTCTTTCGCGACAACTTTTTCCATGCCGATATGCACCCCGGCAACATCATGGTCGATGCCACCAACCCCGGATACCCCAAATATGTGGCGGTCGATTTCGGCATCATGGGGAGTTTGACCGAGGGAGATCAGCGTTATCTGGCAGAGAACTTCCTTGCCTTCTTCAATCGTGACTATCGCAGGGTGGCGCTGCTTCACCTGGAGTCGGGGTGGGTGCCGGTTACCACGCGGGCCGACGAGCTGGAGGCCGCCTTCCGCAGTGTCTGTGAGCCGATCTTCGAGCGCCCCTTCAGTGAAATCTCGTTTGCCCTGTTGCTGCTCAAGCTGTTCCGCACCGGGCGTCGCTTCGGTATGGAGGTACAGCCGCAACTGGTACTGCTGCAGAAGACTCTGCTCTATATCGAAGGGTTGGGCAAACAGCTCTACCCCGATCTTGATCTGTGGGATACCGCCAAACCGTTTCTGGAGAACTGGATTCGCGAGCGCAAGGGGTTTGATGGTCTCAAGCGCAAGGTGATGAATGAGACGCCGGATCTGCTGGAGCAGATTCCGGAGGTGCCGCGTGTGGTGATTGATCTGCTTAACAAGGCGCAGCAGGGCAAGCTGGCGGTTGAGTGGCACTCCAGTGAAATGGAACAGCTGCGCCGAACCCTGCAGGGGAGTCGTCAAACCACCTATAGCGCCATTGCCGGAGGTTCTATGCTGGTTAGTGGTGCCCTGTTGGCTGGGGAGTTTCTGCTTACAGGAGGTGCACTGGCCAGCGTCGGTCTCCTGCTGTTGCTGCGCAACTGGCCTGGTGAGGAGTAGCGTGTGATGCGTCCACGCTTCTGGGAGCAGTTTCCACTTGAGCAGCTTGCGACCGAGGAATGGGAGGCGCTGTGCGATGGCTGTGCCCGCTGTTGTCTGCAGAAGCTGGAGGATGAGGAGAGTGGGGAGGTCTTCTATACCGCTATCGCCTGTCACCTGCTCGACCTGGAGCAGTGCCGCTGTAGTGACTATCCGAACCGCAGTCGCAATGTCCCCAACTGTGTGCAGCTCACCCCCGACAAGACGGAGGCGTTCCATTGGCTTCCACAGACCTGTAGCTACCGTCTTGTGCACGAGGGGAGGTCGCTACCCGAATGGCACCCGCTGTTGAGTGGGAGCAGAGAGTCGATGCATGAGGCCGGTATTTCGATACGCAGTTTTGCCATGCTCGAGCGTGGAGATGAAGACCTGGAGGCGTATCTGCTGGATAATCTGTAGGCGAGTATCAATGATTTCAATGTTGGAGGTGAGGTATGTTTGAGACGGCAGAGTTGGGCCGCAAGGTCAGCAAGGAAGATTACCGCAAACTGGTTCCCGATCTCAGGGTGCAGTTGTTGGAGATCCAGCAGCAGGTACGGCGTGCAGAGGTGCCGGTGGTCATTGTATTGGCCGGGGTAGACGGTGCCGGCAAGGGCGAGACCATCAACCAGCTCAACGAGTGGATGGATCCACGCTGGATTCAGACCCACGCCTATACCGAACCCTCGGACGAGGAGCGTGAACGCCCTCCGTTCTGGCGCTACTGGCGAGACCTTCCCGGTCGTGGCTCGATCGGCCTGTTTCTCAGTGCCTGGTACTCCGCTCCAATTTTGCAGTGGGTACATCAACAGAGTGAACTCAGTGACCTGGATGAGTACTTGAGTCAGATCAACACCTTTGAAAAGATGCTGGTGGATGATGGGGCGGTGGTGATCAAGTTCTGGATGCATCTGAGCAAATCTGCACAGAAGCGCCGTCTCAAACAGCTGGAGTCGGATCCTCTGCTGCGCTGGAAGGTGACCGAGCGGGATTGGCAGCACTGGCGTCTCTATGAGCGCTTTATCGAGGCGGCAGAACGTACCATGCAGAAGAGCAGTGCCGGGTATGCCAGCTGGCACATCATTGAGGGGGAGGATGCCCGCTACCGCAGCCTGGCCGTGGCGGCCATCGTACGGGATACCCTGGTGCGGGAGCTGGAGCAGCGTGCCGCTGAGGTGCCCGTGACTGAGGGGGATACTCATATTGCAGAGAGTAATCTTGAGGCGGTTACTCAGACTCTGAGCCACCAACCCACCATTGTGGAGCAGCTCGATAGCTCACTGGTGCTGCCCAAGTCAAAATACAAGAAGATTCTCAAGGAGCAGCAGGCACGACTGAGTGAACTGTTTGAGCGTGCCCGCAAGGAGGGCAAGGGGGACTCCATCATTCTGCTGTTTGAAGGGGATGATGCCGCCGGTAAAGGGGGGGCAATCCGGCGTATTACTGCCGCACTGGATGCCCGCTCCTACCGGGTGATCCCGATTGCAGCCCCCACCGATGAAGAGCGTGCTCACCACTACCTGTGGCGCTTCTGGCGCCATATCCCGCGCAAGGGGCGAGTTACCATCTATGATCGCAGCTGGTATGGACGGGTGCTGGTGGAGCGGGTAGAGAATTTTGCCAGCGAGCAGGAGTGGCGGCGTGCCTTCAGTGAGATCAACGACTTTGAAGAGCACCTGGTCAATAGTGGCACCCTGTTACTGAAATTCTGGATTCATGTGGATGAAGATGTTCAGCTCGAGCGTTTCAAGCTGCGTGAACAGACACCACACAAGGCCTGGAAGTTGACCGAAGAGGATTGGCGCAACCGCGACAAGCGTCCTCAATATGCAGTCGCGGTCGATGACATGATTCAGCGCACCAGCTCCGCCATTGCCCCCTGGTTTCTGGTTGAAGGGAATGACAAGCCGTATGCGCGGATCAAGGTACTGAAGTGTGTGTGTGATCAACTGCAGGCAGTATTGGAGTCGTAGATGGAGAGCGAGCCGCTGGTCGATGATGAGCGTGTTGAGCCCGGAACCGTGGATACGGTAGCGGCAGAGAGTGCGTCGGGTGTGGAGACACTGGATCTGACCGACAGTAGTCTCTATCTCAATCGTGAGCTGACCTGGCTCTCCTTTAATCGACGGGTGCTGCACGAGGCGGAGGACTCGCGCAACCCACTGCTGGAGCGGGTGAAATTTCTTGCCATTGTGGGCAGCAATCTCGATGAGTTCTTCATGAAGCGCATCGGTGGCCTCAAACAGCAGGTGGCGGCCAGCTACAAGGAGCCCACAGTCGATGGGCGCACCCCGCAACAGCAGATTGTGGAGTCACATGCGGCTGTGCGTGAACTGCAACAGCGCCAGAGTACGGTCTGGCGACAGCTGCGCGAGGAGCTCTCCACACAGCAGATTCAGCTGCTCGATTATGAACAACTGACGACCGCGGAGAGAGAGCGGATGCGAGATGCCTTTCAGCACAAGGTCCTGCCGCTGCTGACGCCACTGGCGATGGATCCCTCCCACCCGTTCCCCTTTATCTCCAACCTCAACCTCAATCTGCTGGTCACCTTGCGCTATCCACAGGAGGAGAGCCCGGTACTCGCTCGTATCAAGGTACCGGTGCACAAACAGTTTGCCCCCCGTTTCTACCCGCTGGCACGGGAGGGGGAGGAGCACTGCTATATCCTGCTGGAGGAGTTGATTACCCACAATCTCGACCTGCTGTTTCCCGGAATGGAGATCGTCTCCCATGAGATGTTCCGCATCACCCGTAATGCCAGTGTCGAGAAGAATGAAGAGGGGGCCGATGATCTGCTGTCGATGATCGAGTCCGAGGTCAAGGAGCGTCACTTTGCCCCCATCGTCCGACTGGAGGTGAGTCGTGGCTGCGATCCGTTGCACTATGGCATGTTGGCCGCAGAGTTGGGGCTGGATCAGGAGGAGGATGTCTTCGAGCTCGACTATCTGGCGATGTCGGATCTGTTTCAGCTCGCCTCGATCGACCTGCCGGCACTGCATGACCCTGAGCTCCACCCGGTGGATCACCCGCTGCTGGCGCAGAACAAGCAGAATATTTTCCATATCATTCGTAACAACGGCCCACTACTGTTACACCACCCCTACCAGTCCTTCGCCAATTCGGTGCAGCGTTTTGTGCGTGAGGCAAGCACCGATCCGAAGGTGCTGGGGATCAAGATGACCCTCTACCGTACTGCGCCGGATGGCAAGCTGATCAAGCATCTGATCCGCGCGGCACAAAATGGTAAACAGGTGGCGGTGCTGGTGGAGATCAAGGCCCGTTTTGATGAGGCGGCCAACATCCGCTGGGCGCGCCAGCTGGAGAAGCAGGGAATTCACGTAATCTACGGAGTAGTTGGCCTCAAGACCCACTGCAAGACCATTCTGGTGGTGCGCCAGGACTACAATGGGCTGGCCCGCTACTGCCATATCGGCACCGGTAACTACCATAGTGGCACTGCCCGACTCTATACCGATTATGGCATTCTGACCCGTGATGAGGCTGTGGGTCAGGATCTGACCGAGCTCTTCAATCTGCTCACCGGATATGGCCCCAAAGAGCGCTTCTATCGCAAGATTCTCACCTCGCCGAAGATGATGAAGCGGAGTCTGATTGAGCGTATCGATCGTGAGATTGCCCACCAGCAGGCGGGTGGCAATGGCCTCATCCAGTTCAAGATGAACGCGCTGGAGGATGTCGATATTGTACAGGCACTCTATCGGGCGGGACAGGCCGGGGTCCAGGTGGATCTGGTGATCCGCGATACCTGTCGACTGCGTCCGGGGCTGCCGGGAATCACCGACACGGTCTCTGTGGTCAGTATCGTTGGCCGTTTTCTGGAGCACGGGCGCGTCTACTACTTCCGCAATAATGGAGAGGAGGAGTACTTCATCGGCTCGGCAGACTCGATGAAGCGTAATCTGGAGAGCCGGGTTGAGGTGCTGGCACCGGTCGAGGGGTCGGCACTGCAGCAGGAGTTGCGCATGAGCCTGGATGCGCAGTTGGGGGACAAGCGGAGTGCCTGGGAGATGCAGTCGGATGGGAGCTACCGCCAGCGCAACCCGGATGGTAGCAATCGCAGCGCCCAAAAACTGCTGGCCGAGGCGGCGGAAAAGAGCATGAATGCCGCCCTCAAGCACCGGGAGGCACAGGTTCGCAGCAAGCTGCTGAGTCGGTTCAGAAAGCGGCTGCAGCAGTAGGGGGTATGATGCAGAAGGTACGGTCACTGTTCTATTTTCAGCTGCGTAGCGGGCTTGTCTTCCTGCTGGTAAGTGCACTGGCCGTGGGTGGACTGGTCTACCACTTCTCCGAACAGCGTCTGCTGGAGACGGTGGAGAACAATCTTCAGGCCCATGCCAGCTTTCGAGAGGGGCGTATCCACGCCTTTATCGAGGCGCAGAAGCGTTGGATCACCACGGTGGTGGAGGATCAGAGAGTGGTTGGACGGGTGTCCGAACTGATGGCGCTCTATAGCGAACAGGGGACCGCATCCGGGCTGTTTCAGCACCTCAGCAGAGAATTCAGTAGTGAATCCGGGGTGCTGGCCCGTTCCGGGGGAACCGATCAACTGTTCCTGTTTTCCCCCCAGGGAGAGCTGGTGTTTACCCTCAATGCAGCGTCTGAGGATATTGGAGACGACTTCACCAGCGCAGGACTGTATGGCAATACCCTGTTCTCCCAGGTGGTTGAGCAGGTGATGACACGGACTGCACTGGCGACCTCTGATTATGGTTATCTGGATCTGCTGGGGCGTTCCACCATATTGATGGGAGCCCCGATTCTGGGTGAGGCGTCAGTGGGAGAGGCGCCTCCGGTAATCGGTATTTTGGTGCGCCCGCTGGCCCTGGAGTGGTTGCGGGAGATGCTGGCCGAATACACCGGACTGGGGAGAACCGGAGATGTGTTTATTGCGCAGAGGTTGCACAACCTGGGGCGGGGGACACAGATCAACTTTATCAATCTGTTGCGCAATGGAGACCAGCGTGATGAGGCGTGTACCACACTGCAACGGGAACAGCCCGAACTGTTTCCGGTGCTCAGATTGGCAAACGCAACCGAAACACTTACCGAGTCCGGCTGGGCAATGGATCCGCAGTGTCATGAGGTGTTTGCGGTCTGGAGCTGGATTCCCGAGTTGAACTGGGGGATGGTGGTCAAACAGGATCGGGAAGAGGTGCTGGAGCCCATCGAGGGGTTGCAGCAGGAGATCGGAATTGCACTGTTTTTCTCCATCATGGTTCTGGTATGGCTGCTGCAGCATCAGGCGCGCTCAATGGCACAGCCGATTGAGGCGCTGACTGCTGCTGCACAGCAGGATCGAATCGAGCAGTACCCTGCCGGCAAGGTACGTGAGATCAACCAGCTGGCGCAGGCGATGCGGGCTCTGGTTGACTCACTTCACCAGCATGAGGCGGCACTGGAACAGACGGTTCAGCTGCGCACCCGGGAGCTGACGCAGGAGAAGGAGTTCATCGAGTATATCCTTGACTCGATTCATGAAGGGGTCGTGGTGCTGGACACCCAGGGGAAGGTAGTGCGAGCCAACCGGGTGATGGCTGATCTGATGGGGGGTGGGGGTACCTTCAGCATGGAGCAGCTGGAAGAGGGACGTTCGGTGAAAAGTGGTTCCATGGAGGGGGCTCTGCATGCCAATACGGGAGAGCGGATCCCGGTTCTGATCAGTCAGCTGAAACTTGAGCATGAGTCTGCGGATGAAAGTCAGGCCGGGGTGACGCTGATGCTCTTTCATGACCTGCGTGCGCGCATTCGTATCGGTGAACAGGAGCAGTATCTGGCCTTTCAGTCGGGGGTGGCGGAGATGAGTGCTACTCTGCTGCACAATGTGGGGAATGCCATTACCGGCATCAATGGCAATCTCAATCGGCTGGAACAGTGGATTGCACAGATGCAGCGGCTGGAGCAGATGCTGCAGAATTTGAGCAAGCAGACCGCCGCCGAGAAACTGACCTATGCCCAATGTTCAGACGGGTTCCGCTTGTCTGCGGAGGTGATTGATAGTCAGGGGCTGAGCAAGATTGTGTCGGACCTGCAGGAGGGGGCAGGGCGCATTGGCGGCATTATCCGTGCCCACCGCGCGACCGATCTGCAGAAGGTTTCTGCCGCCACGTTCAATATCTGTCCCATGCTCGAGGATACCGTGATGTTGTTGCGGGATGACTTTGCCAGTGCCGGGGTTGTGTTGCAAACCTCGTGTGAGGAAGAGCTCTCTCTCACCATGCCGAGGAATCAGATGATTCAGATGGTGTTGAATCTGCTTAAAAATGCCCTGCAGGCGGTACAGGCCCATCAGCGTATTGAGCGTTCCCTCAGCGGCAAGGTGAATCTCGATGTTATCTGTGTGGGCAACCATGAAGTTGTACTTACGGTGCGAGATAATGGGGTGGGAATCGCACTGGAACGGCAGCGTGATATTTTTGTCTGTCAGTATGATGTTGAATCGGGCACCAGTCGCTATGGACTCCACTCTGTCGCCAACTTTGTGCGCAGTGTCGGGGGCAGAATCGAACTGGAGAGTGATGGACACCTGCAGGGGGCTAGTTTCAAGGTGATACTGCCCATGTCGGTGGAGGGTGCAGCGCAGGAGCGTGCGGCAGTATAAAGTACTGCTTTCTGGATGACTCATAGCGCTGTGGTTTGGCATACAATTTCTGTACAATAGCCTGTTTTTCAAACTTCAGGTAACTCCTGAATCGTTACTCGGGACGCAGCAATGTCAGAGATCAAAAAAGTGGTACTCGCCTACTCCGGCGGTCTGGATACTTCCATCATTCTCAAGTGGCTGGAGGATGTCTATGGTTGTGAGGTGGTCACCTTTACGGCCGACATTGGTCAGGGTGAGGAGGTAGAGCCTGCCCGTGCCAAGGCGGAGGCGATGGGGATCAAGGAGATCTACATCGAAGATCTGCGCGAAGAGTATGCGCGCGACTTCATCTTTCCGATGTTTCGCGCCAATGCAATCTATGAGGGAGAGTACCTGCTCGGTACCTCGATTGCCCGCCCATTGATCTCCAAACGTCTGGTAGAGATCGCGAAGCAGACCGGGGCCGATGCGATTGCCCACGGTGCTACCGGCAAGGGAAATGATCAGGTTCGTTTCGAGCTGGGGGCCTATGCGCTGATGCCGGATGTGAAGATTATCGCGCCGTGGCGCGAGTGGGATCTGACCTCGCGTGCCAAGCTGATGGCCTATGCCGAAGAGCACAAGATTCCGGTCGACTTTGCCCAACAGGGGAAGAAGTCCCCCTACTCGATGGATGCCAATCTGCTCCATATCTCCTATGAGGGGGATATTCTGGAGGATCCCTATGCGGAGCCGGAGGAGGATATGTGGCGCTGGAGTGTCTCCCCGGAGAACGCTCCCAATGAGCCGACCTATGTCGAGATCGATTTCGAGCAGGGCGACCCGGTGGCAATCAATGGCGAGGCACTGAGTCCGGCGGCCGTAATGGAGACCCTCAACAAATTGGGGGGAGACAACGGCATCGGACGGGATGATCTCGTCGAGAACCGTTACGTCGGCATGAAGTCCCGTGGCTGTTACGAGACCCCGGGAGGCACGATTCTGTTGAAGGCACACCGCGCCATGGAGTCGCTGACGCTGGATCGTGAGGCGGCACACATGAAGGATGAGCTGATGCCACGCTATGCCAAGTTGATCTACAACGGCTACTGGTGGTCTCCGGAGCGGGAGATGCTACAGGCGGCAATCGACCAGACCCAGAAGGTGGTGAACGGTACGGTACGGCTTAAGCTCTACAAGGGCAATGTCATTGTAGTAGGGCGCAAGTCCGAGAGCAACAGCCTCTTCAACGAAGAGATTGCCACCTTTGAGGACGATGCCGGAGCCTATGACCAGAAGGATGCGGCCGGCTTTATCCGCCTCAACTCCCTGCGTCTGCGCATCGGGGCCAAGCAGGGTAGTTAGTGAGTAGTGGATTGGTGAGGTGATGCAGCCTTCAGCGAAGCTGGTTTTCAGCAACCCAGTCCATTTTCTCGCCTTCGGTTTTGGTTCCGGGCTGGCTCCGTTTGCACCCGGCACCTTCGGCACCCTCGCTGCGGTGCCACTCTATCTATTGTTGGCACCCCTTTCGCTACCACTCTATCTGGTTGTGGTGGGGCTCGCCTTTGTGGCCGGGATCTGGATCTGTGGCAAGGCGGGGGATGCACTGGGAGTACACGATCATGGCGGGATTGTGTGGGACGAGTTTGTTGGCCTCTGGATCACCATGATTGCAGCACCTGCCGGGTGGGTGTGGATTGCGCTTGGGTTTCTGCTCTTTCGACTGTTTGATATCTGGAAGCCGTGGCCGATTCGTTGGGCAGATCAACAGCTTGGGGGTGGCTTGGGGGTAATGCTGGATGATGTTATCGCCGGGCTCTATGCCCTGGCGGGGGTACAGTTAATGGTCTGGCTCAGCCTGCCATGGATACCTCGCTGGTGAGGATATAGCCTTCGTTGCGTATGGTTTGAATGATGCTGTTGTCATTGTCGCCGATGCGGTTGCGCAGGCGACTGATCTGTACATCAATGGCCCGGGATGAGACCAGTGACAGGTTGCCAACCATCTCCCTGGAGAGCGTTTTACGGTCGATGATCTGATTTGGCTGGTTCAGGAAAATGCTGAGTAGTTTGAATTCGGCGCCAGTAAGTTGACTCTTGCGGGCGCCCCTGCGCAGGATACAGCGCTCCTGAACTAGCAGGGTAATCGTCCCAAACTTGATATTCTGCTCCTGCAACTGGTTGCCGAGGGTACGGCGCAGGATGGCGTGGATACGTGCCAGCAGCTCCTCGGGAATAAAGGGTTTGACCAGGTAGTCGTCCGCACCTATCTCCAGGCCCTGAATTCGGTCGCTGCTCTCGGCGCGGGCAGAGAGCATCAGGATCGGAATCAGGCTCTCTTCACGAATGGACTTGGCGATGGAGAAACCATCCTCTCCGGGGAGCATGATATCCAGAATCACCAGATCAATGGGGTATTGATCCAACACCTTGCGGGCCGACTTCCCATCGGTAGCGGTATGGACATTGGTAAAGCCACAACTGGTTAGAAACTGCTGTAACAGCTCCCGAATCTCCAGGTCATCATCGACTACCAACAGTTGTGCTTTTTGTTCCATGAAAGGCAATTATAGGAGATTGCTGAAGAAAAGTTTGTTACAAAACGTTACATAAAAAACTATGTGATTACAGAGGGTTGCAAGTTTTTTTGTGTAGCAATCTTCAGGTTGGCTGACGTTCTCCTGTGAGGTGGTCAGCGCTACCTCAGAGAGCTCAACTCCTGGTTGATCGACTGCAGGGCGGCCAGTGGATCCTCTGCAGCGGTGATCGGGCGCCCAATCACCAGCCAGTCACTGCCGGATGAGATCGCCTGTGCGGGTGTCATGATCCGTTTCTGATCTCCGCTGGCGCTACCGGCGGGACGAATCCCCGGGGTAACCAGTTTGAATTCAGCAGAGATCTTTTTACGTAACAGGGTAATCTCCTGTGGTGAGCAGACTACGCCATCCATGCCGGAGGACTCCGCCAGCTGTGCCAGGCGCAGTACCTGGTTGGCCGGGGTGTCGGCAATGTTCAGCTCGATCAGGTCACCCTGATCCATACTGGTGAGAACCGTTACCGCAATGAGTAGAGGGGCATCTTCACCGGAGAGGGCCTCGCGTGCGGCCTCCATCATCTTGCGCCCTCCCGAGGCGTGGACATTGACCATCCACACCCCGAGGTCGGCCGCAGCGGCACAGGCGCGGGCAACCGTATTGGGGATGTCGTGGTATTTCAGGTCGAGGAAGACATCAAACCCCTGATCAACCAGTTTTCGTACCACCTCGGGGCCGGAGCGGGTGAACAGCTCCTTGCCCACCTTGACCCGGCACGCCTGGGGGTCAAGTTGCCCAGCCAGGGCCAGCGCCTGTTCGGCAGAGGGAAAGTCGAGTGCAACGACAATTCTGGATTGGTTCATGATCAGATTCTCCGGGCCTGTTCGCCGGCATTGCCGATGTAGTTGGCCGGGGTCAATTCACGCAGGGTTGCCTTCGCCTGCTCGGGGATATCGAGTCCATCCACAAAGGTGAGTAGCGCCTCTCGGGTAATTCCCTGACCACGGGTCAGTGCCTTCAGTTTCTCATAGGGGCTGTCGACGCCATAACGGCGCATCACCGTCTGAATGGGCTCGGCCAACACCTCCCAGGTATTGTCGAGATCCTCCTGCAGGCGCTGCTGATTGATCTGCAATTTACCGATACCACGCAGGGTGGAGTTGTAGGCGATCAGGCTGTGGGCGATGCCAACACCAAGATTGCGCAGTACGGTGGAGTCGGTCAGATCGCGCTGCCCACGGGAGATCACCAGCTTCTCCGCCAGGTGACCCATGATGGCATTGGCAATTCCCAGGTTGCCCTCGGAGTTTTCAAAATCGATCGGGTTTACCTTGTGTGGCATGGTGGATGAGCCCACTTCGCCCTCTACGGTCTTCTGCTTGAAATAGCCCATGGAGATGTACCACCAGACGTCGCGGTCGAAATCGAGCAGAATGCTGTTGAAACGGCTGATGACGTGGAAGAACTCGGCAATATAGTCATGTGGTTCAATCTGAATGGTATAGGGGTTCCAGCCAAGTCCCAGTGACTCTACAAACCCCTGTGCAATCGCCTCCCAGTCCAGCTCGGGATAGGCGGAGAGGTGGGCGTTGTAGTTGCCGACGGCACCGTTGATTTTTCCAAGAAACTCGATTTCGACCAGCTGTTCGCGCTGACGGCGCAGGCGATAGACCACATTGGCAATCTCCTTGCCCATGGTGGAGGGGCTGGCCGGTTGGCCGTGGGTTCTGCACAGCATGGGGGCGTCTGCCAGCTCATGGGAAAGCAGTGTCAGTGCATCGATGATCTCGTCCATTTTCGGCAGCAGGCTCTGGGTGCGGGACTCGTTCAGCATCAGGGCGTGGGAGAGGTTATTGATATCCTCCGAGGTGCAGGCGAAGTGGATGAACTCACTCACCGCCTCCAGTTCGCTGTTGCCGGCGATCTTCTCCTTGATGTAATACTCCACCGCCTTGACGTCGTGGTTGGTGGTGCGCTCAATGGTCTTGATGCGTTGCGCACCCTCTTCGTTGAACTGTTCCACCAGTTTGTTCAGCAGGTTGTTGGCGTGTTCCGAAAAGGTGGGAACCTCGGCAATATCGGGGTTATTGGCAAGCATCTGCAGCCAGCGCACCTCTACCAGCACCCGATGTCGAATCAGACCATATTCGCTGAAGATGAGGCGAAGATCGGTAGTGGCGCGACCGTAGCGACCATCCACCGGGGAGACGGCGGTCAGAGAGCTGAGTTCCATGAGCGGGTTCCTTGCAATTTCGATAAAAGTAGTGCGCCATTATACCCTTGGAGGCAACAAGATGAGAGAATGGGGGGTGATGTTTACACAATAAGGGAGGAATCATGAACGGCTGTGGCAAGGTAGGGGAACTGAAACGTGATCTGCAGTTCGATGCCACCCTGTTGGGCCATCCTCTCCGTTTTCGCACCACCTGGGGGCTGTTCAGTCCTCGTGGCATCGATGAGGGCACTGCATTATTGCTCAACCATCTTGAGGTAGGTGAATCCGAGACTATTCTCGATATCGGTTGTGGTTATGGGCCGCTTGGGGTGGCGATGGGCAAGGTGGCCTCCGCTGGCCAGATTCATATGGTGGACAAGGATTACCTGGCCGTCGAGTATGCCAACCGCAATGCCCATCTTAACGGGGTAGAGCACGGTAGAGCCTATCTCTCCAACGGTCTCAGTGAGGTGGAGGATCAGCTCCGCTTTGATACCGTGGTCTCCAATATTCCCGCCAAGGTGGGGCGTGAGTTGCTGACGATCTTGCTGTGTGACAGTTATGCGCAGATGAAACCAGGAGGGCAGATGGTGGTGGTGACCATCAATGGTCTCAGGGACTTTATCAAGCGTAATTTCAAAGAGGTCTTTGGGAACTATAAAAAGTTGAAACAGGGCAAGGCCTATACTGTGGCCAGAGCGATCCGCTGAGCATGTACTGAAACAAGTGCCTTGTTGGCAGGTCGGACTTGGAGAACGAATGATGAAGATACTATTGGTGGATGATTCCCTCGCCATTGCCGGGCTGTACCAGCAGATGCTGGAGGCGCACGGCTACGAGGTGGTGACGGCAAACAGTGGCGCAGAGGCGCTGGAGGTTGCCATCGAACATGTGCCCGATATTGGCCTGGTTGATTTTCATCTGCCCGATTTTACCGGTGAAGAGTTGACCCGCAGATTGTTGGCTCACCCGGTCACCAAACATATGGTGATCTCCATGCTCTCGGCCTACTCGAATGTGACCCGCAAGTCACTCGATGCAGGAGCGGTCGACATGATTACCAAGGAGACCCCGGAAGAGCTGTTTCTGTTGCGGGTAGAGGCATTGGTGCGCAATGTGCAATTGAAGCGAGAGAGTGCAAGCCATGGTCACGCTCTGCCGGTGGAGGATGTGATCGAAGAGCTCCCCTTCAAGGTGTTGCTGGTGGATGACTCCCGCTTTGTGCGCAGTGCCTATCAGGCGATGCTGGAAGAGATCGGCTGCACGGTATTGATTGCGGAAAACATGCAGGATGCGTTGGCGCTCGCCCGGGCAGAAAAGCCCGATCTGGCCATTGTCGACTTCTACATGAAAGGTGGTAACGGAGACGAATTGACCCGTTCGCTGCTGAATGACCCGCAGACCCAGAGTGTCCTGGTGGTGGTGATGACCAGCCAGATGGAGGTGAAGGAGGTTGCCCTTGCTGCTGGGGCCCTGGAGGTGATTCACAAGGGGGAACAGCAGGGCGTTTTCATCCAGCGAGTCGCCTCAATCCGCGAGTATCGCAGGCAGATTGGTCGCCAGATACATCGTCATATGGTCAGTGCGGAGGAGGCACGCCACCGCTATCAGTGGGTAGAGTCGATTTTGCAGAGTATGCGTGACCCGGTCATTGTGGTGGATCGCGATGGCGGGGTTCTCCATGTGAATGCGGCCGCCGAGTTGCTGCTGGAGCTTTCGGCAGAGGAGGTTCGCGGTCAGTGCATCAGTGCACTGTGTGTACAGGAGAACGGAGTGGCGCAGGAGGATGAGATCATCGGTCTGCTGCAGGCGGGGAAGGTGATCTCCACGGATCGTATTCTCTATTGTCAGGGTGAACGTACGATTACGGTGCACATTTCCGGCGGTGTGATTGCCCACACCAGCGCTACTGGCACCGAGATTGAGGGGGCAGTATTGGTGCTGTATGACTTGAGTGAGCGTCTACAGGAGGAGAAGCGGCAGCAGTATCTCGCCTTTCAGTCTGGCATTGCGGAAATGAGCGCCTCGATTTTGCACCATATCGGCAACACTCTGGTGGGTATCGGGGGCAAGGTGGTGGCGATTGAACAGAAGGTGGCCGGGTTGCGGCGCCTGCAAGCGATGATGAGTGAGGTGGGCAGCTCTGCTGATGTCGGTGAAGACAAGCTGCGGGAGGTTTTGGATGCGGGGGCACGGGCACTACAGCGGCTGACTGGAGAGGAGGGGATCGAGGGCGTTTTGCAGCAGATCGATGACAATATCCAGCGTATTGACAGCACCATTTCGGTGCATCGTAGTGCCTCCAGATCGGACCTCTCCAGCTCCCGCTTCGCGTTGGGTTCCATGGTCGAGGATGCGTTGCAACTGCTGGCCGAACCGATCCGGCGGGCGGGAATTGAACTGCAGACAGAGTTGGCGGGTGGTGTCGAGACCGAGGTGGAGATGCCACGCAATCCGGCGATACAGATGGTGCTGAGTCTGCTGCAGAACAGTATCGAGGCACTGGAGCGGCGCAAGTTAGGTGAAGAAAAGGGGTGGCAGGGGCAGATTCGTGTGCTGATCCGACAGCAAGCGGATGAGGGGCTGATGCTGCAAATCGAGGATAACGGCTATCCTGAATCCGTGACATCAATCGGTCCAGTATTGACATAAAACAATGATTAAAAAA
>CAYFNH010000008.1:0-41099 GCA_964344435.1 uncultured Piscirickettsiaceae bacterium | reverse complement strand
CACTTGGTGGACCACCTGTACGTTGAAAACAAAAAAGCCATTGAAAAACAATGGCTTTATGTGTGTTTGGTGGAGCTAGGCGGGATCGAACCGCCGACCCCTTGCATGCCATGCAAGTGCTCTCCCAGCTGAGCTATAGCCCCTTGTCACGAGGCGCGTATTGTATGGCTTTGCCACAAAGGTCGCAACCATTTTTCGCGCCAATTGGATGCTACCCTCCTGCCGACTCCACTCTTTGGCGAATGTACTCCAGTGCCAGCTCAATACGTTGTAGTGTACGTTCACGCCCGACCAACTCCAGGGTGATGTCAATGGGTGGGGAGATCCCGGCACCTGCTACCGCAACTCGCAAGGGCTGCGCCACCTTGCCGAGGTTGAGCTCAAGCGCCTCAGCGGCCTGCTTCACCAGCTCATGAATCGGCTCCGCACTCCACTCATCCAGTGCAGACAGCCCTTCACGCAATCTATGCAGCGGCTCGACTGCTGCCGCCTTGAGATTCTTCTTGGCCGCCTTCTCTTCAAACGCCTCAAAGTCACGATAGAAGAAGAGACTGTTGTCTGCCATCTCCACCAGTGTCTTTGCACGCTCCTGCTGGGCAGCTACCACCTTCAACAGATCCGGCCCCTGCGCAGGATCAACCCCCCGCTCCCCCAGGTGCCAACGCAGGTGTCGTGCAACATGCTCCGCGCTGCTGCTCTTGATATAGTGCTGATTGAGCCACAACAGCTTGTCGGGATTAAAGGTGGAGGCCGAGTGGTTGACACTCTCCACCTCAAACAGCTCAACCATCTCATCCATGAAGAAGATCTCCTGATCCCCATGCGACCACCCCAGCCGCACCAGATAGTTGAGGAGTGCCTCCGGCAGATACCCCTCATCCCGGTACTGCATCACACTTACTGCGCCATGACGCTTGGAGAGACGACTACCATCCGAACCGAGAATCATCGGCAGATGGGCATACTTCGGCAGCTCTGCTCCAAGTGCCTTGAGAATATTGATCTGTCGCGGCGTGTTATTGAGGTGATCATCTCCCCGGATCACATGGGTCAACCCCATATCAAGATCATCCACCACCACGGTAAGGTTGTAGGTGGGGGTACCATCGGAACGGGCGATAATCAGGTCATCCAGCTCGCTATTCTGGAATACCACCTTGCCCCGTACCAGATCATCCACCACCACTGCACCCTCGGTGGGATTCTTGAAACGGATTACCGGATCCACTCCTTCACGTGGTTCGGCTCGGCTTCGACAGAGGCCGGTATAGCGCGGCTTCTCCTTGCGCGCCCGTTGCCCCTCTCGCATCGCATCCAGCTCTTCGCGCGTACAGTAGCAATAGTAGGCATCCCCCTGATCCAGCAGCTGCTGAATCACCTCCTTGTAGCGCTCGAAACGGTGGGTTTGATAAAACGGCCCCTGATCATAGGCCAATCCCAACCAACTCATCCCCTCCAGAATCGCATTGACCGACTCCTCGGTGGAACGCTCCCGATCGGTATCCTCAATGCGCAGAATGAAATCTCCCCCATGTTTACGGGCATGGAGCCAGGAGAAGAGAGCGGTACGTGCTCCACCAATATGGAGATAACCGGTAGGGCTGGGGGCAAAGCGGGTAGTTAGTTTCATAATGGATTCAATCTAATGGGTGCGAAAAAAAACCAGCGAAGTATATACTACTGGTTATCGAATTTTGAGTACGAGCCATCAGCATGAAGAGAAAAATCACCATTGTCGAGGATGACCCGGATCAGCGCGAAAACTACACCGACGCACTGCGTCGCCAGGGGTACGATATTTTTGCCTACGCCAACAAGGCCGATGCACTGGCCGGGCTTGAGCAGAACCTGCCCGACCTTGCCATCCTGGATGTAATGCTGGGTGAAAACCACGATGCCGGTTTCGAAATCTGTACCGAACTGCACAAAAAACACCCCAATATCCCGGTCATCTTCCTCACCGCCCGTGACAGTGAAATGGACCGGGTTGAAGGGCTGAGTCTGGAGGCGTGGGACTACCTGATCAAACCGATCACCCTGGACTACCTGATTGTTCGGGTCTCCTCCCTGTTTCGCATTGAGGAGCGTCTGACGCACAACACTATGGCACAGCACGACCACGCCCAGGGAGACCTCACCCTCAACGAAACCGCCCTCTCCGTTCACTGGAAGGGGAGTCCGGTAGAACTCACCCTTACCGAATTCTGGCTGGTAGAGGCGTTGGCAGAGTCACCGGGCGAGGCCTTCAGCTATGAGTCGCTGATGCCGGTAACGCGCCAGACCATCGTTGAAAAGAACACCATCAACGGCCATATTCGTCGCATCCGCATCAAGTTCAAACGCATAGATCCAGAGTTCAACTGCATCCGCAATGTATTCGGAGTGGGTTACCGTTGGGACTGCTGACCGACCAGATTCACCCACGGTTGCAGCGTTGGGGAAGGATTCGCAACAAACTCGCCTTTGCCATCATCCTCTTTCTGACCATTCCACTGATGGGCTACAAGATGCTGCAAGAGATGAACCAGTTCCTGCTGCGTGGTCAGGAGAACGCCCTGGCGATGGCCGCACAAGCGGTAGCGACCGTTCTCCACAACAACCCCGAACTGTTTGACCCCGAGACCGGTATTCCCCACCAGCTCAGCAGCGACCAGGATCTCTACGTCCACACCATGCAAGAGCCTCCCGACTATGACAACCCCGACTATGAAGAGTGGCGCAAGATCCTCAACCGCGCCATCGAATACGGGGAGCCCCACATCCTGCAGGGGGGACAGCAGTACCAATCCAGCGACCTCTCCTTTCAGCACCTGATGGGGATCTCCAGCGACAGCCGCTATATCCACGCACTGTTTCGAGTCACCGACAATGCCACCCTGTTCAGACGCAACAAGGGGCTGCGGGTAGACACCGGTGACCACCTGCGCATCTATCTGCAGCACCAGAACCGCCCCCCCATCAACTATCTGGCAACCGCCTACGAGCCCGGGTTGATGAGCATTTACCGCATGGATGATGAGTGGAAACAGCCCCTCACCGGAAAGCATGAACGCATCTTCACCGCCTCGATGCACCCCACCTCCAGCGGCTATACCATTGAGCTGAAGATCCCACGCAACCTGATCTGGGAACAGACCGCACTCTCCTTCTCGATTGTCGATATCGATGACCCGCAAGAGCGCAGCCTCCACATGGAGATTGGCACCTTCAAGGAGCACAAGGCCAAATCCCTCAACCGTGTCTATCTGCCTGCCCCCTCGATGGAGCGGATGATCCACGCCATTGACCTGCCGGATGCCCGCTTCTCCATTACCGACCAGCACCGCCGGGTGGTGGCCACAGCCGGCACCCTGCTCACCACCATCAGCCGCAAGGATGAGCGCAACCCACTGACTGCACCACTGTTCGACTGGATCTTTGGGGCCCCGATCCAGCACTTTGACGAGCCCATCCGCGATACCCGGGAGTTCTCCTGGGAGGCGATCGATCTTGCCCTGCGCACCGGACAGGAGCAGCGCCTGGTGCGCCCCTCCTATGATAACCAGGCCGACGTGATTACCGTGGTCTACCCGATTCATGGCGACGAGGGGGAGCTGGGTGTGGTGGTGGCAGAACAGAGCAACCTGCGCATCCTCTCCGAACTGCGTATCACCCTGGAGAATGTGATCGGTACCACGCTACTGGTGATCCTGATCGCCTCACTGATCCTCATCACCATCGCCACCCGTCTTGCACTGCGCCTGCACCGCCTCAGACAGGAGACCTCCGGGGCAATCGACGAGAGCGGTCGCATTGTCCACGACACCATCCACACCGAGCAGCGGGCACTGGATGAGCTGGGGGATCTCTCACGCAGCATCTCTGCCATGCTCAACCGTATCTCGCGCTACAACCACTATCTGGAGCGGATGCCTCGCATGTTGAAGCATGAGATCCTAAACCCGCTGAATATCGTCTCCACCTCACTGGAGCATCTTGAGCAGGAGATTCCGGAAAGCCCACTCAGCCAGAAGTATCTCAGCAAAAGCCGTCGTGGCGTCAGTCGCCTGGGGTCGATGGTGCAGAGTCTGGCCGAGGCATCCAGTCTGGAAGAGGCACTGGCCCCCGGCAGCGAGGAGCCTTTCGACCTGCAAGAGCTGCTCAGCGAGTATCTGGAAAACTACCAGAACACCCACACCCTGCACTATTTCTCGATTAAGTTGCCAGAACAAGAGATCCCCCTGTATGGCTGGCCCTACGCGATCGAGCAGATGCTCGACAATCTGCTGAACAATGCGGTCGACTACAGCGATCCCGGGCGTCCGATCGAGATCAGCGCAGAGCTTCAGTCTCAGACCATAGAGATCCGCATCTGTAATGAGGGGCCAGCGATCGACCATGAAATCCGCGACACCCTGTTTGAGTCAATGGTCTCCTCCCGCAAGGAGAGCAACCCGGAACGCCCTCATCTGGGGCTGGGGCTCTACATCGTGCGACTGGTGGCCGAACACCATGGCGGCCAGGTCAGCGCCCACAGCCGGGAGAGCGTAGAGGGAAGCTGCTTCCGCGTGACCCTGCCCACCACCCTCAATAGCCGAGCAGGCGAATATAGCTGACCAGCGCCTCCACCTCGCCCTGAGTAAGGATACCGCGCCAGGCCGGCATGAAGCGCCCCTTGCCATCGAGGATACTGGCAACCAGCTCCTCATTACCAAGTCGACCGGTCTCGTTGGGGTTGGTATGGTCCATCGGCACCATGCCCAGTAACCGGGTCATCACCCCGTCACCATCTCCCTCCTCACCGTGGCAGACACTGCAGTACTGCTGGTAGAGCCCCTCGCCAACCTGGGAATCCCCCATCAACCCATGTTTGGAACGGCTGAGAAAACGGAGATAGGCGATCAGAGACTGCACCTGTTGCGGGGTGAATATATCCCGCCACTCCGGCATCGCATCACTCAACAGATTGTGGCGATCTCGTCCGGTGATGGTCTGCTTGCCCGTTCCGGTGATGATCTTGGTCAGAATGGTATCGCTGCGTGAACGTACCGTGGTGGTCAGGTCTGCCGGGGTAATCTTCATCGCTCGCGCCAGCGCACCATCCCCTTTTCCACCAGTGCCATGACAGAGCTGACAGTAGGAGACGTAGAGCGCACGTCCCTGATAGGCGCTGTTCGGATTGGCCGATGCCGGCATTGAAACCAGTGCCAGCAGTCCCCACAGCAGAATATTACGAACCCCTCTCTTCATTATGCTCACCTCGCTTGCGATGATAGATAAACAGCAGTGCCGCCACCAACCCCAGTACGGCAAACAGCTGAACCGTCCACTGAATGCCCACCCATTCTGCCACGGCCCCTGCACTCAGGCTACCCACCGGGGCCATCCCCACAAAGGTCATTGAAAACAGCGCCATCACCCGTCCACGCAGCTGGTCGGTCACCAGCACCTGAATATAGGCATTGGTCGTGGCCACAACGGTGGTCACCGAAAATCCGGCCAGAACCAGAATCACCATCGACAGCGACATCTGCTCACTCCACGCAAACAGTGCCAGAGCCACGGAACCCACCACACCGGCTCGTCCAATCACCGGTGCCAGGGCCTCGCCAGCAGATTTACGCGCCAGGTTGATCGCCCCCAACAGAGAGCCTGCCCCGGCCGCAGAGAGCAACATACCAAGCGTCTCTGCACCGCCCTGGTACTGCTGATCGGCAAACACCGGCATCAGCACCACAAAGGCCGTCCCCATCATGCTCACCAGCCCGACATGAAACAGTGCCGGAAGAATTTGCGGGTGCCCCCACACATAGCGTAGCCCGGCCTGCAGCGCCTCCAGTGTGCCCCCGCGCCGTCCGCTGACCTGAGGTGTCAGCTCCATCCTCCACAACAGATAGAGCAGTAGCAGATAACTCACCCCATTGAGCAGAAACAGCACTCCGGGCTGCCACTGCAACAGCAGTACCCCAGCCACCGCCGGTCCGGCAAAGCGGGCCATATTGAATACCCCGGAGTTGAGTCCAACCGCATTAGAGAGCTCATTTTTTGGCACCAGATCGGCAAGGAAGGCCTGTCGAACCGGCATGTCAATAGCCTGCGTCACCCCGATCAGGAATGCGATCAGAAAGATATGCCAGAGTTCAATCACCCCACTCAACGCCAGTGTCGCCAATACAAAGGTGAGCACCATTGCCCCCCCCTGCGAGAGCATCAGCAACCTGCGCCGTGAGATATGGTCGGCCAGCAGACCGCTGAAGAGCCCGAACAGCAGCACCGGGGTCAACATGGAGAAGTGTACTGCCCCCAACATCAGGCTCGACTTGGTCATGCTGTAGACCAGCCAGGACTGGGCCACCATCGCCATCTGGGTTCCGTGGAGAGAGACCAGCTGTCCCAGAAAATAGTTTCGGTAATTGCGGTTACGCAGCGAACGGGTCAGGTTATGCCACATCTTCTTCACCGGGACTCCCCTCCTCAGCCATCTGCTGCAAGTTGCGACGGTCGAGCTTGCCGTTGGAGTTACGTGGCAACCGCTCTACCACCCTCCAGTGACGGGGGCGTTCACTGCTGCCAATCCGCTGCCGACACCACTGTAGAACGTCCTCGCCGGGCGGCTGTACCACCAGTGCCACCACCGTTCTTCCCCAGAGTGGGTGCGGCCTTGAACTGACCGCAACCTGCTCTATTCCGGGACACTGCAACAACTTCTGCTCAACCTTGGCCGGGTCAACCAGCACACCACCCGTGAGAATTTTATCATCCAGCCTGCCGAGCAGGTGAAGGTGCCCCTCTGCATCCAACCAGCCACCATCCTCCGTCTGCAGTCGATGTGGTGACTCTACAAACAGTTGCCTACTCTCGATCACCACTCGCCCCTGCTCCTCAATGGCAAGCTCGATGCCCGGCAGTGGCGGCCCCACATCTCCCGGCTGCCAATGGTCTATATTGCAAGACTCCAACCGCAACAGGGTCACTCTCGAGGCGGTCTCGGTCATGCCGTACCCCACCAGCAGAGGCCAGTTGGCCGCCACCGCACGCTGTGCCAACGGTTGTGACAGGTAGTCTCCCCCGATCAGCACACTTTTCAACTGGGGCGGTGCCGTGCGATCGCCGTAGTAATCGAGCAGCTTTGACAGCATCACCGGCACCAGAGAGAGGTGAGTCACCCGCCCCTTGTTCAGGGTTTGTGCAATCTGTTGTGGATCAAACCGGGTATGGCGCAACATGGTGGCCCCCGCCTGCTCACAGCGGTAACCGATGGCAACCCCCCCCACATGTTGCATCGAGAGGCAGTTGAGCCAACAGTCACCGGCCTCCAGCCGCTCCACCTCACGCCCCATGCGGGCACTTTCGATAAACATCTCTGCCGGCAGCGAGAGTGCCCGAGGTGCTCCCCCGGTACCGCTACTGTAGACGGTCAGGCTCACTCCACCCGGGTACCGATATGGATGGCGGCAATACCAAAACTGAGGTTACACCAGGAGACCCTGGAAAAACCGGCCCCTTCAAGGATCTGCTTCAGCTCCTTCTGATCAGGAAAACGACGAATCGACTCGACCAGATAAGTATAGGCGATGGGTGCATCCGCCACCCAGGCCCCCAGCCGGGGAATCAGATAAAAGGAGTGCAGGTCATAGAACGGCTTCAGCCACCACGCAGGGCGAGAGAACTCCAGGCAGTAGAAGGTACCCCCGGGTTTCAACACCCGATAGATCTCTGCCAGACTCTTCTCCATATCGGTTACATTGCGAATACCAAAGGAGATGGTGAGCCGGTCAACCGACTGGTCCGCCAGTGGAATCAACTCCCCCGTCCCCTGCTGAAAACTCACCCCCTCCAGGTTGCGCTGACGTCCAGCCGCCATCATCCCCTCACTGGGATCAATCACCACCACCTGACATCCACGCTGTGCAATCCTGGCGGCAATATCTCCGGTACCTCCGGCCAGATCGACAACCTGCTCCCCTGCCTGAGGATTGACCAGCTCTACCAGGCGCCGTTTCCAGAGCCGGTGAATACCGAAACTCATCATGTCATTCATCAGATCATAGCGCGGAGCAACCGCCTCAAACACAGCACGGATCTTCTCTTCGCGCTCCTGCTGTTCAACCTCGCTGTAACCAAAACTGCGGGCAAGCGCTGCAGCCCGACTCACATCATCACTCACTGCAGGCTACCGGCAAGGTCACTGATACCACGATGCACCCCGTGACAGCGGGAACAGACCGTCACCCCAACCTCACCGAGCTTGCGCCCGATCCCCTGACGATCGCCACTCAGCTTGTCCGAAAGCTCGGCCAGCAGGGCATCGGTACCCTCTCCCAGTATGCGCTCAACCGGCACCAAATCAGTAGCATGACACTCGGTACAACTACCCCGCAGATCATGCAACCGCTGAGCAAAGGTCTGCAGATGCTGCGCAGCAGAATCATAGCGCTGGTCATCCACCGCAATCTTGAAACCGTTCATCGAGTAGGTCAGGTTATGCATTGCATCAGAAAACTTCACGGCCTCCAGGGTTTCGCTATCCTCAACGCTCAACTGCTCAAACCTGGGCCCGCGATAAAGCGCCGCCGCCACTGCCCGATAGTCCTGGTGGCAGGAGCGGCAGGTCATCCCCAATTTTCCCAGTGCATCTCCGGCCTGCTGCCACTGCCGTTGCGCAACCGCCTGCTCCAACTTGTCCGCCCACGCCAGCTCCACCTCATCATTCCACTCTGGAACCATCTGGGGAATGCTGCGGTAGTGCTGGAGGAATTTCCCGCTCCACTTCTCCAGCCGCTCGCCATCCTGCAGCGCAATATAGGTCTGAATCGCCTGCATCTCCCGACGCAAACCAAACATGGTATGCAGCCACACCTGGCGCTTGTTCTGCGGCTTGTACCACTGCGCAATGGTTTGCGGCGGCAACTGTAGTGTCACCTCCTGCTCTTCTGCCCAGACCGCCCCTGGCAGCCACAACAGCGCCGTTATTGCCAGCAACACACCACACCACCGTTGAATACCCTTTACCATTGCACCATCCCCATCATCAATGAAACTCCAAATAGCAGCTGAAACTGTGCCGTCCACGCCAGCAATCGATTGAGCTCGCCCCCTTCTCCAATCCGGTAGATCGAGTACCCCAGATAGAGTGCGACCAGCAGGGCCGGAGCCATCATCGGATAATACCCCGGCACTACCACCTTCAGCGCCAACACAAAGGGCAGCAGCAGCAGCAACAGATAGACCCTACGGGTCAGCCTGCGCCCAAACCGTACCGCAAGGGTGACCTTGCCAGCCGGACGGTCGGTATCAATATCCCGGTAATTATTGACCACCAGAACCGCTGCGGCAATCAGGCCAACAGCGCATCCACTCCAGAAGGCGATATCACTCCACTGTAGCCGCAACAGCCAGACGGTCCCCATCACCGCAGCAACCCCAAAGAAGAGAAAGACAAAAAGCTCACCCAGTTGAGTATAGGCGATCGGCAGACGACCCGCTGTATAGGCAACCCCGGCTGCGATCGAGCATAGTCCAATCAGCAGAATGGGAACCCCGCCCACTGCAACCAGATAGAGCCCTGCCCCGGCAGCCAGCGCAAAACTGATCCAGGCCCCTCGACGCACCTGATCAACACTCAACCACCCCTCGGCCACGGCACGTTTCGGCCCGATACGTTGTGGACTGTCGGCCCCGCGCAGGGCATCCCCCACATCGTTATAGAGATTGGTACCGACCTGGATCAGCAGTGCCGTCAGCAAGGTAGCCCCTACCACGAGCAGATCGATTTCCCCCTCCCGAGCTGCGATGAAGCTCCCCAGCAAGACCGGAAGCAGAGAGAGGGAGAGGGTTTTGGGACGGATGGCGAGTAGCCAGGAGTGCTCCATCAGCACATCCACTTGATTTGAATCAACATGGACAAAGTCTCTCATTTGCTACCATGGTCTGCAAATGATCCGTATCACACTCCGACAGGCAGCTGTGGCTGCCACCCTTGCCTATAGCGCTACTGCAACGGCCATCACCGACACACAATTTGATGCCGTCAAGAGATTGGGGGCCCTCAACGGTGAGGCCCTCAATTGTGGCTATATCGATGAGACTCGACGCATGAAACGGTCTCTGGTTACTGCCGTTCCCAAGATCCGTATTATTGGCAAGGCCTTCGACGACGCTACTAATGAAGCCTTCCTCGCAATGGTCTCAGAGAAGCGCCCCTGCCCCAGCGAGCGCAACCTGAGTGAGCGAGTGGATCGAGAGGTAGAGCTGCTACAACAGCAGTTCGAGCAGCCTGAAAAATTGTTCTAATCAGGAAACCACTCTCCATGCGCCTGCTCACCACACTTCTGCTACTGTTTGCCTCCTCCCTCACCCTGGCAGATGCACCACTGAAGGTGGTCACCACCATCAAACCGATCTACTCCCTGCTGGCTGGCCTGCTGCAGGGAACGGCACCACCGCAGCTATTGCTGGATGGTGACAGACTCCCCTACCAGCAGACCCTAAACACCACACAACGCAACGCACTGCAGCAGGCCGACCTGGTAGTCTGGATTGGCCCGGAGCTGGAACAGCTGATGGTCAACCCCATTTCCAATCTGGGGCCAAATACCACTGTGCTGACCCTGCTCGACAATGAAGAGATCAAGGTACTGCCCTCTCGCTGGGATGAAAATCGACGAGACCCCTTCTTCTGGCTCGACAGCCGCAATGTAATCATACTGGCCGATGAGCTGGCCCGGGCACTGATCCGCATCGACCCAGAGCGCAGTGAACTCTACCAGAGCAATCGTCGACAGCTGTTGATGCAGCTATCGGAGCTGGATAGACAGCTGGAGTATGGCTATCGCGGACTGAAAAGCGGCATCGGCATGGCCTACTACGACACCCTGCAGTACTTTGAGCAGGCCTATGCCCTCAAGATTCGTGGTGTGGTCGCCGAATCTCCCACCACCCAAATGAGCGGCCTCTCCCTGCTGCAGAACCGGGCTCGGCTGAAAAGTGGTGACTACTCCTGTCTGTTGACCGAACAACAGATGGAGATGGGCGAACTGGCCCTGCTGATACAGGATATTCCGCTCAACATCGGTACACTGGACAGCTTCGGCACCTCGATAAAGCCCGGAAAATCACTCTATTTCGAATTGATGCGACGCAACACCAGTGCCATCAAACAGTGTCTGCGCTATGACCGGGACGCCCTCACCACACCGCTGCATCAACAAGAGAGCAGCAGTCTGCCGACCCGGGTTGGTGGCAAGTTCATGCTGCAAGACCACCATGGCCGCCTCTTTAGCGACCGGGACATGGCGGGCAAACTCCATCTGATCTACTTTGGCTACACCTTCTGTCCGGATGTCTGCCCTACCTCCCTGATTGCGCTCTCAGCCGCACTGGGACAGCTTGGGGAGAAGGCCGAGCAGATCCAGCCCTACTTCATCACGGTAGATCCGCAACGGGACACGCCAGAGGTACTCAAAACCTATGTTACCTATTTCCACCCCTCGCTAATCGGACTAACCGGTACCGAGGAGATGGTAAAGCGGGTTGCAGAGGAGTATCGGGTTCAATTTGAGCGGGTGGAAGATCCCTCCCGTAGCGCCGATGAGTACATCATCGACCACTCGGCCGGGCTCTATCTGATGGGCGCGGACGGCAGCTTCATCACCAAGTTTGCCCATGGCATTGCCCCCAGCGAGATTGCCAAGCGGCTGGAGCAGTACCTCGACTGATCCGCGCACCGGAAACGGTCAGGGCTCTCACACTGTCCTCCCCCTGCAAGGGGGCGCTGAACAGCTCTTACTCAGTTACAAAATCAGGGTTCTTCCAGCCTGCCGGAGCAACATCCTCCGCCGGTGGCTTGATACGAGAGACGTAGTCCGCCAGCAGCACCAGATCACGCTCCTTCAGCTTGTTGACCCGTTTCGCCATCTCCGGGTTGGCATTACGCCGTTTTCCATCCCGAATCCAGTGCAGTTGGCGCAATAGATATTCGAAGTGCTGTCCCTGAATCCGTGGATAGTAACGCGCACCATCGCCCTGACCAGCGCTGCCGTGGCACTCTGCACACTTGCGGTAGTAGATCCGTTCCGCCTTGCCCAGCTTCTCACCGGGGCCTACGCCGGGATTGGGGGTCATTGGCAGAGTCTGAATATAGGCGGTGACATCGGCGATTGCCTGCGGGCCACCCATCACCTTCTCCTGGGCAATCACCAGCATGGAGGGGTTATCCCGGTTACCCGCACGAATGTCCGCCACCTGCTTGATAATGACACTGCTGTGCTGACCCGCCAGCTGTGGGTACTCACCATCGATGGTACCCCAGGCCTCGGTCTGATGGCACACGACGCAAAGCCTGAAGACCGCCTTGCCACGCTCGACATTGGGGGTAGCCGCCATGGCCTGGGTGAGCTCATCATCCAGCGGGGCATCTGCCATGGCCATCGATGCCGCCGTCAGTGAAGCCAGCAGACCGAGTCTTTTAACCACGGCTGCTCTCCTACTTGACCCCCTTGGAGATGAGATACTGCCCCAACTCCTTGTCCGTATGAACAATATGGTTGAGCAGCCAGGACTTGAGAAAATGGTAAACCTCCATGCAGACATCGTCTTCACAGTTGGGGCTGTTCTGGATGCGATCACTAAAGCTGGAGACCTGATCAATCATGCTTTTATGCTGTGCGATATGGGAATCCAGGCTGGGATACTCATTCTCCTTCATCAGGTTCTCTTCACGCTCGAAGTGGTACTTGGTGTAGTCAATCAACTCACCGATCACACTGCGAACATAGGACTCCCCCATGTGGAAGTTGGCCGTACTCACCACCTGGTTCAACAGTCCGACCAGCTTTTGATGGTCGTGATCGATCAACTCAACCCCTACCGCGTACTGGTCGCTCCAGTCGATATACTCACTACGAATCTTGCGCTCATGCAGATAGGGGATCAGCGCCAATAGCGCCAACACAATCCACGGAATCGGGTTTCCCCAACCAAACAAGAAGCCGAGAAAGATTGTCACCAACGCGACAATAATCATAAAAAAGAGCCCAAACATTGAATAGCTTTTCTTCATAAACCGATTCCTCGTAGTGGCATCTCCCTAATGAGATGCGTATGGGTAATAGTGTACCGAGTGTGCGCGATAAAGTGGTTTGATTTGCATCAAAGTGGGTAGAGAGAAATGACAAACCAACCCGAACCCGCTACACTGCAGCCGTAAAAACACGATCATACCTCGAATAAAACCATGCCGCTATCCTCCGTTTTTGAGCGTGAAATCCGTCGCTCTCCCCTCTTCTCCTCCATCAACAAAGAGGTGGTTGACGAAATCTTCCTCACCTCGGATCTGGTTCGTCGACGCCAGCATGAGATGCTGTTCTCGCAGGGGGACAACGCAGAACACTTCTACATCCTCAGAACCGGTTCAGTGCGGCTGTTTCTACTGGCACCCGATGGCGGCGAGAAGACCATCAACATTCTGCAACCGGGCAGCTCCTTTGCCGAAGCAGTGATGTTCATAGAGAGTGGCAACTACCCGGTCAGTTGTGAATTTCTGGAAGATGGGGAGGTGTTCTCGTTCAACAACACAACTTACCTCAACATCCTGAAAAAAAACCCGGATATCTCCCTCTGGGTCATGGCCGACCTCAGCCGTCAGCTGCAGGAGCGGGTCTCGGAAATCGGTGATCTCTGCCTCAACAGTGCCACCAATCGGCTCATCAGCTATCTGCTCTCCTTCATCCCGGAGGGAACCACCGAGGCAACCGTTGTACACCTCCCCGCCCAGAAGAGTGTGATCGCCTCGCGCCTCTCCATTCAACGCGAAACCTTTTCACGCATTCTCGGCAAGCTGAAGAAGCTGAAGATGATTGAGGTGCATGGCAACGACATTCGCCTGCTCGACCCGGAGCAGATGCGCCAGGCGCTACTGGAGTAGACGACTACTCCACCACCTCTACCCGCCCCTGCATATCCGGGTGTGGGCCACACAGATAGGTATAGTGCCCTGCCTTGTCAAAGGTGTGTTCCCAACTGTCACCGGGGAAGAGGTATTTTGAATCCAGTTTGGGATCATCCGAACCAGCCCGGTGCAACATCACCGAATGGTACTGACGCCGCTCACGGTTGACCCAACGTACCGTATCCCCCACCTTCACCTGAGTCACAGCCGGATGGTATTGATACTTCTCAATGCCCACCTCGATGGTCTCTGCCCGAAGAGCCGTGGAAAAAAACAACCAAAAAAGAGCCCCCGGCAAGATGCCGGGAGCTCCATAAAGAGAGGTTTGTTTTCGGTTCATCCTACCATTTTACTGCATTCAGCTCCGCTTTAGGGTTATCCAGCCCCAATTTGTAGCCAACCGATACATGGTGGAAGCGACCATTGGTGTGATCATCATGGATCGCAAAGCCGAAGTTGTAGAGCTTGCCTGCCTCGATGGCAATATCATCCGCATCCCCAGAGTTGAGCTTGCGGGTCATGACCACCGTCCACAGACCATTGACATGCTCGGCTGTGAAGCTGATGTCCTCGATACTGCCATCCATCACGCGATCCTTGAGGATGTAACCATCCTCGACGGTGCCATCAGATTTGTAACGAATCAGATCCATGAATTTCTTGGCCTCGAAGGCAGCGCTGATCTCGTCATCACCACGCAGCTTGTCCCAGCCACCACGCTTCTTGCCACGACGCCCTTTGACCTCGATCTTGGTACGGGACTCCTTGATGTACTTGACCACCTCATTGCCCTCCGGCTGATGCGGCATACCATTGGCGTCATGGTGACAGGTACCCCAGCAACCGGCACGGTCGGCAAACTCGACCTCATCGGTCGCCACCATCATCGCCAGCTTGATGGCGTTTTCGGCATCCATGCGCTCACCCTCGGCAACCGCGATACCACCATCACTCCACTGGAACAACATATGGAGATTTTCTCCATCATGGGCCGCTTTGACCGTTACCGGAATCGCACCGCGCTTGCCGGCGATTGGCGTAGGCTCGGTAGCCTTCTCATGCTTGCCACCAACAATCTTCGGCCCCATCTTGTTGGTCTCCTTGTCATGACAGGTAAAGCAGCGGTCGCCACCCTTGGTAAAGGGGCGTGAACCACCATGATCCTTACCGTTCATCACCCACTCGATAGAGGTCTGCCCCGGGTAGAAGAGGGTAATCTTGCGCCCATCGATCCCGTCCCAGCGCTCATCAATACCCCCAGAGGCCTCCGCAGGAGCAGCGCCAGAGGCCGCCGCTGCAGCCATCTCTGCCGCCATCTCTTTCGCCATTTTGCTGGCCATCGCCGCTGCAGCCTGCTTGATCTCTGCCTCACGATTGGCCGCTGCCATCGCCTCGGCATCAGCCTTTTCCTGGGCCTTCTGGGCCGCCAGCTCCGGTGCCACATCCTTCAACTCAAACAGTTTGGCATTGGGGCGGGCCAGCATCGCATCCGGCTTCTCCAGCGTCTCCAGCTCCTCGTCGGTCAGCAGATTACGAATATTGTGGTGGGCGATCCCCTTGTGGCAGTCGATACAAGTCTGCCCGTTTTGCAGTGCATTGGTGTGCTGGTTCTGTGCACGCGGCTTCTGGTTAGCCTTGTTCATCGCAGTGAAGTCGTGACAGTTACGACACTCGCGGGAATCGGTCTCCTTCATCGCCTTCCAGACATTCTTGGCCAGACGCAGACGGTTCTCCTCAAACTTCTCCGGGGTATCGATGGTACCGATGATCTTGCCCCACACCTCCTTGCTCGCCTGAATCTTGCGCTTCACCTTGTGCAGCCACGGGTCCGGTACGTGACAGTCGGAACAGGCGGCCCGTACACCACTGCGGTTGGCGTAGTGCACCGTCTTCTGGTACTCCCGATAGACATTCTCCTCCATCTCATGACAGGTGATACAGAATTCCAGGGTATTGGTCATCTCCATGCCGGTGTTGAGCCCGCCCCAGAAGATGATACCGAAGATGGCAAAGAGGATGCCCCCACCCAGACTGGTATTGAGCATCATCCGGCGAGAGAAGAGTGTTTTCAATCTGGCCCCATAGCCTGGGCGCTCTGGAAAAGGTGAACTGTTTTTCATTCGATCTGATGTCCTTCTATTTCCTGGTTGGTTGTTAGATTGTTCCGAATTCGACATGAAAAGCTCTCCCTCATGGCTATGAAATACTGGAATACAGACTTTTACAAAATCGTGATTCCGTTTCCTTGATATGGGTCACGACTTTGGAAAAGTCACCCGATCCATCTATTATCAGGTTGATCTGGGTCAAAAAAATGGCCCCAAAGGGAGATTCCCCAGGGGCCACTTGTACAGCAGTGAGTAACCTTAGGTTACGTGGTTGGTTCTGTTGTAAACATTGAACTTACCCGTTGGTGTAGTCAGCCCCTTGATGCGGGTCTTCTCTTTCAGAGTCTTCGCATCATAGACCACGATTTCACCGGTTGGGTTCTTGTTGTCCGCACGGTTCCAGACAGAGACCCAAACCTCGGATCCGTCCTTATTGAACTCCATGTGGACCGCTGCCTTACCCTCTTCCTCGGTCACACGGATGGTCTTGACGATCTCACCGGTTGCCTTGGAGATAACCTGTACAGACTGCTGCACCTCAGGCTCCGGGTGCTTGGTCTGGTCTGCCCAGACGTAGTCTGAAGTTGGGTGGGTACGGATGAATACGCCAGCACCATCAGTCTCGATCTCACGAACGATCTTCCAGGCATTCTCAGGACGCTTCTCTGGAGAGTTACCCCAAACGGTCACCATACCGGTACCGAGGTGAGTGGTTGCACCAACGGGACCATACTTTGGATCCATCCAGTTTGCACCCGGACCTGGGTGTGGCTTCTTGCCGGTGGTATCGATCATTGCCTCGAGCTTGCGATCCTTGGTGTCGACTACCACCATCTTGTCAGAGGCATTCGCCGCAATCTGGAAGTAACGACCGGATGGATCGAAGAATCCGTCATGCAGGAACTTGGCAGAGTCGATCTGCTCGATACGCAGGTTGTCGAGATCGGAGTAGTCCACCTGCCACATCTGACCCAACTCTTTCACGGCCACCAGGAAGCTGGACTCATTAGGTGTGGTGTAGATTGCCGCAACACGCGCCTCGTTGACATACTCACCGTCCACATTGACACCACGGGTAGAGATCACCTTCAGTGGCTCCATGGTCTTGGCATCAGCGATCACGAAGTGTGGTGGCCAGTAGCCACCACCAATAACATATTTGCCGTCACCAGAGACCGCAACATCACGCGCGTCATAGGCGATCTGGGTCTCGGCAACCAGCATCTTGCCAGGCTTCTGCCAGAGGTCGATCTTGGTCATACGGCCATCACGACCCATGGTGTACCAGAAACGGCCCGCAACACCATTCTCGGGATGCTCGGTGCTGTGGTGCTCGGTTGCCTTGATTACGTGTACCGCATACCCGGTATCGATATGGTCGATAATCTTGTGGGTGTTGCCATCGATCACTGCGGCCTTACCGGCATCACGCTCGATCACCACAAAGAAGTTCTCCCAATTTGGGTTGTGTGGCTTGGTGGGGTAGTTCTCCGGATTTACATAGGTAATGGTACGATCCTTCATCATCTGCAGAGACATCTCGGGTGGTACCGGTGGCTCCATCTGGATGTAGGTGGAGATCATGGAGATCTGCTCTTTGGTGAAGATATCATCAAAGTTGTTCATACCGCCCTCTGTACCGTAGGCGATGATCTTCTCCAGACGCTCCTGACCCAGCTCCAGGGTGCTCTTGGGCTCCAGATTCTTACCGGTTGCTCCCTTACGCAGAACACCGTGGCAGCCCGCACAGCGCTGGAAGTAGAGGTTCTTTGCAGTCTCGAAATCAGCATCAGACAGGGTCGGGCCGGCCGCATTGGCAACCGAGCTCAGTCCACCCATCGCTACGCCGACAGCAAGACTCATTGCAGTTAATGAAAGTTTTTTCATCGTCAAGATTCTCCTAACAGTTCAGAAATTTTATTGGTTTATGCAGACGGACCCAGGAGGAAGTCGAAGCGTGATACGTAATCCAGACAAGCGTTCACTAACTTGAATCTACCGTTCAGCCACCTCTATAAGTTTCGTCAGAGTGTGAGAATCTACTACTACCCACCAAGGTTCATTGACTCAGATCAAAACCAGACAATAGATACGGTTAATTGTTCTCCATTCCACTGCTATTGATTATCTCGAAAGCCATTGATACCTACCATTTCGTGATATGTATCAATTACACTACCCCCCCGCTTTACCTATTCTCCGGCTCAATTCTTTATCATCCACATACTCACTTATGCCGTTCTTCACCCCCTATCTTGTCGTGCTGCTATCCCTGACCCTGCCAGCGGTTGCTGCGGCTGAACTCAGCCCCCAGAGAAGTGAAGAGATTGCCCATATCGTTCAGCAGGATTGTGGCTCCTGTCACGGCTTGACCCTCAAGGGAGGGCTGGGACCTAGCCTCGATCCACAGCGTCTGCAGCAGCTCCCGGAATCCTTTCTGACGATCACTATCCAGCACGGTCGCCCCGGCACTCCGATGCCTCCGTGGGGGCCACTGTTTTCGGCCGAAGAGATTCAATATATTGCCACCCAACTACGAGCAGGTACCTGGTATGTTCCTTAGTATGTTTTCTGACACAGCAGGAAAGACGTTAACCGTTCTCCTTTTACCCCTGCTTTTATGGCTCACCCCTCTACAGGCATGCGAGATTCGCGGCACCGGGGACCTGGGAATCGTTATCGAACGGGCCAGCGGCAGCGTACAGGTGATCAATACCAGCGAACGCAGCAGCCTGGGGCGGATTGAGGGGCTCGGTGACCTCTCCCACGCCTCGGCAGTAATCTCCCGCGACGCCCGCTATGCTTACATTTTTGGCCGTGACGGCGGTCTCACCAAGATTGACCTGTTGTGCCGCAAGGTTGTCAAACGGGTGATTCAGGGCGGCAACAGTATTGGTGGGGCAATTTCACAGAATGGGCGCTGGGTCGCGGTCTCCAATTATGAGCCGGGCGGAGTACGCATCTTTGACAGCACCACTCTGGAACTGGTGGCCGACATCCCCGCCACCCCGATCTCCGACAGCAAACGCTCGCGTACCGTGGGTCTGGTGGATGCCCCTGGAAACCGCTTTGTCTACAGTCTGTTTGACAGCGGCGAGACCTGGATCATCGACATGGACGCAGCGGCACAACCCACCCTGCAGAAATTCACCAACATCGGCATCCAACCCTATGATGGGCTGATCACACCGGATGGACGCACCTATATTACCGGGCTGTTTGGTGAGGATGGACTGGCCCTGCTGGATCTCTGGAACCTCGACCAGGGGGTGACCCGCATTCTCGACCACTATGGACGGGGTGAACAGAAGCTGCCGGTCTACAAGATGCCCCATCTGGAGGGGTGGGCCCAGGCGGGTGAGCACACCTTCCTTCCGGCAGTCGGTCGTCATGAGCTACTGGTGGTCAATAGTGGCGAATGGAAGGAGGTAGGCCGCATTGCAGTTCACAGCCAACCGGTGTTTGCGATGAGCCGCCCCGATGGCCGCCAGATCTGGGTCAACTTCGCCTTCCCCAACAACGACACGCTACAGGTAATCGATACCCAGAGCCTCGAAATCATCCACCAGATGCAGCCCGGCAAGGGTATTCTGCATATGGAGTTCACTCCACGGGGAGAGGAGGTATGGGTTTCGGTACGGGACAAGAACCGGGTCGATATCTACAACACCGAAACCTTTGAGCTGATCAAGAGCCTGCCAGCCGAAACCCCAAGCGGGATCTTCTTTACCCACCGCTCCGGTCAGATTGGCCTCTAATTTGCTCTGTATCAATTCCTTTCCCTGTTTACGCTGGGATCACTCCAGCCAAGCAGTGATAATCAAGACTCTTCCAACTCACGTTGAGGGTTCATGATGACAGCTACCGAGTCACCTGTTGATTTATCTCTCGGTTTATCCTTGGAGGATCGCCGGATACTGAACGAATTCCAACACCACTTCCCTCTCACCACCAACCCCTATGCCGAGCTGGCTCAGCGGCTGGGCAGTAGTGAAGAGGTGGTAATCGAGCGTATCCGTCACCTGCAGGAAGCCGGGCTGATCAGCCGCGTCGGAGCCGTGATTCAACCTCACACCATTGGCTACAGCACTCTGGCAGCGATGGCGGTTCCCACTGAACAAATCGAGGCCACGGTGGAGATCATCAATCGGCTGCCTCAGGTAAACCACAATTACGAGCGTGAGGATGAGATGAACCTCTGGTTTGTGGTCACCGCAGAAGATGAGCCGCATCTTGAACAGATCCTCAATCAACTGGAGCTCGATAGCGGCTATCGGGTCCACTCCTTCCCGATGGAGCGTGATTTTCATATTGATCTTGGCTTCTCGCTGGACTGGAAGCACCCTTATAATCCCACTTCCCATCAAATACATCCGGCAGCTTTCTCATGAAAAAAATCAATCCTGACACCATCACTGAGACGGACCGCAAGGTACTGGCCGCGATTCAGGGGGGGCTACCCTTGAGCCCACGCCCCTATGCCGAAATTGGTCACTCCATCCAACTGAGCGAAGAGGAGGTGATCGACCGCATCCACGCCCTGCAACAGAGTGGTGTGATTCGCCGCATGGGAATCATCGTCCACCACCGCCCACTCGGCTACTCCGCCAATGCAATGGTGGTATGGAATCTCAAACCGGAGGAGATTGAAGCTTTCGGCACCACCGTCTCCAAGCTGGACTTTGTGACTCTCTGCTACCAGCGCCGCCCCGATCTGCCGGTCTGGCCCTACACCCTCTACACCATGATCCACGGCAAGGATCGCGAGAGTGTGCTGCAACGTGTGCAAACCCTGGTTACGATGGCACCACAACAACAGGAGACCGACTACCGCGTACTCTTCAGTAGCCGCCGCTTCAAACAGCAGGGAGCACGCTACTTCAAGCGTACGCAAGAGCACGCCCGCCCCCCACGCACCCCGGCCAGCTCTCCCCAGCCTACCCCATGAGAAAGGCGCAACCGCTACCGCAACTCGATGCAGTCAACCGCAACCTGATCAACATGTTGCAGGGGGGATTCCCGATCTCCCCCAGCCCCTACCAGGAGATTGCCAAACGCCTGGGAATTTCCGAGGATGAGCTGCTGTGGCGACTGGAGGTGATGAAGACCGACGGCATCTACTCCCGTTTTGGCCCACTCTACAATGCCGAAGCACTCGGTGGTGCAGTCACCCTGGCGGCGATGGAGGTACCGGAGAAGCACTTCGAGCAGGTGACCCAACAGGTGAATCACCATGAAGCCGTGGCCCACAACTACCAGCGTGCACACCACTTCAGTCCCACCCGTTTCAACATGTGGTTTGTCCTCTCCACCGAAACAGAGGAGGAGATCAGCTCGGTCATTCAACAAATCGAGGAGGAGACTGGCCTCAAGGTTTACAATATGCCCAAGCAGAAAGAGTATTTTCTGGAGTTGAAATTTCAGCTGTAAAGGTACCCATGGACCAACTCGACCGACAGATCATCACCGCCACCCAGCACGGTCTCCCGCTGGTATCCAACCCCTATGAGGCTGTGGCCGAGGAGATTGGAACCACAGCCGAAGAGGTGATGACACGAATGCAGGTGATGCTGGACAACAACATGATTCGTCGCATCGGCATCATCCCCAACCACTACAAACTGGGCTTCAAGTCCAACGGCATGACGGTGTGGGATGTACCTGATGAACAGATTGACGAGTTGGGAGAGGCCGTTGGACAGCTCCCTTTTGTCAGCCACTGCTATCAACGTCCGCGTCACCTTCCCGACTGGCCCTACAACCTGTTTGCCATGGTGCATGGAAAGACCCGCAACGAGGTACTCAACAAGGCCCGTGAGATCGAAACGCTGCTGGGAGAGGCCGTACGTTCACACGAGATCCTCTTCAGCAAACAGATCCTGAAAAAGACCGGTCTGCGCCTGCAACCAGGTGCTCGTTCTTCCGAAAAAGGGTAACCGAACGATGTTTCGTATCAGCCAGTATATGCGCGCCCTGCGCCACCCCGCTCCGGTTCCCCCCCCCCGGATTCCCACCGGCCCCGTGGTCATCTGGAATCTGATCCGGCGCTGCAACCTCACCTGCAAACACTGCTACTCGATCTCTGCCGATACCGCATTCAAGGGGGAGTTATCCACTGCCGAGGTCTACACCGTACTGGAGGATCTGAAGCAGTACGGGGTGCCGGTACTGATCCTCTCCGGTGGTGAACCGCTGATGCGCCCCGATATTTTCGAGATCTCTCACCGTGCCAAGGAGATGGGCTTCTATGTAGGGCTCTCCACCAACGGCACCCTGATTGATGATGACAACATCCAACAGATTGCCGAGGTGGGCTACAACTATGTCGGCATCAGCATCGACGGGCTGGAACAGACCCATGACCAGTTCCGCCGCATGGAGGGGGCCTTTCAGCAGTCCATGGCCGGGATTGAACGTTGTCAGCAGCACGACATCAAGGTGGGGCTGCGCTTTACCCTGACCCAGGACAACGCCGCCGACCTCGAGCCTCTACTGGACCTCACTGCCGAGCGCGGAATAGATAAATTCTACCTCTCCCACCTCAACTATGCCGGGCGTGGCAACAAAAACCGCGAGGATGATGCTCACCATCAGACCACCCGACAGGCGATGGATCTGCTGTTTGCACGCGCCTGGGAGGAGTCTGCCAAAACAGATGGCATCGAGTTTGTCACCGGCAACAACGATGCCGATGGCGTCTATCTGCTGCAGTGGGTGGCACAACACCATCCCGACCGAGTGGATGAGATACAGCAGCGACTAACCCAGTGGGGTGGCAACCAGACCGGTATTTACATCTCCAATATCGACAACCTGGGCAAGGTTCACCCCGACACCATGTGGTGGGACACCACCCTCGGCAGCGTGCGCGAACGCCCCTTCTCCGAGATCTGGGAGGACACCTCCAACCCGTTGATGGCTGGCCTGAAACAGAAACCCCGCCCGGTAACCGGACGCTGCGGCAACTGCAGCGGCTTCGATATCTGTGGCGGCAACACCCGGGTACGGGCACTGCAGCTAACCGGAGATCTGTGGGCCGAAGACCCCGGTTGCTACTTGAGCGACGAAGAGATTAAAACAACAGCGCCTCACGCAAAGACGCAAAGTCGCCAAGGGATTGGTTAACCATTTTTCTCAAACTCACTTACCAACGAAATAGCACCTATGTCTAAACAAACCTCTACCTCATCAGTGCTTTTCTTTGCGCCTTTGCGCCTTTGCGTGAGGCCGCTTTTGCTTTTTACGTTACTGCTTCCAGCCATTTCAACAGCCTCTACGGAAGATCTCTACCAGCAGAACTGCGCTGCCTGCCATGGGGCCGACCGTCTTGGGTTGGTGGGCCCGGCCCTGCTGCCGGAGAACCTGAAACGGTTACGTAAAAGTGCGGCAATCAAAACCATCTCCGAGGGTCGTCCTGCCACCCAGATGCCCCCCTTTGGAGATAAGCTGAGCGCGGAGCAGATTCAGGCCCTGGCAGGTCATATCTACCAGCCACTGCCCGAGGTACCGCGTTGGGGAGCGCAGGAGATTGTAAAGAGTCACACCCAGTTTACCCCGCTCGGTTCCCTTCCGGATAAGCCTCAGCATGGAGCAGACCCACTCAACCTCTTCTTTGTGGTGGAGGCGGGCGATCACCACGCCACCATTCTTGATGGTGACAAGCTGGAGCCGATCACCCGTTTCAAGACCCGATTTGCCCTGCATGGTGGAGCCAAGTACTCCCCCGATGGACGCTTTGTCTACTACGCCACCCGCGATGGCTGGGTGACGCTATTTGATCTGCACAGCATGCAGAAGGTGGCCGAGGTACGTGCCGGGATCAACACCCGTAACATCGCCATCTCCAGTGATGGCAAGCTGGTTGCCGTAGGGAACTACCTGCCCCACAACCTGGTGCTGCTGAATGCAGAGGACCTCTCCCTCAACACCATCGTGCCGGTTGCGAGCGGTGGTGAATCCTCTCGTGTCAGCGCGGTATACGATGCCACCCCACGCAAGAGTTTCATCCTGGCCCTGAAGGATCTGCCGGAGATCTGGGAGATCCCCTACGAGCCGGGTAAGAGTGGTGGCTGGCAACATGACTACCGGGAGGGGCAGGCCGAGGGAAGCCCCCGCTTCACTCCACGCAAGATCAAGCTGGAGACCCCACTGGACGACTTCTTCTTCAGTCAGGACTATGTATTCATCATGGGGGCCTCACGCAAGGGAAGTGGTGCGGTAATTGACCTCGACCTGGGGCGCAAGGTGGCCGAGCTGGCACTGGACGGGATGCCCCACCTCGGCTCCGGTATCACCTGGAAACGGGGAGACCAGGAGATCATGGCGACCCCCAATCTACGCAAGGGAGCGCTTACCGTGATCGACATGAAGAGCTGGGAGACGGTTGGGGAGGTCAAGACCCAGGGGCCCGGTTTCTTCATGCGCAGCCATGAAAACAGCCGCTACGCCTGGGCCGATGTGTTCTTTGGCCCCAACCGGGACCTGGTTCACATCATCGACAAACAGAGCCTGGAGATCGTCAAGACCGTACGCCCTGCCCCCGGCAAGACCGCCGCCCATATCGAATTCACCCGGGATGGTCGTTATGCCCTGTTGAGCATCTGGGAAGAGGAGGGTGCACTGGTGGTCTATGATGGTGACACCCTGGAGGAGGTCAAACGCATCCCGATGAAGAAGCCAGTCGGCAAATACAACGTCTACAACAAGATCACCCGCTCCGAAGGCACCAGCCACTGACTCCCTCTTTTTAGCCCCTCCTCCCTTTGATCTGGGTCAACGTCTATTTCGACCGGATCACGGAAACTACGCACTCCTATATCTTCAACTAAAAGGGAGTACCAACGATGGACGAAATGTTCACCAAATCGATGGCCCGAAATATCTTTTATGGGGGAAGCATGTTCTTCTTCCTGCTATTTCTGGCCTTGACCTTCGATACCATGGGGGTTGTTCCGCAGCGCGACAACCATGAAAACCTTACGCCCACTGTGGTGGCCGGCAAGATGCTGTGGGAGAAGAACGACTGCATCGGCTGTCACACGCTGCTGGGTGAGGGTGCCTACTTTGCACCTGAGCTGGGTAATGTCTATGTTCGCTTTGGTAACAGCACGGAAGCAATCAAGGGCTTTATCAAGAGTCGTCCGAAAGATGGTATTCCCGGTCGTCGTAGCATGCCTCAGTTCAACTTCACTGATGAAGAGCTGGAGCAGATCGCACAGTTCCTGAAATACACTTCAGAGATCAATACTGCGAACTGGCCACCCAACAAGATGGGTTAAGGAGAGATCGAAATGGAATATCAATCACAATCCGTAGCTAAATACTACTTTACCGCCGCCATCGGTCTGTTTGTCGGTCAGATTCTGTTCGGTCTGATCATCGGCATGCAGTACGTCGTTGGTGACTTTCTTTTCCCGGAGATTCCGTTCAACGTGGCCCGTATGGTGCACACCAACCTGCTGATCGTATGGTTGCTGTTCGGCTTCATGGGTGCCGCCTACTACCTCATTCCCGAGGAGGCAGAGCGTGAGCTCTTCAGCCCAGGCCTCGCGATCCTGATGTTCTGGATCTTCCTGGTCGCAGGTGCACTGACCATTCTCGGCTATCTGCTGGTCCCCTACTCGACTCTGGCAGACCTGACCATGAATGAGCTGTTGCCCACCATGGGACGTGAGTTCCTCGAGCAGCCCACCATTACCAAACTGGGTATTGTGGTGGTTGCACTGGCCTTCCTCTTCAATATCGGCATGACCGTACTACAGGGTCGCAAAACCGTTATCAATCTGGTAATGATGATCGGTCTGGTAGGTCTTGCGGTGTTCTTCCTGTTCTCGTTCTACAACCCGGCCAACCTGGTTCAGGACAAGTTCTGGTGGTGGTGGACCGTGCATCTGTGGGTAGAGGGTGTCTGGGAGCTGATCCTCGGTTCAATCCTTGCCTTCGTACTGATCAAGACCACCGGTGTAGACCGTGAGGTAATCGAGAAGTGGCTGTACATCATCATTGCGATGACCCTGATCACCGGTATCATCGGTACAGGTCACCACTACTACTGGATCGGTACGCCCGAGTACTGGCAGTGGTGGGGTTCCATCTTCTCTGCACTGGAGCCAATCCCATTCTTCATGATGACAGTATTTGCCTTCACCATGGTGAACAAGCGCAAGCGTGAGCACCCCAACAAGGCAGCGGTTCTGTGGGCTCTGGGTACTGGTGTAATGGCGTTCCTCGGCGCTGGTGTATGGGGCTTCCTCCACACCCTCGCTCCGGTGAACTACTTCACCCACGGTACGCAGATCACTGCGGCACACGGTCACATGGCCTTCTACGGTGCCTATGCAATGGTGGTTCTGGCAATCATCTCCTACTCCATGCCAATCATGCGTGGCCGTGCGGCCAACAGCAACAAGGCACAGGTGATGGAGATGTGGTCTTTCTGGCTGATGACCATTTCCATCGTGTTCATCACCCTGTTCCTGACCGCTGCCGGTATCCTGCAGACCTGGTTGCAGCGTATCTCTGATACCCCCATGACCTTCATGGCTGCACAGGATCAGGTTGCACTGTTCTACTGGATGCGTGAAATCGCCGGTGTGGTCTTCCTGATCGGACTGGTGGTCTACATCATGAGCTTCTTTACAGAAGGAGAGGATGCAGCATAACCAAGCGTTAACTGCTTGATCTTGAAACCCCCATCGCTCTGCGGTGGGGGTTTTTTATTGCAATTGCGCTTTTTCGGGGCTACATTCAGTATATCTATTGAGGAACCGATCCGATGAACACCATCTCCGCCAGCTACCCTACCCTTTCCACCGCAACCACAGGCACTGTCCCCCGCAGCCATGCAGCGGAATCCATCGCCTCCGGGGTAGATCAGGAGTCGGTCACACTCAGCACCATGGCAGAGAAACTGCAGACCCAGGCAACGGAGCAGGAACAGGTGCTGCGCAATCTGAATGACGGAGTCTCTACGGTCCAACTGTCTGACCACGCACTGGAGCACCAGAGTGCACTGGTTCAGCAGATGCGTGAGCTGGCCGTACAGGCAGCCAACGGTACCTACTCCAGCAGCAACCGGGAGATGCTGCAGAGCGACCTCAATCAGCTGCAACAAGAACTCCGCAACAGCGCTCAGCAGGCCCAGTTCAACAACCAGAGCCTGCTCACTCAGAATGGATCCCTGGGGATTGCGGGCGGAGGTTCCTCCAGCATTGAGGTCCCAACCTTCGATATTCCGGGTTCCTTTGATCAACTGGGGCTCTTCTCCCTCGACCTCTCCACCCCGCAAGGGGCAACTGATGCGCTGGGGGTACTGGATCAATCACAGGAGCTGATTACCCAAAACCGTGGAGAACTGGGAGCAACGGCCAACCAGCTTGAGGTGCGTAGCCAGGCAACCACCGATCAGAACCTGGTGGTACGCCAGAGCGCAAGTCAGCTAATCGACACCGATTATGCCGCATCAACCGCTGAACTGGTGCGGGAACAGATTGTGCAGAGTGTCGAGGTTGCGATGCAGAGCCACAGCAACCTCTCCAGAACCAATGCCATGCAGCTGCTTGGCGTATAGTTGCAATCGGTCATTAATTTGATCCATATTAAGGTAACACTAATATAGCGTCCTCTATACTGGCTGCAGTCTATCTATCTCAGCCAGCCATGTCACACGCAACTACAGAAACCAACCACCGACGACCGCCAGGCGACTTCGCCATCTGGATCTTCATCTATGCAGAGCTATTGGTGTTCGGGGTGTTTTTCATCTCCTATGCCATCACCCGCAGCAACCATGTTGAACTCTTCAACCAGTCACAACTGCTACTGAACCAGACCGCCGGCATGATCAATACCGTGGTGCTGATCACCAGCAGCTGGTTCGTGGTCAATGCCGTCCACGCCATCAAGGTCAATGCCGTGGATCGCTGTGTACGCTGGCTGCAGGCCAGCATTGGCATGGGACTTATTTTCCTGATTATCAAGACCTTCGAGTTCTATACCAAGTCAGCAGAGGGGATTACCCTCAGCAGCAACACCTTCTACATGTTCTACCTTTCGCTCACCTTTTTTCACTATCTCCATGTCATCCTCGGCATGGTGATTCTGGCGGCAGTGATGCGTAATGCACAGCAGGGAAAATACTCTGCCCAGGAACATACCGGTGTCGAGACCGGCGCCTCCTACTGGCACATGGTTGATCTGGTCTGGATCATACTGTTTCCACTGGTCTATCTGTTGCGATAGGAGATAATCCTGGAATAATGAACATGATTGAACATCGCACCACCTTCATCATCTGGATCGTGCTGGTTGCCCTCACCCTGCTGGGCTACTGGGTCGGACAACTCGGTTACAGCGGAACCAGCGCCCTGCTGATCCTGCTGGGGGCCGCATTGATCAAGAGCCAGCTGGTGATCTCCTGGTTCATGGAGCTACGAAACATCCGTGGACTCTGGAAGTGGATCCCCACTGCCTGGCTGGTGGTGGTATTGGCGGCAATTGCCATCACCTACTGAGCCTTCCCACTGAATACCCCCACTATCAACTTGTGGAGTACTCTTTTCCCTCCTACAGTCAGGGTATGTATGAGATCCTGCAAAGAATCCTGCCTGCCTTTGTTCTAGCCCTTTTTCTACCCGGCGCGGCCTGGGGCACACATCACGGCATCGAACACCATGACCCGGTGATTCCAATCCTGCTCGCACTGACGGTCATCACCGTGGCGGCCCTGTTGGGGAGAGAGGTCGCTCAACGACTGCAACAGCCTTCGGTACTGGGGGAGCTGACGGTTGGAATCTTGATCGGTAATCTCGGCTACTGGCTGGGCAGTGACCTGATCAGCGTACTACGTGAGTCCACTGCAATCTTCAATGCGCTAACTCTAACCTTTGGCAGTGATATCACGCTTGAGGCGGCACTGTTGCAGCACTTCCCCGCAGACCGGGTAGGGCTGTTGATTCCGATCCTCACCAGTTCACAGGGTAACCAGATCATCGAGGTGATTCAGGTAATCGATATCTTCTCTCGAATTGGCCTGCTTTTTCTGCTCTTTGTGGTCGGCCTGGAGTCCTCCATCCACGAACTGCACAGCTCCATCAAGCCCGGTATCCGAGTTGCCGCCATCGGGGTGGTCGCCCCGTTTCTGCTCGGCTATGTAACCATGGAGCTGTTTGCCCCCAATGCCGGCTGGGCCTCTGCCCTGATGGTATCCATCGCACTGTGTGCCACCAGCATCGGCATTACCGCCCACGTGTTTCATGAACTGGAGATGGAGCGCAGCCGTACCGCGCACATCGTCCTGAGTGCTGCGGTGATTGATGACGTACTGGGGCTGATCATGATGGCGATCGGCATTGATATCATCTTTCGAGGCAGCTTTGACGGCATGACCGTGCTCTACTCCATCTCCCAGGCGATCATGTTTCTCGCCTCGATCTATCTTCTGGTTCCCAGAGTTATCCGCTTTACCATCAAACATCTGCACCACTTTCCACTATGGGAAGCGGAACTCTTTGTCTCCTTCCTGCTGTTGACCACCCTCTCCTGGCTGGCCGACTTTGTCGGCCTCTCTGCCATCGTCGGTGCCTTCGCCGCCGGATTGATTCTCAGCAACAAGGAGTTCACCTACTGGAAGGAGAATTGCCCCAATCAGGAGAGCTCCTGCTATCTGGACGAACAGATCAAGAACCAGATCCGTCCCTTCGAGGCGATTCTGGCCCCGATCTTCTTTGTGTTGATGGGTACCCAGGTCAAGTTGGAGGCCTTTCTCAATCAGGAGATCTTGCTGCTCGCCTCGGCTCTCACCGTGGTTGCGGTCGGTGGCAAGCTGATCAGCGGCATGGGGGCACCGGCAGACTATGGTCGCCTCGCCATTGGGGCCGGCATGGTACCGCGCGGAGAGGTCGCGCTGATCCTCGCATCACTGGGTAAGACCATGGGGGTGCTGAGCGCCACCCTCTTCACCGCCGTGGTCATGATGACCATCATCACCACCCTGTTGGGGCCTCCTATCCTCAAGTGGCAGCTGAACAAGGTGAAGCGTGTGATTTGACACAAATTAAGGCGACAATTCTCAAAATAACCGATACTTGGCGCTACTATCAGTCATTTCAAAAGTAATGGCAGCCCTGATCTGCGGCCGTTTGTGGGCAGGGATGCCATTAGATTTATTTACCAATTGAGAACAATACCATGGCGTCACAACTCCCCTACTACCAGCCCCATGCCAATGAGATTGAGCTGTTTGAGTACGCCTTCCACAACCAACTTCCGGTGTTGATCAAGGGGCCCACCGGCTGTGGCAAGACCCGCTTCATCACCCACATGGCAGCCCGACTGGAGATCCCGCTCCACACCGTGGCCTGTCACGATGATCTGACCGCTGCAGATCTGGTGGGACGACATCTGATTGGCGACGGTGAGACCTACTGGAGTGACGGCCCGCTGACCCGTTCGGTACGTGGCGGGGGCATCTGCTATCTGGATGAGGTGATCGAGGCACGCAAGGATACCACCGTGGTGCTCCACCCCCTCTCCGATGATCGGCGTATCCTGCCCATCGACCGGACCGGTGAGCTGTTGGAGGCACCGGATAATTTCATGCTGGTGGTCTCCTACAACCCCGGTTACCAGAACTTCCTCAAGGGGATGAAACCAAGCACCCGCCAGCGCTTCATCTCCATCCGCTTCGATTTTCCCAGTGCCGAGCTGGAGCAGAAAATCCTCGCTAACGAGAGTGGTGCCAGTGAGGATGTGGTAAAACGGCTGGTCTCCCTTGGCAGTGCACTACGCGCGCTGAAGGATCATGACCTTGAAGAGGCCGCCTCAACCCGGCTGCTGATCTACGCGGCACGACTGATCCAGAGTGGGTTTAATCCGGTGGAGGCGTGCCGCTGCTCTCTGGTAGAACCGTTGACCGACGATCTGGAGACTGCCGATGCGCTGATGGAGATCGCCCGCGCCACCTTCGGGAAGTAACTGTGGAAGAGCAGGTAGGTGCCTTCTGGCACCGCTGGATTACCAAAACGGCAAACCGCCGTTACCCTCAGGCCGCCGTCACCCTGGAAGAGATCCAGAAGACACTGGGGGTACTGTTTCGTGCCCTGGGCGGGGATGGCGGCCTCAAGGTGGAGTCCAGCTATGCCACCGACCACTTTGGCCACCGCACCCTGCTGCAGAAAATTGCCGGCAGCGACAAACGGGTAAGCAGTGCCTGGCGCGATGAACGGGCCCTGCTACTCCCCCCGACCCTTGACCTGTTTGCACAACGCTCACTTAATCGTGACCTCTACCTCTGGCTGGCGATGCTGGCATCCACACCACTGGAGACCGGAGTAGAGGAGCACTGGGTTGAACAAAACCGCATCAACACCCTCACCACCCTGCAACGCTTTCCCGGTTTTCTCAATCGCTACCGGAAATTGGCGGAGGCCGTGGTAGAGCGACGCCCTGCGCTGGAAAAGTTACCCCCCGCCCAACAGCAGACCGAGGAGCTGATCCGTGCCATCGTGCTCGATCCGCTGCAGAGCCGCCCCTTCCCTAAAGCACAACAGGCACCGCATACCCCCATGCCGCTCTGGTTGGTGCTGCCGCCCCATTCACACGCAACACCATCAGCAGAGACGCCGCCGGCTGCCAACGAGAACCAGAGTAGTAATACCGCCCCATCCCCCAAGAAGAACAAGCGCCGCAAGGCGGAGCGTACCGAGAACCCGGATGGCAAGAGTGGACTGATCGCCCTGCGCATGGAGACTATCTTCAGCTGGGCAGAGTATGTCAAGGTCGATCGCACCACCGATGACGACGAGGATGAGGATGCCGAGTCACGAGCCGAAGATCTGGATCAACTCTCCATTACCCGCGATGCCGAGACCAGCAAATCGAAGGTCAAGTTCGATCTTGATCTGCCCGCTGCAGAGTATGATGATATTCCTCTGCATGAAGGGATCCTCTACCCCGAGTGGAACCATAAAAAACGGGAGCTGGTTGCAGACCACAGCGCACTGATCCCGCTACTCTCCGCGACCGCTGAGCCCTGTTCACTGCCAGAAAAACTGCAGGCCCCGGCACGCCGAGTGAGACGCCAGTTCGAGGCCCTGATCCCGACCCGTACCTGGTTTCGGGGAGAGACCGATGGGGCCGAGGTCGATCTGGAGGCCTATATCGAATTTTCCGCTGACCGCAAGCTACATCACCGTGGTGCAGAACCGGCCCTCTATCGTGACTTTCGCAGTGGCAGTCGCGATCTCGCCACCCTGCTGCTGGCCGACCTCTCGCTCTCGACCGACACCTGGATCAACAACCACGCCCGGGTAATTGATGTAATCCGCGAGAGCCTGCACCTCTTCTCCGATGCTCTCTCCCATACCGGAGACCGCTTCTCCCTCTACGGCTTCTCCTCACTCAACCGCAACCACGTCCGTTTTCACCAGATCAAGACCTTTGAAGAGCGCTTCAGCGACACCGTTCGTGGGCGCATCGAGGCGATCAAACCGGGCTACTACACCCGCATGGGGACCGCCATCCGCCACGCCACCAGCCTGCTCTGCAAACAACCCGCCAGCCGCCGCATTCTGCTGCTGTTGACCGATGGCAAGCCCAACGACCTGGACAAGTATGAGGGGCGCTACGGTGTGGAGGATACCCGCGAGGCGATCTTCGAGGCACGCCGAGAGGGGCTCTACCCCTTTTGTGTCACCATTGATGAAGAGGGGGGAGACTATCTGCCACACATCTTCGGGCCTGCCGGTTACATCGTGATTCGGCGTCCACAGGAGCTGCCGCTACGGCTACCACGACTCTACGCCCAGATTACCCAGGGGCAGAACTGACCGACTTCAGAATCACCAGCGAGGCCACACAGCCGCCACCACTTCGGTTGTCCAGTGCCACCTCCCAGCCACAGCTGGTTGCCAGGTTGAGCACGATGGCAAGCCCCAATCCATTGCCTCCCCCTTGATGTGAACGGGATCGATCCAGCCGATAGAAGGGGCGAAATACCTTCTCCTGCTCCCCCTCCGGTATCCCCTCACCACGATCCAACACCTCGATCACCACTCGCTCGGTACCACACTGCAAGCGCAGCTCAACCGGCTCACTGCCACCATAGTGAGCGGCATTATCGAGATAGTTGGAGAGAATACGCTGCAGCGCCTGTGGGTCAACCCGGCACAGACAGGGGTTCGGTAGCGGCTGCCAGCGGATTGCACGTTGATCGCGCTGTTTGCGCTCTACCAGAACGGATAGCAACTCATTCAGTTCTGTCTGCTGCAGAGCACCGGGCCGTTCCCCACGGGCAAACTCCAGCGCCTGACTGATCATCCCATCCATCAGATCAAGATCCTCCACCATCCCCTCAACCAGATCGCGACTCTCCTCCGCCGACAGCATCTCCACACTCAGCCGCATCCGTGCCAGCGGGGTCTTCAGGTCATGAGAGATCCCGGCCAGCAGGGTGGAGCGGTTTTCGGTGAGGCTGCGCACCCGTCCGACCATCCAGTTGAAGAGGTGCACCAGCGCACTGAACTCTGCCGGCCCCTTCTCCGGCAGCGGTTTGGGATACTCCCCCAACCCCAACTCCCCTACCGCCAGGCGCAACTCATCAATTGGACGAACCAGCCAACGTGAAAGGAAATAGACCGAGATCACCGAAACCGAAACCACCAGCAGCAACACCATCAGCAGAACCGGTGGATTGAGGCAGCCTTCGCGATCGGGTGAAAAACCGATACGCTGCAAGCCACCTTGCGGATCGGGCAGCTCGACCCAGTAGAGGCCATCCCCCAACTGCGCCCCCTGCTCCTGCTGCACACTCACCTCGACTCCAATGCGCTGAGTCAACGCCTCCTCCACATAGTGCCAGAAGGGGATCCTCCAGATCGTGGTATGCAACTGCAGATCAGGCGGAGCCGACTGAAACAGGGTATGGTCATCAAGCCCTTGTGGGGATTCCGAGGCCAACAGCAATTGATCGACAAACTCATCCACCTGAATACGTACATTGGGAAGTACCATCTGGTTGAAGATGATAAAGAAGGTGGTGAGCTGCAACAGAAAGGTCACCCCGCCGACCAGCAACATGGTACGACTATAGATACTGCCGGGTAAGCGCAGGGCGTGCACCACGACCTACTCCTCGTTCGCAAACAGGTATCCCACCCCGCGTACGGTACGGATATAGTGTGGGTGGTGTGGATCCGCCTCAATCTTCTTGCGGATGCGGGTGATGCGTACATCGATACTGCGGTCGAATGCCCCCTCCACCCCATCATCCAGCAGGTCCAGCAGGACATCCCGGCTCATCACCCGATTGGGGCGGCTGGCAAGGTGGCGCAACAGTTCGAACTCTCCGGTGGTCAGCTCCACCAGCTTGCCATCGCGGGTCAGGGTATAACGCTCCAGATCCATGCGGAAGGGGCCGAACAGCAGAACCTGTGACTCTTCTCCAGCTTGCACATCTTCTTCGAGATGCCGCTCCGTTCTGCGTAGCACCGAGTGGATCCGTGCCAGCAGTTCTCGTGGATTGAATGGCTTGGCCAGGTAGTCATCCGCCCCCACCTCCAGGCCGGTTATCCGGTCCACCTCCTCGCCCCTGGCACTGAGCATGATGATCGGTACATCACTCTCACTGCGCAGGCGTCGGGCAATGGAGAGGCCATCTTCACCCGGCATCATCAAATCCAGCACCAGCAGATCCACCGAATGCTGCTGCAGCAGGAGATCCATCTCTACCCCCCCTGAGGCAGTGGATACCTGAAACCCCTGTTCATGCAGATAGCGCTGCAACAGCTCGCGCAGCTTGCGGTCATCATCCACCACCACAATGTGCTGAGTAGGGCTTCTCTCCACGTTCATTCACTACCTCTGAAACATTCTCGAAATATTGGTGAAATTCTGTTGTAACAGACAGCTGTCAAAATAGCACATCATGAATGGAGGGTTGGAGGCTCTTCCCTCCTCCTCAAACCTCTGATCCTCTGTTCATGACCTCCAGTAACTGTTCAGCTCCCCCCTGAAATCCGTCATTTCAGCGTTCAAAAATGGTCATGTATACGTATACACTCACATTTTCTGCCTTGAACTGACGAATTTCAGAGGCAATCTGAACAGCTACTGTCATTTTTACAATTTTCAGGTAATTACGCTCTCTATTGACAGGATGTCAAATAGAGCACACGACCAAGCAAGCTGGAGATGGAACTCATGAGAAAGCTGACTGATACAGTACGTACCTTCCTGCTCGACCCACTGGGTGAGGGCTTTCTGGTCATTCTGCTGATGCTGCTGGTGATGTGGATCACGCTATAGGCATTGTTGCAGGCACTACCACAACCCCTACTGCAGACTCTCCATCACCCGCTGTAGTCTGGTTCTGGCCTCGTTCGCAATCGGCTGCAGTGCCTCAAACCCGGAGAGCCCCAGAAACAGGGCCGGATCCAGAAACTCCACCTGAACCGCGCCATCGCTCTCCTCCCGCACCACTACGTTGCAGGGGAGCAATGCACCAACATGGATATCGGCATCCAGCGCCTGTGAAGCCAGTGGGGGGTTACAGGCCCCCAACACCCGGTAGGGGCGCATCTCCTTGTCCAGCTTCTTTTTCAGGGTTCCGGAGATATCGATTTCGGTCAATACCCCAAATCCCTCCTGCTTCAGTGCCTCGGTAACCTGCCCGATCGCCTCATCAAACCCGGCCTCAAGGCGGGTAGCAAATGTATAGCTCATGATATTCCTCGGTTGCGTCATAAACATGAGAGTATAGCAAATCCATTTCCGGTATCATTTCCCGACTTTTTCGAACAGTTAGTCTCGTTATGACTTGCACATTCCCTCCTCCTCTCAGGGGGAGGGCCAGGGTGGGGGTTAAGAGTTTTATTATGCACTTCACCCCCATCCCAGCCTTCCCCCTCAATGGGGAAGGGGCCAATTGCAACATCATAATAAGACTGCCTGCTTTCACCCCGTTCTATCATTGAGGGATCACCATGTGCGGAATCGTAGGGGCCATCGCCCGACAAGAGGTAACCACAACGCTATTGGAGGGATTGAAACGGCTGGAGTATCGCGGTTATGACTCTGCAGGGATTGCGGTACTGGGGGCAGATAATGCGATCGCTCGGATACGCAGCCTGGGCAAGGTGGCCTCGCTGGAGGTGGCACTCGAAAAAACCCCTATACAGGGGAACATCGGCATCGCTCATACCCGCTGGGCAACCCACGGCGCACCGGCAACGGAAAACGCCCATCCTCATATTGCCAATAGCCGGGTTGCGGTCGTCCATAACGGTATTATCGAGAACCACACCGAATTGCGCCGTCAGCAGGAGGATGCCGGATTCCATTTCTCCTCCGAGACCGATACTGAGACTGCGGTACATCAGATCGAGCACTATCTGCAGCAGGGGCAATCACTAAGCCAGGCAGTTCGCAGCAGTACCCATGATCTTGAAGGGGCCTACGCACTCGGGGTCATCAGCCCACTGGAACCCGACCTGCTGGTCACCACCCGCCTGGGCAGTCCACTGGTGATCGGCCTGGGGGAAGAGGCCAACTATATTGCCTCCGATACCGCTGCACTGCTCCCCTACACCAACCGTTTCCTCTTTCTGGAGGATGGTGACCTCGCCGAGATTCGTCACAACCAAATTACTCTTTATGACCTCCACGGCAACCCGGTTGAACGCGAGATTCACCACTCCAACCTCAGTGCAGACAGCACCGACCTAGGCCCCTATCCACACTACATGCTCAAGGAGATTTTCGAACAGCCCAGTGCCATTGCCGAAACCCTGGAGGGGAGAGTAGTCGAAGGCAGGGTGCTGGAGGCAAGCTTCGGCCCCGGTGCGACTGCCCTGTTCGATCAGGTACAGGCGATTCAGATTCTTGCCTGTGGCACCAGTTTCCACGCCGGGATGGTTGCCCGCAACTGGTTCGAAGGGCTGGCCGGGATCCCCTGTCATGTCGAAGTGGCCAGTGAATACCGCTACCGCCACCCGGTCATCCTCCCCGACACACTGGTTGTAGTCATCTCCCAGTCGGGCGAGACTGCTGATACCCTGGCAGCACTGCGGGCCAGCCATGAACGCGGCATTCTGGGCTCCCTAGCCATCTGTAATGTGCCGGAGAGCTCACTGATGCGTGAATCTGATCTGACCCTGCTAACCCGGGCCGGGCCAGAGATTGGGGTTGCCTCCACCAAGGCCTTCACCACCCAGCTCACCGCCCTGCTGATGCTGGTTACCGTACTCGGCAGACGCTTTCAGATTGATGAGGCGCTGGAGCGGCGCATTGTTCAGCAACTCTCCGCACTCTCCCGTCATACCGAGAACGCCCTGCAACTCGACAAACCGATCCAGAAACTTGCTACGCGGGTCTGTGCCAGCAACAGCGCCCTCTTTCTCGGGCGCGGAGTACAGTATCCGGTGGCACTGGAGGGGGCTCTCAAACTCAAGGAGATCTCCTACATTCATGCCGAGGCCTATCCTGCAGGCGAACTGAAACATGGCCCGTTGGCACTGGTTGACGAGCGTATGCCAATCATCGCGGTGGCTCCGAATGATGCCTTGTTGGAAAAGGTAAAGTCCAACCTCGCCGAGGTACGTGCCCGCAACGGCCAGCTGATTGTCTTCGCCGACCACGATGCAGATCTGGAAGGACGTGGTGACGACTACACCATCACCATTGTTCCCCCTGCCGGTGACCATGTTGCGCCGATACAGTTCTCGATCCCGCTACAACTGCTGGCCTACCATGTAGCCGTACTGCGCGGCACCGATGTGGATCAGCCTCGCAACCTGGCCAAATCGGTTACGGTGGAGTAATTTCCAGAAAAAAGCCACCGCCCACATTTCAGCGTGGACGGTGGCTTTGCTTTACCCGCTACTTTTACTTTTCAGGTCGAAACACAAACCCCGGCTTCAGCCACAATACCAGCAGCGGCAGAATGGTCAATGCGGTAATCACATCGAGAATCAGCGCTTCACTGATATAGAGGCTGACCGACCAGGTGTTGGCGAGCTGGGTATTCATCAGCGGGATGAAGCTGCCGAGCAGTACCACCACTGAAACAATTACCGCCGAACCGGTGGTACTCAGGGTGTTCTGCAGCGATTCGGCCCAGTTGCCACCGGTGGCACGCATCTCCTCCCGCAGACGAGAGACCATGTAGATGCCATAGTCGACCCCAAGCCCCATCGCAATACTGAGCGCCACCTGCACATGGAAGGCGAGGTTGGCCGACCACTCCTTGATCTCGGTCATATAGCCACCGAGGCCATACTGCGAGAACAGGGTCACAAACAGCATTACCACCAGAATCCCGGCTACCGCCAGAGAGCGGAACATCAGGGCCGCAATCAGGAAGATGGCCAGTGCCGTGGTCAGCGGGCTCTTGAGCCACTCATTCATCGCCACCACACGAGTCGCCTCGGTTGCCCCGAGGAATCCTCCTACGGCCGGTTCGGAGATGGCTGGATCGCCTTCAATCTGCGTCACATGGCGATAACCCGCCTCACCGGGGGTACCCACATGAAGATCAACCTTCTCCCCGTTGCGGAAACCGATCTTCAGCAGATCGAAGCCGGGCTCATTCTCATGCTCCACCAGGAAGCGCTGGATATCCTCGGTCACCTTGTGGGTCGCAATCGGATCCATGGTGTTGACAAAGCCCATCACAATGCCCTCATCCCAGGTCTGAATATTGACGAAGGAGTCGAGATCACCGGCACCAGTATTGGCTTGCAGCAACCCGTTATAGGTCTGCACCATCGCATCGGGGTCGGGTACATACTCCGGATCCTCCGGGTCCTTATAGGCATACCAGTTGTTCTCATCCTGCATATGCTTCTCGGTCGGAATGTCATACAGGTTGAGATGATCGGTTGGGCGCCCACCGGACGGGGTCGCCATGATCATGTTGACCGTCTTCACGAACTGTACGTAAGAGCCGGTGTAACCAATATACTCATGACCACGCATCCACTCCTCCAACTGGTTGAGCGCATTCAGCACCGAGGCCTTGTTGAAGATCCCCTGTATCGGATCTTCATCAATGTCGTAGCACACCTCCGGCCCCTGCAGGCGATCCCCATCATCGTTGTAGGCATCGGCACCACAGGCGGGCAGGATCGGGTTCTTGGCACGGATCGGGATATTGACCGAGATCACCCCCGGCATGAGATTGCCGAGTCGCTCCAGTTCGTGAATCGCAGCCACGTTGGAGGGCTTGCCATCCACCATCACCGTCTCTTCCCCAATCAGATTACCCAACATGAAGTGGTCCTTGAAGGCGGCGCGAGAGTAGTTGATCCCCTTCTCCACGCCGGGCATCCAGTCCCCCTCCTTTTGAATACGGGCCTGCTCAGCAGTAGGGTTGGTCGCCCCCATCGCCTCTACCCCCTCTCCCAGACGGGCGTACTGAGCAGAAATCACCATCACCACGGCGATAACCGCAATCGGAACCCACTTGCCGGGGCCTGCCAGCAGTGTGGAGAGGCGGCGCCCCATGGTCTGTTCCCAGGCACGCTCATCGGCACACTCATCCTGCTTCGGCGTGAAGGTAATCAGCAGCAGCGGAATCAGCGTGGTGGTGGTCAACAGCAGGGTTGCCATCCCGAACATACCGAAATAGGCATAGGCCTTGTAGAAGGAGATATCGACAAACGACAGGGTAAAGAAGCCCACCATGTCGGTGATGATAGAGAGGGTGGCCGGCACGATAGTGTGGCCAATCGCCACCTCGGCCGCCTCTTGCGGACTGTCACAACGGGGCGCATGCAGCTCCTGCATATAACGACGCATGATCTGCACCGAGTGACCGATACCGATTGCCAGCAGCAGCATCGGGGTCAATACCATCATCGTGGTTAACTTGAACTGGGTAAAGCCCATCAACCCCAGGGTCAGGATAATGGTCATCCCCACCCCCAGCAGCGGCAGAATCGCACCCTGCCAGCTGCGGAACTCATACCAGAGCACCGCAATTACAATCAGCAACGAGATGATGAAGAGCCAGCTCTTCTCCACCAGATCCAGCAGCATATAGGCGAGGAAGTAGGGTTCACCTGCAGTCAGGAACTCAACCCGGTCACCATACTGCTCCCGGTACTCCTCCACCAGCGCAGAGACACTACGCACCCACGGCAGGTAGTCCGCCTTCACATCATCACTGTAGTCACCAATGATAAAGGAGGCCTTGGCCTGACAGTTATTGTGGGCATGGGCACGGGTGGCATCAGTGAGTTTTCCCTCGGCATCGAGCAGATCGCACTTGTTGCCCTCGGCATCCTCGTAGTAAACCAGCATCGACTCCATCGCCGGATGGTTGTGCAGTGCATCCTCGAGAAATTGTAGATCTGCCTTGGCCTGCTCCGGATTATCGGTGGGGATCCCCTCCACCGGCAGCATACGCTTGAACTGCAGACTGCCATACTCATCCAGCCCCATATATTTCACCTTGGAGGAGGCGATATCGATAAAGTTGGGAACATTGGCATGTTTCAGTGCGGTCACATCATTATGTAACTGCTGCACCATATTGATGAACCAGGGATCGCCATTCTGGTAGATATCCCCCTCCTTCACCTTCATCCCCCACACCATCAGGTTCCCCATGCCGTAGGTGTGCTCACCATAGAGGTTGGTGGCCACATAACGATCAGTGGGTGGCAACAGGGTATCGGGATCGTTACGGATATCGAGCTGATCGACAAACAGCGCACCCACCAGGGTCGATGCGATCAGCAGCAGGATAATGGGCCAGCGGAATTTGAGTACAAAACGGGCGTACTGCTGGCTGATTTTGGATTGGTTGTTGCTCATAATCAGATTCCTTCCATTCTGAAGAGAGAAAAAAAGCCCAGCTGGATTACACCCCAGACTGGGCCTTTTCTATAAGCCATTAAAGGCTGTTTTCATTAAAAGAGATACTTCAGCCCCAACTGGAAGTTGGATGAGGCCTCCAGCTGACCAAACTGAGTATTCTCATCCCCCCAGTACTTATTGTACTCGGCAGTACCGATCAGCTCATCGTTAAAGCTGTACTCCACATCGAAGCGGTTCCACTTGCCACC
>CAYFNH010000007.1:0-42120 GCA_964344435.1 uncultured Piscirickettsiaceae bacterium | reverse complement strand
CTCTGGCTCTGGCTCTGGCTCTGGCTCTGGCTCTGGCTCTGGCTCTGGCTCTGGCAAGGAGTTTGCTACCGGCTCAATCTCCTGTACAGCCTCTATCTGAGGTGGCAATTCAGGCTTGGGTTCCGGTTCAGGCCGGGGTTGTGGCTCCTCAATCTTTTCTGGTTCGGGTGATTTTTCTGGCTGCTGGCTGCCCACCCCCTCAGATGGCACACTATCCTTCAGATTGGAGTCCACCAGCACCACCATCTCGAAGGGGCTTTCGCTCTCAATCAAGGTAGCCTCACTTTGCTGAGTCAACAGTGCGGTAGCAACCGCACCATGCATCACCATTGATACCGATCCGGCAATCCATATCTTGTGGTGACACCAAAAGCCATCATTCATAGCCATCCTCTACCCATTGCTCAATCCCAGGCTTGCTGGATGGCATTCAGATCCTGAATGATCTTCTCTGGTATGTGCGGGGTAGAAAACACGGCATGTAGTGCCCCATTCGGGTTGAGCAGAAAGAGGGTGGCCGAGTGGTTGATCAGATAAGCATTTTCCAGTCCAGGTGGTGGCCCCTGTTGAGGATCAACCGCCAGCTCCTTGCCATCGTGATAGTAGACCCGCTCATAGACCGCACCCATCGACGCGGCCAGCTCATCCACTACTGCCTGCTCTCCGGTCATGCCGAAGAATTTGGGATGATAGTAGCCGGTGTACTGCTGCACCGCCTGCGGCTGATCCTGCTGTGGATCTACCGAAACAAACACCACCTGTGGTACAGAGCTGACCAATTCCGGGCGCTCTTCCATCCTGCGCAGGGTCTCTGCCAACGTGAACAGTTCAGTCGGGCAGACATCCGGACAGCGGGTATAGCCAAAGAAGAAGAGGCTCCAGTGCCCATCCAGATCCGGGTTACTGAAGGGTTGCTGAGGGCCTCGGGAGAGGGTAAACCGGGGGATTGCCTGGGGCTCGGATAGAATCGTTGCCACTTCGGTTTGTGGTACATCGGTACTACTGCAACCACTCAGACACAGCACAACCACCAGCATACTGAAAATCAGATGCCTCATTGTGTTCATCCTTGTAACCAGTGAGGGTGTGGCGGAGCATGCTCGCTCCGCCACGGAAAGGGGGGAAGTTTGCCTCGCGGCTTAGTGGTTATGCATCATCTTGTGGCCACCCTTCATCATCATCTTGCCCTTGCGCACCTTGGCAGTGATCTGCTGCTCGCTGCCATCGCTAAAGCGCAGTGTCAGTACAACGCTATCTCCCTCAACCGGAACCTGTTTCGGGCCGATCAACATGATATGCCAGCTACCGGGTTCCAACACCAGATTTCCATGGGCTGCAACCGGCATCTCTTTCTGCTGAACCATCTTCATCATGCCATCTGCCATCATCGTTCTGTGCAGCTCGACACGGGCAACCGGCAACGAAGTGGTGGCCTCAACCAGTGCAATATCTTTCCCGGAGTGGTTCTCCAGCTGCATGAATGCTGCCAGTGCAGGGGCATTCGGGGGTGCCGCTCGAACCCATGGATCATTGACCATAATCCCCATGGCCTTCACGGAAGAGATTGCCATCATCAGCAGCACGGCGCCCAGTACACGATTCATAGTAGTTTTCATAATTTAGTGATCTCGCAAGATTTTTTTATCCATGACAACCAGAAAGTCGCCATTTTCAATAAGCAACAACCTGAAATGGTTATAGCGCGCGGCCCGCATCTCCCAAATTGGGCCGCGCTAGTGGTTGGTTTTATCTAGCAGAGATTACGCTGGAGGGCCGCGGATGAGAAAAGGTGGATAGTATTGGTTCTCAGGAGTCAGAGAACTCGAACTACCCCGCAATCTCTCGCTTTGAGGAAGCAGCGCCTCAAACAGGGGAGCACCATAGGTGTCGATCCAGCCGCTGGCATTGGCATGCACAATACAGGTGGGACACTCATAGTAGCTGGAAGCGTCTGCCGCAGTTTCTGCAGGCGCATCATCGAAGGCAACGAAGACCGTCTTGTAACCAGAGGCTGTACAGAGGGTAGTAGTATACCCGTCAACCCCCTCCTCCATCGCTGCCGCATAGTAGGGGAAGATGGCATGGAACAGAAACGTCAGCAGACCCACCATCATGATGGTGCGTCTACGCTGTTGTCCTCTCTCTGTAGTGCTCAGAGCCATGCCTCGAATCATCATTTTCATCAAAATCAGAGGAGTATTTCTACAGCCTCGTACATAGGCTGTCAAATAAAAAACCATTTTGCCTTTGATGTAAAACAATCGTTATACTTTAGACTCAAGTTACTCTACTTCACAAGCCAATCCGCTCCTGTAACCCTCTGAATACGGACTACGCACCTGGAACTCATTGACCATGAAAACCATATTTCTTTCCCTTATAACCCTCCTCTCCCCCACCCTGGTATTTGCCTCCGCCCCTGGTGGGGAGACGCTGGATCTGACTGCTGATACCGTCGGTATCCTATCGATTATCATCTTTACCCTCGCCTATGCATTGGTGATGGCGGAAGAGGTGACTCACCTGCGCAAATCCAAACCGGTAATTCTCGCAGCCGGCATCATCTGGGCGATGATTGCAGCCACCTACGCATCCCATGGTATGCCCCATGCTGCAGAGGTAGCCATTCGCCACAACTTCCTGGAATTTGCCGAACTGATGCTGTTCCTGCTGGTAGCGATGACCTACATCAATGCGATGGAGGAGCGCCTGGTCTTCGATACCCTGCGCGCCTGGCTGGTCAGCAAAGGATTTGGATTTCGCCAACTGTTCTGGATGACCGGCATCCTCGCCTTCTTCATCTCACCCATTGCCGACAACCTCACCACCGCTCTGCTGATGTGTGCCGTAGTGCTGGCTGTTGGAGGAGACAACAGCAAATTCGTTCTGCTGGCCTGCATCAACATCGTGGTGGCTGCCAACGCCGGCGGTGCCTTCAGCCCCTTTGGTGATATCACTACCCTGATGGTATGGCAGAAGGGGATCGTGGATTTCAGTACCTTCTTCGCTCTCTTCATCCCTTCTGTGGTCAACTTCGTAGTTCCTGCGGCGATCATGCACTTCTCCATCCCGGACGAACAACCTGAGGCCAGTGGCGAGGTGATTGAGATGCGCCGCGGTGCCAAACGCATCATTTTGCTGTTTCTGTTGACCATTGCGACCGCAGTGAGCTATCACAACTTCCTCCATCTGCCCCCGGTGATCGGCATGATGACCGGCCTCGCCTATCTCAAATTCTTCGGTTACTACTTGAAGAAAACCCATGGCGTGCACCCAAGTGAGATGGGTTATGGTGAGACTGACTATAGTGAACCTACCGAGAACACCATGCCATTCGATATCTTCCGCGGTGTTGCCCGTGCCGAGTGGGATACCCTGCTCTTCTTCTACGGGGTGGTACTGGCGGTGGGTGGCCTGGGCTTTATCGGCTATCTCTCTCTCGCCTCCGAGATCATGTACACCGACTGGGGAGCCACCAACGCTAATGTCATGGTCGGAGTCCTCTCCGCCATTGTAGACAACATCCCGGTGATGTTTGCGGTACTCACCATGATGCCGGCGATGGATATGGGCCAATGGCTACTGGTCACCCTGACCGCTGGTGTCGGCGGCAGTATGCTCTCGATCGGATCGGCGGCAGGGGTTGCGCTGATGGGGCAGGCACGTGGCAAATACACCTTTGGTGGCCACCTGCGCTGGACCCCGGTCATCGCCCTTGGTTATGCTGCCAGCATCCTGGCGCATCAAATGGTCAACAGCCACTTCTTTGATGGGGTGCCGGTAGCTGGCTAGTGCGACCAATCTTTCATTCAAGAAGCCCCGCTCTGCGGGGCTTTGTTTCATCTTGGGGCTCCGAAACCATTGCATCGGTAACCGTTGTGGAGAATCCTGATTAGTTTTTGTGAGATTGGGATAGGAAATCTGCAGAAAGCACGCTCTGCTTCCATGCTAAGATTTCCAGCTTCATCCACCTCTACTGATCACAACACAACGGTTACTGCATGCCTCTGTTGACGCTACTCCTCCTTACCCCTTTGCTGGGAGCAGGCTGGGTTCTGTTACAACACAACCGTCCGCAGTCACAGCGTAACGGTGCCATTCTCTTCTCTGCGCTGGCACTGCTGGTCGGGCTGCTGATTCTGTTCCTGTTCGATCCCGGCAACAGTGCGTTACAGTTCTCCGAATCGGTAGTCTGGAATGCCCGCATGGGGACCTCCTATGCGGTCGGCATTGATGGCATTTCACTCTCCATGGCGCTGCTGGCAACCTTGCTGGTGTTTGTCGCGATTCTTGCATCGGGGGCCATCCAGGAGCGGGTGGGCAGCTACTATGCGCTGATTCTGTTGCTGGAGAGCGCAATGATTGGGGTCTTTGTGGCGCAGGACTGGGCGCTCTTCTACGTCTTCTGGGAGCTGACCCTGATTCCACTGTTCTTTCTGATCGACCGCTGGGGTGGTCAGCAGCGCAGTATGGCCGCACTCAACTTCGTACTCTATACCATGGGGGGTTCGGTCTTCATGTTGATCAGCCTGCTGGTGCTGTTCGATGCCATGCCGAACCACTCCTTCTCGATGGCAACCATGGCAGAAGCGGCAACCACACTCTCCCCCTCCACCCAACTCTTCCTCTTTCTCGGCTTTCTGATCGGCTTCGGGGTGAAGATGCCGATTTTTCCTCTCCATGGCTGGCTGCCACTGGCCCATGTCGAGGCACCAGCACCAATCAGTATTCTTCTCTCCGGAATCTTGTTGAAAATGGGGGCTTATGGGCTGATCCGGGTCTCGGCCATTCTGCCAGCTGCCGTCGCTGAACTGCAGTCGGTTTTGATGCTGTTGGGGCTGTTCGGGCTGATCTATGGAGGGCTGCTGGCCTGGCGCCAAAGCGATCTCAAATCGATGGTGGCCTACTCCTCGGTCAGCCATATGGGGGTGGTACTGTTTGGTATCAGCACCCTCAATATCACCGGCCTGACCGGGGCGGTATTCCAGATGGTGGCCCACGGTCTGGTGGCCGGGGCACTGTTTCTGTTGATCGGACTGCTCTACCAGCGCACCCATACCCGCAACATCAACGACTATCGCTGCCTGATTGAGCACACCCCACGGTTCGCACTGTTCACCTCACTGGCCCTGTTTGGTGCCATCGGCATACCGGGTACCGCCGGGTTTATCGCCGAGTTTCATGCCATTGTCGGTGGCTTTGAGCGCTGGGGCTGGATCACCATACTGCTGAGTCTGGGAGTGATGATCAGCGCCTCCTATGCGGTACGTACCATAGGTGTGCTCTTCACCGGCCCCAGCAGTGAACGCATGGCCCGGGTACCGGATCTCAACCGCAGCGAGCTGTCCGCAGCGGGAATGTTGATCATGCTGATGCTCTGGTTCGGTCTCTACCCTGCCCCTGCACTCTCGTTGCTGGAGGGAGCCATTGTCAACATGATACCGGCGACCACCGAGATGGTCGTAACCCTGGCCGGAGCCGGATCATGAGCCATCAGCCCACTCTCAATCAGGGAATGGACGACGCCCAGCTACGCCAGGGCATTCTCGATGCCATCCCCGACTTCGACCATATCCTCCCGGCACAGGCACCAATCAAGGATTTTGTCCACCACAACACCCTGCATGGCTATCAACACCTCCACTTTACCGAGGCATTGAAACAGTCCCGGGAGCGCACCGGTTCCTACGGCTACGAGACTCCAGAGCGCTATCGCAGTTACTACCAGCAGGGGCGCATCGACCGCACCGACCTCGAGTTTGCACTGCAGCAGAGCCAACAGCACGAGCCCACACTGGAGGTCGACAAGGTTCTCTTTACCCTCGATGAGAGGCCGGTAACCCGTGGGGAGGTGATGCTGCAGGCACTGCTCCACCCACTGAAGTCGATCACCGCCAGTCAGCTGGCGTGGGAGATCGAGGAGCAGGGGGCACTGGTGCACTTTCAGCAAGATGTCGAAGCCGAGCCTCGTCACCAGATTCTGATCCAGCACAACCTCGATGAAGAGGCGGCCATCCAGGCACTGTGGCAGAACACACTGCAGGGGATGTCTCTGCACCATCTGGCAGTCCATCCCGAAAGCCTGCTCGACCTCTCACCGGAACATGCACAACGGCTGATGAGTGGGCAGCAGGGGGGAACGAACAACCCGGAACAGTCTCACCAGCTTACCCAAAGGGACTCCATCGAACACTACGATGCTCTGGTGGAGCAGGTTGGCCGGGACCTCACCCTGCGTGGTCTGATCAAGAAGTTGAGTGGAAGAGATATTCTCAACTCCATCCGTCCACTGCTGATTCAACATATCGCCAACTATCTGGATGAGGGGATGTCGGCCTGGCACAGCACTCTGCGTGATCAGGGGTTCTACCCGGTCTGGCGTCAGAGTGCACTGCTCGATAGTGGCTGGATCTTCGATGATCTGCCGGAGTGGCGCGATGAACTGGAGATCCTGCCGGATGATCCGCTTGACACTATCATCATCGAGCTGCGCCGTCTCGGGCTGCCGGTCAAGCGCTGGATACGCTATCTGGAGCAGCTGGCACTGGAGATCCCCGGCTGGTCGGGAATGTTTCTCTGGCGCCACCTCAACCCCGACTACAAGGGGTTGACCCCGGGCCGGGTGGAGATGGTTGACTACCTAGCCGTGCGCCTGATCATGGAGCGGTTGTTTGCCCAACGCGTCTGTAGAGAAGAGTGGCAGATCGAGGCCAGTCTGGATATGTTGCGCTGGTATTTCCACCGCCGCAGCTCCGATTTCTATGTTCGCTATCATCTCTTTAACGACAAGTTACCGGAATATCTGGTTGCCCAGGCACAGATTCTGGTGGAGCAGGCCCCGATCTCACACCAGGCCTATGAGGCGTGGAAGGAGCTTGCGGACATCATCTGGACCTGGAAACAGAGCGCCAACAGTGACAATGACGAGCTCTTCAGCGTCTATCGCAGCGGCTGGAGAATCTTCCGTCTGGCACAACACATGGGGATCAGTGCCGCACAGATCGCCACCCTGGAACCGGAACAGCTCAAGGAAATCTGTCATACCCTCTCGCTGCTGGACGAAGAGCGCAGTGGCTGGATCTGGCTGCAGGCATACGAGCATCACTACCGCGAACAGTTCTTCAATGCCGTGGCCGATAACCACCAACGTGGCCCCTGGGGCACACGCAGCCTCGAACACTCCTCGGAACAGCGCCCCGAAGCACAGCTGGTCTTCTGCATGGATGACCGGGAGGAGGGGTTCCGTCGCCATCTGGAGGAGATCAACCCCGCCATTGAGACCCTGGGAGCGGCCGCCCACTTTGGGGTACCCCACTTCTGGCAGGGGGTAGATGATGAGGAAGTGACCGGGCTCACCCCGGTGGTACTGGTTCCCAGCCATGAGATCCATGAACAGGTACAGCCGCAATGCCAGGGCGCTCACCACAACCACCAACAACGGCTGGGTTGGCGCAAGCGTGTTGAGACCTGGTTCCGCCAGGGTACACGGCGCAACCTGATTTCAGCCACGGCGGCAATTGCAGCGGCGGCACCAGCCACTCTCGCTATTGTTGCCGGCAAGGTGTTTGCCCCCCGCAGTAGCCACCAACTGCTGCATACACTGGAGCAGAAAATCGACCAGGGGGGACAACCCACCTCACTTGCCCTGACTGCGGAGGTCTCCACCAATCCCACTCCAGAACAGCGCCAGCTCGGCTTTACCGATCAGGAGCAGTTTGATCGGGTGTTGCCATTTCTGCAGAACATCGGCCTGCTGCACGGTTTCGCTCCGCTTGTGGTAATCGTCGGTCACGGCTCCATCAGCCAGAACAACCCCCACCTTGCCGCCTACGATTGTGGTGCCTGCAGTGGTCGCCATAGTGGCCCCAACGCCCGCATCTTCGCGGCCATGGTAAACCGACCAGAGATTCGAGCCATGCTGGCCGAGGCGGGGGTAACGATCCCGCAGGAGTGCTGGTTTCTCGGTGCCGAGCACAACACCTGTGATGAGTCCCTGACCTGGTATGACCTCGATCTGCTGCCACAAAGCCATAGCGAGGCCTTCGCCACACTACAGCGTGATCTGGAGAAAACCCAACAACGCCATGCACAGGAGCGCTGTCGCCGCCTCGCCTCCGCCCCGAAACAGCCCGATCCGCTCAGTGCCCTGCACCATATCGAGGGGCGTGCGGTCGACTTCAGCCAGGCCCGGCCCGAGCTCGGCCACGCCACCAATGCCGCTGCCATCATTGGCCGTCGCAGCCTCTCCCACGGTACCTTCTTTGACCGTCGTGTGTTTCTGATCTCCTATGACTATCAGACCGATCCGGATGGCACAGTGCTGGAGCGGCTGCTACTGGCCAACGGCCCGGTCGGGGCGGGAATCAGTCTGGAGTACTACTTCTCCACCGTCAATAATGAGCGTTACGGCAGTGGTTCGAAGATTACCCATAATGTGGCCGGCCTCTTCGGGGTGATGGATGGTGCCAGCTCCGACCTACGCACCGGCCTGCCCAAACAGATGATCGAGATCCATGAGGCGATGCGCCTGCAGGTGATGGTGGAGGCCAAACTGGAGGTGATTACCGCAATCTATCAGCGCCAACCTGCGCTGCAGGAGCTGATCGGAAATGGCTGGATTCTGGTTTCTGCCAAAGATCCGGAGAGTGGCGCAATCCACAGCTTTGAGCCTGCCAGCGGCTGGGTAGCCTGGCAACAACCCACCCAGCCAGTGCCGGTCGTCGCCACGTCCGCCGACTGGTTCATGGGCCACAGTGCACCACTCACCCCTTGTCGTATAGCCGCTGGAGCCGTCTCATGAGTGATCAACTAAGCTCACTGCAGCAGTGGATCTGGCTGGTACCTCTGCTTCCGCTGCTGGCTGGCGCATGGCTTGCGCTGGGGCAGGTGGTTGGGTGGAACCGTGGAGAAAGCGGAGAGCACGAAAGCAGCCTGGTCACCACCAGCGCAACCCTGCTCTCCCTTGTACTGCTGGTTGCCATCGATCTGCAGGCCCTGGTATCGGGGGTTGCCTTCCAGGTGGTCATCACCCCCTGGCTGGAGAGTGGCCCGTTCCTGATCCATCTCAGCTTCACCACCGATCCGCTGGGGCTGCTGATGGCTACCCTGGTCGCCACCATCACTCTGATCACCCAGCGCTTCTCGGTCAACTATCTGCACCGAGAGGCGGGATACCAGCGCTTCTTCATGCTACTCTCCCTGTTCACTTCGGCCATGCTGTTGATTGTGCTGGCGGGGAATCCGGGGCTGCTCTTCGTCGGTTGGGAGCTGGCCGGTATCAGCTCCTATCTGCTGATTGCCTACAACTACACCCGTGAAGCGGCAACCCGCAATGCCACCCATGCACTGATCACCAACCGCCTCGGGGATGCCGGATTGCTGGCTGCGATCTTCTTCTCCACCCTCTGGATCGGTAGCCTGGAGTGGCCCGATCTGCTGCAGGGGAGTGGACAGATCAGCGGGCTCCATAGCGGCTTGATTGGGGCCGCCTTTGTGCTGGCCGCACTGGTCAAGTCGGCCCAGGTTCCGTTCTCACCCTGGATCAGCCGCGCGCTGGAGGGGCCAACCCCATCCAGTGCGGTGTTCTACGGCTCACTGATGGTACATGCCGGGGGCTATCTGGTGATTCGTCTGCAACCACTGATCGAGAACTCTGCCCCCCTCTCTCTGCTGTTGCTACTGGTCGGCGCCACCACCGCACTCTACGGCTATCTCACCGGGCTGATACAGACCGATGTCAAGAGCGCACTGATCTTCTCCACCCTGAGTCAGGTCGGCCTGATGTTTTTCGCCTGTGGCATGGGCTGGTACGAGGTGGCAACCCTCTATCTTGTCCTCCACGCCATCTGGCGCAGCTGGCAGTTTCTCAGCGCCCCCTCCTACATGCATGCCATGCATCGACCGACACAACCTGCACCGGCCTGGCTACAGCCACTGCAACGACTCTATACTGCGGCCATACACCGCTTCTGGCTCGACTCTCTCAACCACTGGCTGCTGGTACGCCCCACCCAGCGTCTCTCCAAGGATCTGCACACCTTCGATACCTATGTGGTGCGTCCCATCATCGGTACCCCCACCAAGGTCAATGTGATCACCTCACTGGCCAAGTGGGAGCGTTACTCCTGTAATTTACAGTCCTCCCGTACCGAAGTGGCAGAGGGGAGTGGACTGTTTGGGCAGCTGCTGCAGCGTCTGGCAGAGGGGTTTGTCTGGATTGAAGAGCGTCTCATCCTCAAGGGAGGAGGAGAGGGGTTGATCGAGACCATCAAGCAGTGGGGTAAACTGATCGCCCATATCGAACAGCTGTTGAGCATGCCGCGTTATCTGCTGCTGATGATTATGGCAACCTTTGTGGTGATTCTCTGATGATGACACCTGCAACCGCCAGCGTAACTACCCTCCAGAGCTTGAGCTGGAGCAGTCAGGCTGAGCTGCCACTGCTGGCACTGCTGCAGCTGTTACCGCTGGCAACGGTCGTGGTGCTGATACTGCTACGCGGCAGAATACCGGTATTGATCACACTCTCCACCCTGATGCTGGAGCTGCTGCTCACCACCCAGCTCTATCAGGGCTTCAACCCTGCGCTTTCTGCCCTACAGTTCAGTGAGCAGCTGGTGCTGCTGCATCCGTTCAACTACCATGCCGCAATCGATGGCATGAGCCTGATCTTCATCCTGCTCAGTGCCGTGCTGGGGCTATTGGCGACCCTGTTTGGCTGGCAGGTACTGAGCGCGGAAGAGCACCCCCGCTTCATGGTCACCGTGCTACTGACGCTCTCCACCCTGATGAGCCTCTTCACCACCCAGAATCTACTCTGGTTTGCGCTGATGTCGGCACTGCAATTGATCCCGATTGGCATACTGCTGCATAGCTGGTCCACCTCTGCGGAGAAGGGGGAGGCGGTTACCCGCTTTATCCAGTTCATGGCCATCGGGCTGCTGCTGCTGTTGATGGGCACCTTCATGCTGGGGTGGAACCATGCCGAGACCCACCAGGGCTACTGGAGCTTTGACCTCACCGAGCTCGACCCAAGCACCATCCCCTCCTCGATCCACTCCATTCTCTTTTTCCTGCTGTTCTACGGGCTTGCCGTGCGGGTTCCGCTGTTCCCTCTGCATGGCTGGCTTCCCCGGATTGCCGAACACGGTACGGTTGCAGTGGCACCGGTCTTCCTGCTGGGGCTGAAAACCGGTCTCTACGGGATGCTGCGCTTTCTCTTTCCATTACTGCCGGAGGCGATCATTCAGTGGTCCCCCTATGTGGTGGCCTTCGCCATTGTCGGGATCTTCTATGCCGCCCTGCTGGCGATGATCCAGGTCAACCTGCGCCGCCTGCTCGCCTTTGCCGTGGTGAGCCACACCAGCATCGTGGTCATCGGTCTCTTCAGCCTCAACCAGCTTGCGTTTCAGGGCACCGTGCTGCTTTCGGCCAACTTCGGTATCGCCATCAGCGGTCTGCTACTGATGAACGGACTGGTCTTCTATCGCACCCGTACCCTGTTGATGTCACGCCTCGGCGGGCTGTTTGATCAGCTGCCACTGATCGGCATTGCCTTCTTCATCTCCGGCCTCTCGATCATGGGGATGCCCGGCACCCCCGGATTTGATGCGGTTCATCTGGTAATCGAGGCCGCCATGGAGCACTACGGTGCACTGCCCACCATTGCCGCCTCTCTGGGGAATGTGGTGGCGGCAGGATTTCTGTTGTGGGCCTTCCAACGCGCCTTCCTCTCCAACCTCAACCACGATGGTGTTGCCGATGTGGTCACCGATATCCCCCGTGCCAGCCGCAAGGAGAACCTGCTTGCACTGCTGATTATTGCAACCTTGCTGATGGGGGAGGTGTTCTCCGAATCCTGGCTGGTGTTGCTGGAGCACAGCTTTGACCACCTCACCCCGCTCTACAGTGGGAGTGGGCATGGAGGAGGCCACTGATGGGAATCACCACCGACTTTCCACTACTCTCCACCATTCTGCTGCTGCCACTGCTGGGGGCCGTGCTGATCTGGGCCTTTCCCGAGCGCAGACAGACCCGGCGCTTTGCCTTTGCCCTGTTTCTGCTTGATCTGCTGCTGAGCCTGGTTCTGGTGGCCCGCTTTGATCCGACGGTGGCCGGGTTTCAGTGGCAGGAGAAGACGAGCTGGATAGCGGCACTCAATGTGCACTATCAACTTGGAGTAGATGGGATCTCCGTGCTCTTTATTCCGGCCACCCTGCTGCTGTTTTGTGGGGTGGTGGTCGGCTCCTGGAGTGTTACCACCAAGCTGCCGCGCCTCTACTACAGCCTGCTACTGCTGCTGGCAACCACCCTTCTCGGTATCTTCATGGCGCTGGATACCATCCTCTTCTTCCTCTTCTGGGAGCTGAGCCTGATCCCGATCTACTTCCTCATTGCACTCTGGGGAGTCGGCCCCAACCGCCGCAGTGCAGCCAACCAGTACACCATGCTGATGTTTGCCGGCGGGGTACCGATTCTGTTTGGTTTTCTGCTGGCCGCCTTCCACTACGGCACAGCTGCCAATGGGGGAGGCACCCTGTTCGACTATACCCAAATGGTCGGGGCCACGCTGCCTGCCGAGTTGCAGCATGGAATCTTCTTTCTGCTACTGCTCGGCTTTGCCTTCAAGACACCGCTGTTTCCACTCCACACCTGGCTGCCCAATGTGACCATGGAGGGGCCGATTGCGATTGCGGTGATCATGACCGGACTGAAACTGGGGGCCTATGGGCTGATCCGTTTTGCCCTGCCACTTGCCCCCGATAGCGCCCAACAGTTCCACTGGCTACTGGCAGGCCTTGGGGTAACGGCACTGCTCTACGGCGCTGTGGCCGCAATCAACCAGACCAACCTGCGCCAGATGCTGGGCTATGCCAGTGTCAGCCATGTTGGCCTGGTGGTATTGGGGCTTGCCTCCTTCAACCTGGCCGGGATTGAGGGGGCGGTGTTCCAACTGCTCAACTTCAGCCTGATCTCTGCCGGCCTCTTCCTGCTGGTGGGGGCACTCCACCACCGTATCGGCTCAACCGACATTACCAGTCTGGGTGGTGTGGCCAGCTCGATGCCACTGCTCGCCTCTTTTCTCTTCCTGTTCGGTTTTGCCTCACTGGGTGTCCCCCCCAGCTCCGGCTTCATCGCCGAGTTCCTGCTATTGATGGGAACCCTGCAGAGCCACACCGGGGCCGGACTGGCCGCCCTGTTTGCGGTGATCCTGGCCGCTGCCTACCTCATCAGCAGTTTTCGCAAAAGCCTGTTGGGTACCACCACCAGTGCTGCGGTTGCCGATGCGGTCGACCTGCTGCCGAGAGAGCTCCGCCTGATATCACTGCTGGCACTGCTGGTACTCCTGCTGGGTATCACCCCGGGCTGGGTACTGGATACCATGGGCCACGCTACTCAGGGTTGGGTCGACCGACTGAGCCCATAACATCGGCTCTCACCTCAGGTTTCATGCAGAGGATCATCCACACTATCGACCAGATGACGGCTGCGGTTGGCAAACTCTCCGCCATCTTGCTGTTACTGCTGCTGTGCAATGTCTTCTACGATGTGGTCATGCGTTACCTCTTCAACGATGTCTCCATCGGCATGCAGGAGCTGGAGTGGCATCTCTATGCCAGCGTGTTTCTGCTGGGGATCTCCTACACCCTGTCAAGGAATGACCATGTTCGGGTCGATCTGATCTACAGCCAGCTCTCAGCCAAACGGCAGGCGATGGTTGATATCGCCGGCACTCTGCTCTTCCTGATCCCCTTTGCCGTGCTGATCGCCTGGTATGGAGTCGGTTTTGTTATCGACAGTTACCAGTTGGGCGAAGGCAGTGGTGACCCCGGTGGTCTGCCCCAACGCTGGATCATAAAATCGATGATTCCACTCTCTTTCCTGCTGCTGGTGATCAGTGGAGTGGGCTTCATGTTGCGTGCCTGGCAACGACTTCGAGAGGCGGTATGATCGGGATTCTGATGTTCATCACCGCTCTGGGGCTGTTGCTGTTCGGTTTTCCAGTCGCCTTCACCTTTGGTGGTGTCGCCCTGATTTTCGGTGCAGTTTCCCAGGGGCTGGAGATCTTCGCCTTCATGCCGTTTCGCATACAGTCGATCATGGAGAACTCGGTACTGATGGCGGTACCACTTTTCATCTTTATGGGGATCATGCTGCAGAAGACCGAGCTGGCCGAGCAGCTACTCGAATCGATGGGTAAACTGTTTGGCAAACGCTCTGGCGGCCTGGCAATCTCCACCATCCTGGTCGGCACCTTGCTGGCAGCATCGACTGGTGTGGTGGGTGCCAGCGTGGTGGCCATGGGGGTAATCTCACTGCCGGTGATGCTGAAATACCACTATAACCGGCCCCTCAGCTGCGGGGTGATCTGTGCCTCTGGCACACTGGGACAGATCATCCCCCCCTCCATCATCCTCATCATTCTCGGCGATGTGATGGGGTTGCCGGTGGGCGACCTGTTCAAGGCGGCGGTTGTACCCGGACTGGTACTGGTCTGCCTCTATATTCTCTATGTACTGATCTACACCCATATGGTCGAAGAGAGTGCTCCTGCCATCCCCTTTGAAGAGGCACAGCAGAGTACACTGCAACAGCAGTATCTTGATGCAATCAAGGCCATTCTCCCCCCACTGATTCTGATTATTGTCGTGCTCGGCTCGATCTTCTCAGGAATTGCCACCCCTACCGAGTCCTCTGCGGTGGGAGGCATTGGGGCCATTCTGCTGTCACAGTTCTATCGCAAGTTCTCACTACGGGCACTGTTCGAGAGTGCCGAGGAGACGGTAAAAATCACGGCCATGGTGTTTGCCATACTGGTTGGTGCCACCGCCTTCTCCATGGCCTTCACCTACAGCGGTGGCGACCGCATTGTAGAGGCGTACCTGCTGCAGCTTCCCGGCGAGAAGTGGGGGTTCCTGATCTTCTCCATGCTCTTCATTCTGCTACTCGGCTTCTTCATCGATTTTGTCGAGATCGCCTTTATCGTAGTGCCGATGCTGCTGCCGGTGGCAGAGGCACTGGGGATTCCGCTGCTCTGGTATGCCATTCTCATTGCAATGAATCTGCAGACCTCCTTTCTCACCCCACCCTTCGGCTTCAGCCTCTTCTATCTGAAAGGGGTGGCTCCTGCAGAGGTGAAAACCACCGACATCTATCGTGGGGTAACCCCATTTATCCTGATTCAGATCACGGTTCTGGGGTCGATTCTGCTATTCCCCGGATGGTACGGCCTGTAGGGGAGAGAGTTCCCCTCCGGGAATAGTGAACAGAGGTTGACTTCTGTCACCTCTCTCGACGCCTTGTACACGTGGTTTTTCCGTTGTGATACGATCAGTAGAAAAAGTACGCAATTCATGAACAAAGGGGGAGTTCTCATGCGGCAATACCGGACTGTACTGCTACTCTTGGTTGGCATCCTTATCCATATGGGTGCGCATGCGGAAAAATCGATGGCACCAGAGCAAGTGGAGGGAGCCATCCGGGTCGATGCAGAGGGGGTAATCGAGCTGTTCCAAACTCAACCTGGCCTCATCATCATCGATGCTCGACGAGCGGAAGAGTTTCACAAGGGGCATATCGAGGGAGCACACAATCTGCTGGATGTGGAGATGGATCAGCAGCAGCTGCAACAGCTTGCCCCCTCCACCACAACCCCGCTACTCTTTTACTGCAACGGACCTCGCTGTCTGCGTAGCAGCAATGCCATCACCAAGGCCCACAGCTGGGGTTACCAGAATCTCTACTGGTTTCGTGGGGGTTGGTCCAGCTGGATGCAAAACCACTTCCCAATTGCCTACTGAGCCCCCCATTGCAGCTCTCCATTGAAAGGCTGCCGATCCGTACGCTGATTCTGCTCAGTCTGATCGCCCTGTTTGCGACCAACCTGATCACCATCTACAAATCGGAGCAGAACCATGCGTTTGCCCAGAAACAGAAAGAGTGGAATTACCTGCAAAAATTGGCACAACGTTCCACCCTGCAGATCTTTGAACAGCTACGCAAAGAGGTGGAGGTCTTCGGTTCACAATTCATTTCACGCAAGGAGTTCAAGCAGAATTTTCCCTCCAATGGGCTGACGGAGATACTGAATGACCCGTTTGTCAGTGGCTATATCAATGCAACTACGCTCACCTTGGAATCCCTGCGAGTCTATGACCCAGGCTGGCATTTGCTGGCCGAGGGGCGTACCCGTGGTGCCATGAATGTCCATGAATACCCACTGCCTCGGAACAAGAGCCCTGTCGTGGTGCAGGCTGCACAACGTAAGGGCACAGAACAGTTCAAAACCTTTTCCGGTAAATGGGTGACGGAAAAGGATGCCCTCTTCTCGGTGATTCTACCCATCGGCGGACTGCGTATCAGTGGCTATCTCGAGGTAATTGTTGATGCCTCACTCAGCCTGCGGCAGATGGAACAACTGACTGGATATACGGTTGAGATTATTAACCTGCTCACCCAACAGAGCATTCTCCCCTCCCACCCAGCAGACGAGTTCATCGCAGGTGTTCACCAAGTGCGTTATGACATCCGGGCTGACAGTGGTGAGCCCATGTATGCGGTACACCTGTTTGTCGATCACACCGAGTTTATCAAACAGCTGGAGCAGAACCTGTACCAGGCACTCCTGTTGAGTGGACTGCAGAGTCTGATCGTGCTGTTCATCGTACTGGCACTGCTGGAACGGTTTCTGATTGGCCCACTTTCACGCCTGCGACATGACATTCACATGCAGACGCTTGGTCTCAATGATCGACCAGTACCCACTAGGGGCGTACTGGAGTTTCATCAGTTGGCTGACGACTTCAACCATCTGCTTCGTGTGCTGAAAAGGCAGAGTGAGGCGCTGGAAAATCTTTCTCTCACCGATGAGCTGACCCAGCTGCCCAACCGCCGCGCGATGGAGCGCTTTCTGAAACAGGCATCTCAACTCAGCCTGCGCACTCAACAACCCCTCTCTGTAATCATGATGGATATTGACTACTTCAAGCGCTTCAATGATCACTATGGTCACCAGGCCGGAGACCAGTGTCTGCGCAAAGTGGCTCGTGCCATCGAGGAGGGGCTGCCACGCACGACTGACTTCGTTGCCCGTTACGGTGGAGAGGAGTTTACCGTGATCCTCCCCAATACCGACAACGAGGGGGCCATCCTGACCGGAGAGCGCATAGCCGAATCGGTACGCAATGCCTCCATTCCCCACCAGCAGTCGGAGATCGCTGACCATGTCACGTTGAGTCTCGGGGTCGCAACCTGCAGTGCAGATAACGAGACCTGCCTGGAGTCACTGTTACCACTGGCCGACCACAACCTCTATCGTGCCAAGGAGCAGGGACGAGATCGGGTAGTATCGGGTTGATCTTCTATGCTCGCCCTACCATATTGACCGGAATCGCCCCGTTGCGGCTGAGTGTCTGCCACGCCTGCTGATCTCCCAACCCACTCCACTGCTCCCACGCCTCCAGCAGATGAGGACGTGCCTCACTGGTCTGATCATGAATGGCACGCAGTACTTTGCTTAACGGCACAAACCTGCGTGACAGTTTGCAGAACATGTCTGCAGCAGCACTTCTCGCCCCCTCCGCTGCAGCCCGATAGGCCCCTTTTCCCATCTGGATAAAGTAGTCACTGCGCACCATTCTGCGGTCAGCCTGCTCTGGATAGAGGCCACTGAACAGTAGACTGATATCCCCCAGCTGCTGCAGGCGCTGCCGTCGAACTTCACCTCCGCTTCCATGCGCCCTGAGGTAGTCCATGGCCAGGATATGTGAGTTGAGCTCCGCATACTTCTGATAACGGATCAGGGTCATCACTAGGTAGCCCTCAACCTCCTGTTCTAGCACTTGGTGGGTCTCCTGTTCTGCCTCTTCTACCAGATCATGCCAGATTTCTGTACTGGTCGAGGCTGTATAGATCCTGTTCATTGCATCTCTCCTGTTTCGCTACAGAAGATAATGCATCAACCATGCCTATTTACTTATCAAGCCAATCTATTCATCAGACTGGGCAGGGGTTGTGGCTAGAAAATGAATCTCAACACCAGCCACGGCACGAGGTTGAAGACAATGATGAGTATTTTGTAGAGCCCCATGCCCCCATAGTGGATAACATCAAACTGTGCCTCGGAAAGGTGAAACCAACGGGTGTGGATCTCACGGATCCATCCGCGAGCCAACAAAATCACCATAAACCAGTAGATCAGGATCCCCATATTGATCAGGGTCGACCATCCCAGAAAGGTTGTCAGGGTTGCAATATCCACTACCCGGCTCCGCTATCTGCCGAGGGGGCAAAATGGGCACTCAGCCGGTTATAGAGCCAGGCAAAAAACAGCCCCCCTATCCCCCCATCAACTGCACCCCAGAGAGCACCCACCACTGCACCGATCAAGCCGGGCCCGTAGCCAAGGTAGACGGTTGACATCAACTCCACCCACTCCAGCATATAGCCAGAGGATGCAATCCAGCCCATCAACAGCATCGTACCTCCCCAGAGAATCGCGGCGGCGATGGCAAAGGCCCGAACATTCAACATCTCACAGCTCCTCATGAAATCCATCTAACCTCACTGTAGGTCAATCCCGGATCAGGTCAACCGTTTGATAGTATTTCACTCAACGAGTGCGTATATTGACCTCCATGACCTACCCCTTCTCATACTCACGCCGTATCGCCCTGCTGCGTGCCGCCATAATCCCCCTGTTGGCGACAAGCTGCAGCCGCTACCCCCCCTCAAAGGCACCCGCCCCTGCCCTCTCCGAAGGCATTCATACCGCGGAGGGCACGGTTACACTCAATGGAGTCCCCGTTTCTGCTGGTGATCCGGTGCCCGATGGCGCACAGTTGCAGACCGAGAGCAGCAGCAGGGCCATCTTTATCCGGGGGCGAAATGCCTTTCTGCTACGTGAACGGAGCCAGGTAGCGTTTTTTGAGGGCAACAGTAAACCGGATCAAATCAAGCTGGTCGAAGGTGCCCTACTATCGGTCTTTACCCCTGGCAGAGTCACCCTGCGCACTCCGGTAGCAGAACTGGGGATTCGTGGTACCGGCTGTTATATCGAGTCCTACCCCGACAAAAGCTATATCTGCCTCTGCTACGGCAAGGGAGACATCCACTCTGCCATCACCGGTGAGCTGCTGATGCAGGTCGACACCATCCACCACGACTCTCCCTTCAACATTTACCCAAGCGGAGAGCTGATGGAGCCGATGTCTGCCATCAACCACACCGATGATGAACTCATTCTGCTGGAGGCACTGGTCGGACGCGAGCCCGACTTTGTTGGCCAGCTGGACGAGTGGGACTATTAAGGAACCCCCGAAGTTACCCCCAGGCTATTACAGGGGACGCTTCCCTATTGTAAAGCGCTCACTGAGAAAGTGGATGATGTCTCTCACTGTGATGATTCCAACTGGCTCATCATTCGGCTCGACCACAGGCACACAGGAGAACCTGCGCTTTTCAAAAATATTGACCACCGTAATAAAGGACTCTTTCTCATGTACGGTAACGGGATTTCGGCTCATCACCTGATGCGCTTTTTTATGTAACGTGGCACGGTCGGCATCCGTTTCTGCCGCTGTTCCCAGGCGGTGGCTCAGCCCTTTCAGTAAATCTCTATCCGAGATCACCCCATAGAGCTTGCCATGATTATCAACCACCAGGATATGGTGGAAATTGGTTTTTGAAAAAATATCCCGAATCTCCCATAAGGCATGGTCCATACCAATGGTAACCGGGAATCTTGTCATTAAATCTCTGGCTTGCATCTCAATGTTTTCGAAGGGGAAGGGAGATCCAGAAGGGATCGTTAAGCATATCGCAAGCAATGACTGTAACTCAAGTTACTCCGGCCCGTTGCGATTATCTGGGCCAATACATCTAAGAAATTCCTTAATTTTTCTCTCAATATGCCGTTAATAGATCAAGAGAGAACCCTGCAATGATGACCCTGACCACCATTACCCAATCTTCGATGGCTCGTAGCCGGCTCTACCAGCAGCTGCAGGCACTTCAATCTTCTCGTACACCAGAGCCACAACCATCACCACAAGTTTCAGATACACTGGCTCAACGGCTGCAGCAGTATGGGGTTTCGGTTCACTTCAGTCAGGCCGCGCAACCCTATCTCTACCCTGGATCACAACCGGTTCAGATGGCTCAACCCACAGAGCCGAAATGGGTCGCAGTTTTCCGAAAACTGGGATTGATTGACGCCCATTCGTGACTACAGTAGTTGGGCAAGTGGAAGATTTTCTCTCCACCTTCAAACACACTACTGTTATTGCATCTCATGAATACCATCCCACTCAAATCGCTGCGAGAGATCAAGCACGAGTACGGTTTTCCCCAGACCAGCCCGGTCGCCAACTGGTTGAAAGAGCTGATATTGACCTACAACGAGAGTAACCGCAAATTCCCGCAGATCTCTCATCTGCAGGCCAACATCCTCACCCAGAAGGTGCAACACGACTCTTTCAGCCAGTCCCTCAACCGTACCATCATCAATCTGGAGACCCTGATCCACAACGACTGCTTCCCCTCCAGCAACCACGAACACAGCCAGCTCTCACAACCGACTCCGGTCTACTACCATACGACGCCACCGATCAACTCTTCAGGCAGACAATCGGTCATCTACCGCCAATATGCCAATACCCGCTCTCCGGCAGGCCGGCAGCGGAGAACCGGTGGTAAGAAAAAGGTTCGTCAGGCCCGCAAGGGGTGGCAGGATCTGATCCGTGACAGCCTGCTGCTGGATCTGTACAAGGCCTATGTCGTTGAGGTGGAGGAGGGGTTGCAAAGAGTCGCAACGGCTGTCGGCAACCCTGCCGCACTCTGTTTCATCAACGATGTGTTACGCCACTTCAACTCCAACACCATGATGCCGGCGATGCGTCTGCGCCCCTCGATACGTCAGCTCTCTCTCAACAGCTTTCGAACCATTGCCAGACGTTACCGGGATCTTGCGCAATAGTTGCTCTGCAGCACCATGGCTGGGAGTCATCCGTCTGTTTTTTCACCTATTGCAAAAAAAATAATCCTGCCCATTTGATTTACATCAATTGGTTACAAAAGCTCCGGCCCAACATGATTCGGTCGAGGTATTGATTCACCTCTCACCACGCTGAACAATGCTTGTCCCTTGGACGAATTCCCTTAGATGGATATAGCACAATCTTATGTCTCTACTCCCGATCTACAAGAATGAGGTTCGACGCTCAAAACTCTTCTCCATCTTTGAAGAAGCCATGCTCGACCAGATATTTCGCCATGGTCGACTGGTTCGTTATGAACTCGGCCACACCCTGTTTCGCAAGGGGGATCCGGCAGACTGTTTCTACATCATCCGCAGAGGCTGTGCGAAGCTTTTTCTCAGTGCCCCCAATGGTAGTGAAAAGACCCTGGATCTGATCCGTCCCGGTATGGCACTGGCTGAGATTCCGATGTTTACCGAAGAGAGCCCGCACCACTACTGTGACTGTGAACTGCTGGAAGAGTGTGAACTGTTCGAGTTCAACAGTGCACAATATCTCAAGCTGCTGCAACAGAGCCCCGTCTCCACCCTGCCACTGATGCAAACCCTGGGACAGAAGATTCAGCAGCAGGCTGCGGAGATTGGGCACCTGACACTGGCAGATGCACGCCATCGCCTGACCCGGTACATCTTCTCGCAAATAGAGTGCGCCAACAAACACTGCTGCAACTCATCGGCTCAGGGCTGCGAATCCGGTAAGGAGTGTACCCTGCAACTGCCCACTGCCAAATCCACCATCGCCTCCCTGCTCTCGATCCAGCGTGAGACCTTTTCCCGCCTGCTCGGCAAAATGAGGGCCGAGGAGATGATCACCGTACATGGCAATCGCATTCAGGTGACCGATCTCAAGCGCTTGCGTGAGTCAGTGGTACAGTAGTACACCAACCATTTTACTATGGGATCGTTTCAATGCCGTGCCTGGCAGAACCACCGCTTTACCCTGCAAAGAGGCATGGAGATCCTGCTGGAGGGGAGTGCCAACCGCCTGCAACTGCTACAACTGATTCAACGTCACCACCCCATCGAGGTCAACAATCTGCAAACCCTTCAACAACTACTGGGGCGGCTCTATGGCAGTGAACGGGAGCAGGCGGTGGAGTTATTGGCTACTCGGTAGCTTTCAGATTACCCGTTGACCTTGTCCTTGAGGGTCTTGCCGGGCTTGAAGGAGGGAGAGCGTGAGGCAGCGATCTGGATGGTCTCACCGGTCTTTGGGTTGCGCCCCTGACGAGCCGCTCGCTCGGATACCCGGAAGGTGCCAAACCCGGCAATCTGCAGGGTCTCCCCCTCTTTCAGAACATCCCCAACCAGCTCCAGCATCGCATCCACCACATCTTTGGTCTCTTTTTTGGAGACCCCGGCCTTGGTGGAGACCAGTGTAATCATATCGCCTTTGTTCATCAAAACTCCCTCATCATTTGTGGATTAAAACGGAGGCTACTATACAAAAAAAGGGGATAAAACCAAATAGATTAATAGTTATGTAAAACAGGCAACAAGGGACTCTGAAATCGAGTCAGGCGTGGAGAATCTCCCAGGGTCTGCGCACCTCCTCGATCAACCCTGCCGGGCTGAAGTTGCGTGACTTGCGCACAAACTCCCTGCCCTCGAGAAAGAGGAGAATGGTGGGTACCGCAAACACACTGTACTGGCCGGAGATCTCTGGTACGACCGTGATATCAACGTAGCAGTGGCAGATTTCGGGATAGTGCTCTTCGAATAGTGCTGTCAGTTTGGGACGCAACACCTTGCAGACATTGCACTGTGGCGTACTGAAGTAGAGCAGCAGACCGGTGTGTTCCTGTAGAAGCTGGTCGAGCTGGCCCAAGCTCTCCAGCTCAGGCCCCTTCACTGGGACTGCTCTCCCCAGATCTCCTGATCAGACCAGAGCCAGGCTGCACCGCGCACACCACTGGAGTCCCCATACTGTGCCTTGACCAGCTCGGTACGCACCTCATCAGAGAAGACATATTCACCCCAGAGATTCCTGGTGTGAGGGTAGAGGCGGTCGATATTGGAGAGGCCACCGCCAAGAACGATTACTTCCGGGTCGAGTAGATTGATCACGCTTGCAAGCCCTCGCGCAAGTCGATCTTCGTATTGCTGCATGATCTCAATGGCATCCTGCTCTCCTTGTTGTGAACGGAGTACGATCTCTTGAGCAGAGATCTCAACCCCTGTACTTTCATAATACCGCATTTGCAGTCCGGGGCCAGAGAGAAATGTCTCGATACACCCCTTTTTACCACAATAGCAGTCCGGCCCCGGCAACTCATCCACTCGTGGCCACGGTAGTGGGTTGTGCCCCCACTCTCCACCAATGGCATTGGCACCCACCACCACCTTACCATTGATAACGGCACCACCGCCCACTCCTGTACCCAAAATCACCCCAAAGACACTACTGGCCCCTGCCGCCGCACCATCGGTGGCTTCAGAAAGTGCAAAGCAGTTGGCATCATTGGCCAGCCGCACCGGCCGCTGCAGCACTGCCTGCAGATCACGATTGAGCGGATGGCCAATCAGCGCAGTGGAGTTGGCATTCTTCACCAGACCGGTTGCCGGAGAGAGAGTACCGGGGATACCCACCCCAACCGAGCCATAGAGGCCGGATCTACGTTCAACCGTTTCCACCAGCCCGGCAATGGCCCTGAGCGTGGCAGGATAGTCCCACTGTGGCGTGGCAACCCGTTGGCGCAGCAGCTCCTTGCCACTGCGGTCAACCACAATGGCCTCAATCTTGGTGCCCCCCAGGTCGATACCAATACGGCAGGTAATCATTTGGTTCATGCCACCTCCTTCGAGGCACACTGCTGTATAGCCTGTTGTAACCGTTCCCACTCGGACTCACTGGCCGGCAGCCCAAAACGGAGTGCCGCAGGCTGCTGGAACAGGCGCACCAACACCCCCTGCTGCAGCAACTGTTGAAACCACTCGGCCGCAGCAGGCGTCTGCACCCACTGGAACAGTGCGGTACCCCCGCCGGGCTTCAAGTGATGATCGGCCAGCAGCTGCTGTAACCGTTCACCGGCCAGGGTGAGTGCAACACGTGTCTGCTGTTGCCATGCACGATCCCGTAGCGCCTGCTCTGCCACCCACTGTGCCGGGTGGCTCACTGCCCACGGGCCAAGCAGTGTGTTGAGCCGCTGCAACAATTCGGGGAGGGCATGGACAAAACCGACCCGCATCCCCGCCAGCCCGAAAAACTTGCCCATCGAACGCAGTACGATCAACCCACTGCGTAGCGCTCCTTGGTGGCAGAGGCTCTGCTCCGGAGTGGTATCGATAAAGGCCTCATCGACCACCAGCCAACCATCTCGGTCTGCCAGCTGCTGGTGCCAGTAGAGTAGCTTTGTCGTGGAGAAGCGTACCCCGGTAGGGTTGTTGGGGTTGACCACCACCAGCACATCCAGTGTCGGCAGTGCCGACTCAATCTCTTCCACACCCAGCGCAACCACCTGATGGCCCGCCGCTTGCCACCCCTGCAGATGCTCCTGGTAGGCAGGACTGAGAATACCGACCCGACTGTGCGGGCGCAGCCGCGGTAGCGCCTGTAGCGCCGCCTGAGATCCAGCGACTGCCAACAGCACATCACTCCCGTAGTAGTCCGCCGCTGCCTGCATCAAGGACTCACTCTCCTCCGGCAACCGCTGCCAAACCGACTCCGGCAGCGAGGGTACCGGCCAGCCGTTGGGGTTGATGCCGGTAGAGAGATCCATAATCTGCGCTTCAGCCAGGCCACACTGTCTGGCCCAGTACCCTCGGGCTCCACCATGTTCTGGCTTGTTATCCATACACAATCCACTGCAATAACACGGCTGCCCACAACAGCCCCACCCAGAGCCACTGGGTCTGTACTACCAGACGGGTGGCCCGCCCGATATCCTTTACCTTCACCCTGGGGCCGAAACCGAGCTGCGGCTTCTCTTCACGCCTGCCGTTGTAGTAGGCCTCCCCACCCAGCTCGATCTGCAACGCCCCGGCACCCGCCGCCATCACCACCCCACCATTGGGGCTCTTGCAGGCCGCCGCCTGTTCACGCCAGCTGCGCATGGCATCGGTTCCATTTCCCAGCAATGCATAGCTGAGAGCGGTCAATCGTGCCGGTATCCAGTTGGCCCAGTCATCCACCCTGGCAGCAAACCAGCCAAAATCGATATAGCGTGGCGTGGTATAGCCCCACATCGCATCCAGGGTGTTGATGGCACGATAGAGTAGCGCGCCCGGCAGCCCCAGCAGCAGATACCAGAACAGTGCCGCAAAGATCGCATCACTGCCATTCTCCAATACCGATTCGGTCGCGGCATTGGCCACCCCCACCTCATCCAGTGGCTCGGTTTGTCGACTGACAATCTGCCCCACCGCCTGTCGTGCCCTGGGCAGATCCTTCTCCTCCAGCGCCTGTGACACCGTCTCCGCGTGCTGAGTCAGGCTGCGACCACCCACCAATAGATAGAGCACAACCACTTCCAGTGCAAACCGTGGCGCTCCCTGCAACAGCATCAACAACAGCCCGAGAAAGAGGATTGGCAGAACCATCGCCACCCAGCCGATCACACCACAGAGAGGTGGTGCTGTAGGTTGGCCCCGAAACAGTATCAGCTCCACCTTGTGGGCAATACGACCATACCCTACCAGCGGATGAAATCGACCCACTTCGCCCAGCAGCCGATCCAGTAGCAAGGCAAGCGTGACAATGCCAGCCATCTCAATCGTAATATTTTCAACCATTGGCACATCGTATAATGGATCACCATGAAATTCACCACAGATCCCTTTAGCTTGATGATTCAGGGTACCACCTCCGATGCCGGCAAGAGTGTCATCACCGCCGGACTGTGTCGTCTGCTGCAGCGCAACGGGGTATCGGTCGCCCCCTTCAAACCGCAGAACATGGCACTCAACAGCGCGGTGACAGTGGATGGTGGCGAGATCGGACGGGCACAGGCACTGCAGGCAGCGGCTGCAAGGATAGCGCCGACCACCGACATGAATCCGATTCTGCTCAAACCCACCACCGATATCGGGGCCCAGGTGATTCTCCACGGCAAGGCGATTGGTAATCGTGATGCCAAACGCTACCATCAACTGAAGCCTCAACTACTGGAGGAGGTGGTCACTGCCTATCGACGGCTGCAACAGCAGTACCAGTCGGTGATGGTGGAGGGGGCCGGCAGCCCGGCAGAGATCAACCTGCGGGATCGGGATATCGCCAACATGGGCTTTGCCGAGGCGGTGGACTGCCCGGTGGTGCTGGTGGCCGATATTGACCGTGGCGGGGTCTTCGCCCACCTGATCGGCACCCTGGAGCTGTTGTCGCAGAGTGAACAGGATCGTGTGGTCGGTTTTATCATCAACCGCTTTCGGGGGGATATCAAGCTGTTGGAATCGGGGCTCGAGTGGCTGGAGCAGCGCAGTGGCAAACCGGTACTGGGTGTACTCCCCTACCTCCACGGACTTCAACTCGATGCAGAGGATGCACTTCCGCAAAATGAGGAAGCCAACCCGAATGCCCTGCTGAAGGTGGTGGTACCGGCACTGCCACGCATCAGCAACCACACCGACCTCGACCCTCTGCGCCACCACCCGCAGGTGGAGCTACAACTGGTTGCCCCCAACACCCCCCCTCCGGCGGCCGATTTGATCATTCTGCCCGGTAGCAAGAACAGCTGTGCCGATCTGAGCTGGCTGCGCCAGCAGGGGTGGGCCGCGGCCATCCAGCGACACCTGCGCTATGGTGGCAAACTGTTGGGAATCTGTGGCGGCTTTCAGATGCTGGGAGAGCAGATCAACGACCCCGACGGGATCGAGGGCAAGCCCGGCAGCCAGACCGGGCTGGGGCTGCTGGAGATCCGCACTACCCTGGCGCCGGAGAAGCAGCTGAAGAATGTCAGCGGTAACCTGACGCTACAACAGGCAGCCGTAACCGGGTACGAGATCCATGCCGGCACCACCACCGGGTGTGCCTTGCAATCCCCGTTTGCCACCCTGCAGGATGGCAGCCTCGATGGGGCGATCTCGGCCGACGGACAGATCATCGGCAGCTACCTGCATGGGCTGTTTGACCATCCCGACAGCCTGCAGGCACTGCTACAGTGGGCCGGGCTGGAGGGTGCACAACGGGTCGACCTGGAGCAGTTGCGTGAAGAGAGCCTGGAACGGCTGGCGGATACCCTGGAGCAGCACCTGAATCTGGACTCGTTGTTCCTGTCGGGCCAACATAAACCACACATTAGCCACTCACTCCGTCAGTGACTGATTAGCTTGCCTTGTTGTCCGATTTGGATTGCACTTCATAGAATCACAAACAACAGTAACAACAGCACCTCCATCTTCTCCACCAGGGCACCGGCAAGATCCCCGGTAAACCCACCCAACTGCTTCATCACCCCCCTTCTGAACAGGATCGCCGCCAGCAGCAACAGCAACAACACCCCCCAGTGAACCCCAAAATAGAGTGCCAACATCAGCACTACCAGCTGAACCGTTAGCGCCCAGCGCTGTGGAATATACTGCGAAAGCGCCTCCCCCATGCCTCCGGAGCGGAGATAGGGGGTGGTCTGAAACAGGGTGATCAACAGGGTACGGGCCAGCACCGGCACCCACAACAGCGGGACAACCTGCCCCCCCTCCAGCAGGGCCACCAGGCCACTCCACTTGAGCAGCAACACCAGCACAATCGCAATCACACCCATCGGCCCACAGGCGGGATCCTTCATGATCATCAAAATCCGTTCACGATCCCCCATACCACCAACCCAACCATCGGCACTGTCCGCCAGCCCATCCAGATGCAGGCCACCACTGAACCCAACCCAGATCAGTAGCAACCACGCTGCCTGCAACACAACCTCCTGCCCACTCAACAACTGACTCAGCAGCCACAGCCCAACCCCGATCACCAGCCCCACCAGTGGATAGTAGAGAATGGAGTAGCCGTGGTTGCGCGCGCTGAACTCAGCGCTATAGGGGAGCGGGATACGGGTCAGCAGTTGAAAGGCGATGATGAGCGGCTGCATGGAAACAGAGGCCTCAACCGACGGTTACCCCTCGGAGACACCCGCCTCGGCAAAGGTGGCCATACCGTTGTGAAGCTGGCACGCCTGCTGCAACAGGGGCAGGGCGATGGCGGCACCGCTCCCCTCCCCAAGCCGCAGCTGCAGGTCGAGTAACGGCTCTGCCTGTAGTGCCTCCAGCACCCGTTGATGCCCCTGTTCCGCCGAACGGTGAGAGAAGATCATCCACTGGCGTGACTCGGGTGCCATCCGCACCGCTGCCAGGGCCGCAACCGAGGTGATAAAGCCATCCACCAAAACCGGGATCCCCTGCTGCGCAGCCGCAACCATGCTGCCGCTCAATGCAACCATCTCGAATCCCCCAAGCCGACGCAGGACCTCCAGTGGATCTTGCAAATGGGCACGGTGAAACGCCAGTGCCTGATCAATCAGTCGCCCCTTCTGCACCACCCCTGCCGAATCGAGCCCGGTACCGGCACCAGACACCTCCCTCCCTTCCAGCTCCAGTAGTGCCGCTGCAACAGCCGCTGCCGAGGTGGTGTTACCGATCCCCATCTCCCCTCCAATAAAGAGATCCGCCTGTTGCTGTTGTGCACGCATCAGGGCGCTGCGGCCTGCTGCCAATGCCGCTTCACACTCTGTCCGGCTCATCGCTGACGCTTCTACAAAGGGGTGGGTTCCCGGCCCGATACGCGCATCTACCACCCGGGGCAGTGGCTCCAGTGGTTCCACTGTTCCCACATTGACCACCTCCAGCTTGGCACTGTGGAGGTTGGCCAGAACCGTGATGGCAGCCCCCCCACGGGAGAAGTTGCGCACCATCTCCATGGTCACCGCCTGGGGAAAGGCGGAGACTCCCAGCGTGGCAATACCGTGGTCTGCGGCAAAAATGGTGATCCATGGGACTCGGATATCCGGAGAGGTGCTTCCCTGCATCGCTGCCAGTGCTACCGCAAGTGATTCCATCCGCCCCAGTGAACCGGGGGGTTTGGTCAACTGCCCCTGACGCTGCAGCGCCTGCTGTTCTGTTTGCCGATTCAACTCGGCTATGGGCTGCTGCCACCACGCATCCATCATCTACTCCTGTTTAATGGTTTGGGGAATCCCGGCAACGACCCAGGTAACCCGGTTGCAGAGGGCCGCCAACTGCTGGTGCAGTCGGCCCGCCTCATCACAAAAACGTCGACTCAATGGATCCATCGGCACCACACCCAAACCGGTTTCGTTACTCACCAACAGGATGGTTGCCGGCAGGGTTGGCAACACCTCCAGCAGCGCCTGCTGCTCACGCTGCAGCAGTGACTCATCCCCGGCCATCAACAGATTGGTCAGCCACAGGGTTAAACACTCCACCAGCACAATGCGCCCCACCGTTGCCTCCTGCTGTAGCGTTTGCGCCAGGGCAACCGGCTGCTCCAGCAGTCTCCAGCCATCCCCACGCTGCTGCTGGTGGTGGGCAATCCGTGCCACCATCTCCTCATCCTGCGCCGTTGCTGTCGCCAGATAGAGTAGTTCACCGTCCTGCTGCAACTCCCGCACGCGCTGCTCGGCATAACGGCTCTTGCCACTGCGCACCCCTCCCAGAATCAACTCTTTCATCAGGCGAAGCTCTCACAGTAGAATGTCGGCGTGACTAAACATAAAAACCATATCGGAAATTCTACCGGAATTTTGTCAACCCCACTCTACATCCCTCGGCAACAAAAGGGCAGTACCCTGATATTCAGCCTGTTACTACTCTCCACCATGAGCCTGCTGGGACTGGGCGCGATGCAAGCTGCGGTACTGGAGCAGAAGATGGCAAGCAACTTTCGCTTTGAATCATCCGCATTTCATGCCGCAGAGGTGGGCATCGCAGAGGCCATCCGCAACCACACCAACAACCACATCGTGGCTGAATTCAGCACCAACGTCGGTCAGAACAGCTGTATCGTCCAAGTCACCAATGATGCCGGAGGCTACAGCGTAACCAGCACGGCGACCCACACAACCACCGGGTCGAGACGACAGCTCCAGGTAGTACTCAGTGGCCCAGTCGGTTCTTCCCCAACCCTTGAACTTTGGCACAGTGATGGCTGACGCGGCTGCTACCGCCCCCTACCACTGCCACCTGCTCAATGGGGACACCATAGCGGGAGAGGGGTTTCAGATCGACCATACCTCCCGTCAGCTGCGGCTGACCAGAAAGGGAAGCGGCGATATCGAACCATACCCCTTCGAGCAGATCAGCCACCTCTACCACGGTCGACCCCACCCGCTTCAGCAGCAGCAATCCTTCACCATCCACTTTGCCGATGGGGCCTCTCTCAGCAGCCACTGCATGGGAGCGGTTGAGGATGAGCAGGGCCACCACCTCTATCACATTGACCATCCCCATACGGCCATTCACCTCTTTATCCCGGCCGGGAGTCCGCATACGGTCACCCTCTCCGCTCCAGTCACACATACACCCTCCACAGGAGGGGCCTCAACCATTGAACTGGTTTCAGCACTGCTCGAAGAGGGCATTGCCGCCGGTGCCTCGGACATTCATCTGCGCCCTCTGCAGGATCGGGTCGAGGTCAAGTTCCGCATTGACGGAGAGATGGTGCTGATCCGGCAGTTAGAACCAGACCGCTACCCCGCCCTGGTCAGCCGCATCAAGATCCTCGGTAACATGGATATTGCCGAGCACCACAAGCCACAGGATGGATCTCACCATCTACTGCTGGAGGGGCGCCAGGTCGATCTGCGTATCTCTACCGTGATTGTGGTGGAGGGAGAGAGCATCGCCATCCGTATTCTCGACCCCAAAACCGGACTGCGTACCCTGCAGGAGATCGGCTTTCGGGAGAATGATGAGCACAGACTGGCATCGATGCTGCAGCAGCGAAGTGGTCTGATTCTGGTAACCGGACCGACCGGATCGGGCAAATCGACCACCCTGTATGCCGCCATGCGAGCCCTGCGCGAGCAGCAACTCAACATCATCAGTCTGGAGGACCCGGTAGAGTACCGGATCGATCAGGTGCGCCAGATCGAGATCAGTCAGGCCACCGGTAACAGCTTTGCCACCAACCTGCGCCATCTGCTGCGACACGACCCGGATGTGATCTTCATCGGCGAAATCCGCGACGAGGAGACCGCACACATCGCCCTGCAGAGCGCCTATACCGGCCATCTGGTACTCTCCACCCTCCATACCGGGGATGCCCCCAGCGCAATCCCCCGCCTGCTGGAGATGGGGATTGAGTCCTACACCCTGCAAGACACCCTGATTGGCGTGCTCTCACAACGACTGGTTCGCAAGGTCTGTCCCCACTGCCGGGGCGAAGTGGAGGCGATGAAACGGTGCGACCATTGTCACCAGAGCGGCTACAAGGGGCGCATGCCCCTGTATGAACTGATGCAGGCGGATGAGGAGCTGCGCAGCCAGATTCGACCGGGGGTCACGGCCCAGCAGATACGTACCCTGGCCATCTCCGCCGGGATGGTACCGATGACAGAGTACGCAAAGGTACTGATTGAACAACACAACACCCAGGCAGAAGAGGTCGCACGCCATGACACAACCTGACGCGACTCTGGTCGCACAAGAGGTCACCGCCGCCCTGCAGGAGGATATCGGCAGCGGGGATATCACCGCTCAACTGATCCCGGCTGACAGCCGAACCCGCGCAACCATATTGACCCGGGAGCCGATGATCCTCTGCGGCAGCGCCTGGGCCAGCGAGTGCTTTCTGCAGCTTGACCACACTGCACAGCTGTCTTGGCACTACCAGGAAGGGGATCACATTGAGGCAGGAGAGACCCTGGTAACCCTCGAGGGTAATGCACGAGCCCTGCTCACTGGTGAGCGCACCGCCATGAATTTTCTGCAGACCCTCTCGGCTGTGGCTACCACCACCCACCACTATGCCACCCTGGCCCGTGGCAGCCAGACCACCATTCTGGATACCCGCAAGACCATCCCGGGACTGCGCCAGGCACAAAAATACGCGGTTCGTTGTGGTGGCGGAAGCAACCACCGGATGGGACTGCATGATGCCTTTCTGATCAAGGAGAACCATATCGCCGCCTGCGGCTCGATTGAGGCTGCGGTGGCACAGGCCCGCCGCATTGCCCCCACACAACCGGTCGAGGTCGAGGTGGAGTCACTACAAGAGCTGCAACAGGCCCTTGCTGCGGGCAGTGATACCATCATGCTCGACAACTTCACCCTGGTGCAGATGGAGGCGGCCGTCAAACTCAACGCCGGGCAGGCAAAGCTGGAGGTCTCCGGCAACGTTACCGACGAAAAACTACCACAGATTGTTGCCACCGGGGTGGACTACATCTCCATCGGTGCACTCACCAAAAATATCCGGGCCATCGACCTCTCCATGCGTCTGCACACCGTGTAGCTGTGGACAGAGTAGACAGTCACCTGCAAACCCTCTACTCTTGACCACTGCCTCTCGACACCACTCCCCTCAGCATGACTGACTCCTCCCGAGCCTCCCTCTTTCACCGTCAGATTCTCTCCGAGATGATCCGTTTTTTCATCCCGGGGCTGGTGCTCCTGCTCGGAGGATTGTGGTTCTACTATCATCTGGCGCTGGATGCCGAAGTCGAGCAACTCAAACAGCAGGAGCTGAAGCAGATAAAGCAGGTCAAGCAAGGATTGCTCAAGGATCTGCACAGCGCGATCAATGACCTGGTGATCCTCTCCGAGCTGGAGGAGATCCGCGATCTCAACCAGAGTAATCATCAACTGGCGCTGCAGTATCTCCAGCAGCACTTTATGGTGTTCTCCAGACATCGAGGACTGTATGACCAGATTCGCTATCTGGATGAGCACGGCATGGAGACCATCCGGGTCAATTTCAATAATGGAGAGCCGGAGAGGGTTGCTGACGAGGCCTTGCAAGACAAGAGCAAACGCTACTACTTCCGCGACAGTTTCAGGCTCGAGCGCAACCAAATCTTCATCTCTCCACTCGACCTCAATATCGAACATGGCAAGATCGAGCAGCCCTACAAGCCAATGATTCGCCTCGGCATGCCGGTCTATAACCGGGAAGGGAGCAAGACCGGTGTGATCCTGCTCAACTACTTTGCCCAACTGCTGCTCGATACCATCGAACAGTTCAACCGCGAACACCAGAGCAGTACCATGCTGCTCAATGCAGAGGGGTACTGGCTCTCCCACCCCGATCCAGAGCGCAGCTGGGGCTTCATGTTCCAACGTGATGAGACCATGTCACGCTACAACCCGGTGGAGTGGGCTCAGGTCCGTTTTCTGGATGCGGGACAGATCCAGACCACGCAGGGGATTTTCAGCCATATCACCCTCTATCCGACTGGCAAGGAGATACTCTCCAGTGCCGGTTTGGCGACTGCCTTCTCCGGCGCTACTAGCCAGCGCTACTCCCGGGATGATATGTGGAAGCTGGTAAGCCACATCAACAACGAAACCCTCAGCGAACGTGCCGACCAGGTACAATTCTGGGCCGCTATTCATGGCAGTGTTCTGCTGTTGCTGCTGCTGACCTTCTCCTGGTGGCGGGCCTACACCAGCTTCAACAGCCAACTGACCGCACAGGCGCTGGCCGAGCACCATCAACGCCATGCCGCCACCATCGCCTCGGCAAAAGATGCCATCATCACCATCAACAGCCATGGCAATGTGATCGACTTCAACCCTGCGGCAAGGTCACTGTTCGAACTGGATCGTACCCAGGCCATCGGGCAGAACATTGCTGACCTGATTATTCCGGCTGAATATCGTGAAGGCCACATCAAGGCACTGGCAAACAGCAACCACCAGAGTTATCACGATGGCAAGGCTCACCTTGAGGCGGTCGCACAGACCATCAGCGGACGACACTTTCCAGTTGAAATCAGCACGGTACGGATTCAACAGGACGACAACTATATCTATACCGCATTCATCACCGACATCAGCGAACGCAAGAGCCATGAGGAGTCGATCCGCTCTGCCAAGCGCCAGCTCGAGATCAAGGTCAACCAGCGTACCCAGGAGCTGATGAAAATCAACCAGAACCTGCAGCAGCAGATTGTCGAACGGGTACGCACCGAGGAGCGCCTGAAGTATGCCCAGGAGGAGCTGGAGCGCTCCAACCAGCGGCTGGCGGAACATGCAGCAAAAGACGGCCTGACCGGAATCGCCAACCGTCGCACCTTCGATAACCGCATAAAAGAGGAGTGGCGCCGTGGTCAGCGCAGCCATCAATCTGTTGCACTGATCCTGTTTGATATCGACTTCTTCAAACGGTTCAATGACAACTATGGTCACCTGGCCGGGGATGAGTGCCTGCGCCTGATCGGTGAACTGTTACAGAACAGCCCGTTTGCCCAACGCGCCTCCGACCTGGTGGCCCGCTATGGAGGCGAAGAGTTTGTGGTGGTACTGATCAACACCGACCTGCAACATGCCATCCAGATCGGGGAGCAGATCCGCAAGGAGGTTGAGGCACTGAAGATTCTTCACGAATATCGCGAGGACGACATGCCGGCACTGATCACCATCAGTCTCGGGGTCTCCTCCCTGCAGCCCGACAACCACAACAGTCCGGAAGATCTGATCGAGGCCGCCGACAAGGCTCTCTATCGCGCCAAATCCAATGGGCGCAACCAGCTGATTTCTTCACAGGATACCCCAGCGGATCTCCCGCCCCATACAGGGGAGCGTTAATCTCCGGAGGGGGTCGTTTTCGGCTCCCATTTCAACTGCCGTTCGATTGAGGCGATCATCATCCCGGCCACATCCTTGCCGGTTGCCCCCTCAATCCCCTCCAGCCCCGGCGAGGAGTTGACCTCCAGCAGCTGGGGGCCGCTCTTTGAACGGATGATATCGACCCCCGCCACCTTGAGCCCCAACACCTTGGCCGCCTTGACCGCCAGTGCCCGCTCTTTCGGCGTGATCCGCACAATCGATGCAGAGCCTCCCAGGTGGATATTGGCGCGGAACTCACCGGGAGCCGCCTCACGCTGAATCGAGGCCACCACCTTGCCATCGATGACAAAGCAGCGCAGATCCTTGCCATCCGCCTCCTTGACAAACTTCTGCACCAGCAGGTTGGCGCGCAGTGCCTTGAAGGCGTTGATCACACTCTCGCCCGCCTTTCTGGTCTCTGCCAGCACCACACCACGCCCCTGGGTCCCTTCCAGCAGCTTCACTATCAGCGGAGCTCCATCCACCATCTCGATCATATCGCTGGTATCGATTGGTGAGTTGGCAAACCCGGTGGTGGGGATACTGATCCCGCTCTGTACCATCAGCTGCAACGAAAACAGCTTGTCTCGCGACTGGGTAATGGCGATGGAGGAGTTGGTGGTATAGACCCCCATGCTCTCAAACTGCCGTGCGAGTGCACAACCATAGAAGGTGGCACTGGGGCGAATGCGGGTGATAACCGCATCGAGATCGTTGAGCACCTTGCCCCCACGATAGTGCACCTCCGGGTTCTCCGCATCCAGCTTCATGTAGCACTGCTTGATGTTGAGAAAGTCCACCTCATGGCCGCGCTCCTCCCCCGCCTCCATGATTCTGCGATTGCTGTAGAGATCCGGATTGCTGGCCAGCAGACCAATCTTCAAACCATCCCCTCGGGGGGTACGTCGTCTGCCATACCAGCTGTCGATCTGATCCTTGCTCACCTCGCCCATCAGAAAACGGACCGAGGGGTCCACCAGCACGCGACCATTCATCGCCTCGCGTCCCAGCAACATGCGATAGCCCATCGAGTCGCGGTTGGCGAGGGTCAGCTCAACCCCCCACGTCTCCTCCCCAATCTTCAGCTCGGCCGCAACCACAAAGCGGGTCTGCGAGACCCCACTGGAGCTCTTGACCCGGCGCCGATCCACCACCGGACACTCGCAGCGCACCTCGGTCTTCTGGTTATTCTGCAGGGGATGCACCTCGAAGCTGACCCAGAGCTCACCATCGCGCTTGAACTGCTGGATATTGAAGGCGTGAATCGATGAAGTGGCGGCACCGGAGTCGACCCGTGCCTTGATCGCCGGAATCCCCAGCCCCGGAAAGGCACACCACTCCTCACTACCCACCACCATCTTCTCTTCCATTGAGACCATGCCCTGACTCCTTTATCAATGATTTCAAAAGTAATGGCGGACCCTGATCTGCGGCCGTCTGTGGGCAGGGACGCCCACAGTCGAGCGACACAGGGATGTGCCTGAGCGTGTCGCAGACAGGGTCTGCCATTACTCCCTGGACATATTTTATGCCCTATCTGTTTTTACGTTGAAACAGATCCGTTTTACGGCTCACCAGACGGTCGATAAAGAGCAACCCATCCAGATGGTCAACCTCATGTTGGATCGCCCGCGCCTCAAAGCCTTCGCTCTCAAACGTTCGCAATACACCCCACTCATCCTGTGCGCTGAAGGCAATACGGGTAGCACGAATCACGTTGCCGGTGTAATCCGGGACTGACATACACCCTTCACGCCCCAGTTCAAACCCCTCCCACTCGGTAATTTCCGGGTTGATCAGCACCATCCGTCCCTGATTGGGAACCGGTTTCTTACGCTTGCCACGAGTCATCCCGGTAAGGTCCACAATACAGAGGCGTATATTGCGACCCACCTGCGGTGCGGCGATACCGATCCCGCCCGGCTGGGTACGCATGAAGGCATCCAGCTCGGTCACAAAGCTGCGCAGTGGCTCATCGAACCGGGTTATGGTTTCACATTCACGTTTCAGCTGTTGATCGGGGTAGGTGAGAATCTTCATGGTCTCAGCCGATCAGGGTATCGATCTCTTCCACCCGGAATACAATGCCATCGGAGAGCGGCTGCAGTGCCTTGTGAACACTCTCTTCCCCCTCCTGTGCCACCCCCTCAATCAACAGGACATAGATCGGTGCCTCGGCACTACCCGCCACCTGTGAGTCGAGATCGGTAATATCAAAGCCCGCTTCCAGCAGGGCCGCTGTCACCTGTGCCACAATACCGGGGCGATCGGCACCATGCACCACCACCTGCAGATCGGGGACCTGATGCTGGTGCAGCCCGGGATCAATCGCATTGACATGCAGGTGCAGGCCCAGTTTTTCCGTCACCGGCTGCAGCAGTGTGCTCAGGGAGTTCTCATCTCCCTCCACCTCTACCATCATCATGATGGTGAAGTTGCACCCCAGCCGTACCATGGTGGTCTCGCCCAGGGTCGCCCCCGCCTCATAGAGTGCGGCAGTCACCTGCGCCACTATCCCCGGCTGGTCTCTGCCGACCAGTGACATCATGTACCAACTGCTCATGCCATCTCCCGTCTCTCTATTCAATCCAGATAAGTGTAGCAAATCTGCCGGTAATGCCGTCACGCCGGTAGGAGAAAAAACGCTCCTCGCTGAAGGTATCCCACTCCCCGCCATAGACCGCCTCCACCCCAAGTTGCTGCAGGCGCAGTCTGGCCAAACCGACCATCGAGGCAAGCCAACGCCCACCGGCTGAAGGGAGAAAACAGGCCTCGGCTCGGGCATCCTGCTGGCAGAAGATCTCCCGCACCTCTTCTCCCACCTCATACGACGCCTGGGCAATCGCCGGGCCAATCCAGGCCAGAATCTGATCACGCGGATCTTCAAAGCGCTGCACCCCCTGCGCAACGATACCTGCTGCCAGCCCACGCCAGCCGGCATGAAGTGCGGCAACCCGGGTTCCCTCCTGGTTGGCCAACAGAATCGGCAGACAGTCTGCAGTCAATACCGCACAGGGGGTCTGTTTCCGCTCTGTCCAGCAGCCATCGGCCATCGGGGTCTCTGCCAGCGTAAACGGTGTCTCTACCACAGTGGTGCCATGCACCTGATTGAGCCACTGGGGGGACTGCTGCAATCCCAACTGCTGCTGGAGCTGTTGTCGGTTCAATGCCACCGACTCGATATCATCCCCAACATGGGTTGCCAGATTGCCTCCAGCGTAGGGTGCCTGACTCCGGTTCTCCACACGGGTGGTGATCCAAGTATGTACCGCTGGCGGTGCCGGCCACGCTGCCTCGAAGCCATTCACCCGGCATGCTCCTCCCGATCCTGTCGCAGCTGTTCCAGCATATCCACCATATCCTGCGGCAGCGGCGATTCGAATTCGATCCACTCCCCGCTACTCGGGTGCTCCAGCCCCAGTCGGGCGGCATGCAGTGCCTGGCGCTTGAAGTTGCGTAGCGCCTCGATAAACCCCTCAGAGCTCCCCTTGGGGATCTGCAACCGATGCCCGTAGAGCGGATCACCCAACAGGGCAAAGCGGATATGCTCCATGTGAACCCGAATCTGATGGGTGCGCCCGGTCTCCAACTGGCAGCGGATGTGGGTGTGGGCACGGAATTTCTCCACCACACGATAGTGGGTTACTGCCGCCTTGCCCCGCTCGTTGACGGCCATCTTCTTGCGGTCCACCCGGTGGCGACCAATGGGGGCATCCACCGTTCCTCCGGCGGTCATCACCCCCTTGCTGATCGCCTGGTACTCGCGTGCCATCAAGCGCTGCTGCAGCTGCCGCACCAGGTGTGTATGACTCTCAAGCGTCTTGGCCACTACCAGCACGCCGCTGGTATCCTTGTCGAGGCGATGGACAATACCGGCACGGGGCAGCTCCGCCTGCGCAGCATGATGGTGCAACAGCGCGTTGACCAGTGTCCCTCCCCAGTTCCCTGCGGCCGGGTGTACTACCATTCCTGCCGGTTTATCGATAAAGAGCAGTGCCTCATCTTCATACAGAATATTGAGTGCAATCGCCTCCGGCTGCCACACCACCGCCTCTTCCGGCTCTGCGCTCAACTCTACCCTTTCACCCGCAGTTACCGGATCTTTCGGGCGTCGCTGCTCTCCCGCAACCAGCGCATCCCCTGACTTGATCCAAGCCTGCAGGCGACTGCGCGAGTACTCCGGAAACAGGGTCGCCAGGGCAACATCAAAGCGCTTTCCATCCAATGACTCTGGTATCTGTACAGCTTCCTTTTCAATCTGTTGCGGTTCCATACCCTTTTCGCTACCCTTTGCGCTTCTTTACTGACGACTGCCAGCAGACCTTACTGACCCTAGAATCCTCAGTTGACCACTTGAAACAGGCCCGACATCTTCTTATGCAAACAATTTCTCAAGAAACCAGCTTCACTCAATGGGTGAAGGTCGCTACGAACCAAATTGCACGCACAGGCGCACGCATTACTGCGTTACAACTCCTTGCAATAACTAGCTATTACGCGTCGTTGTGCCTTGTCCTGCGCACGCCTGTACGCACACTTTCGCCCGTCCAACTGAGGAATCTAGGCTGATGAAACCCTCATTCTCCTCTATCCTTCTGTCGCTTTCCATCCTCATCACCACTTTATCCGGCTGCTCCCTGTTACCGGATCAGATCGATGTTACCAAGGATTGGTCTGCCAACCGCTTCTACTTCGAGGCCCATGAGGCGATGACGAGTGGAGATTACGAGAAGGCGATCGACTATTTCGAGAAGCTACAGGCGCGCTTTCCCTACGACAAGCATGCCATGCAGGCCCAGATCGAGATCATCTATACCTACTACAAATGGAGTGAAGCCGAATCTGCCATCGCCGCTGCCGACCGCTTCATCAAGCAGCATCCACGACATCCCAACGTCGATTATGTCTACTACATGCGCGGGCTGGTCAATTATAATGCGGGTGAAACCCTGCTCTCCAAGTATGTACCGACCGACCCCGGCATGCGCGACCCCAAGGCGATGCGCGAGGCATTCCAGTACTTCTCTCAGCTGGTAGAGCGCTTTCCCGAGAGCAAATATGCCGCCGATGCACGCAAGCGTATGCTCTACACCCGCAACAAGCTGGCCGAGCACGAGCTTCATGTTGCCCGCTTCTACCTCGGGCGAGAGGCCTACGTTGCGGCGGCCAAACGTGCCAACTACGTAGTGGAGAACTTCCCCAAAACCCCGGCGGTGCAAGAGGCACTTCTGCTCAACATCGAAATCTACAACAAGATGGGGATGGAGGAGATGGCCGCCGATGCACAGCGGGTCTATGAGTTGAACTATGGGGAAGTGAAGGAACCTATGAACAAGTCTGAGTAAATGACTTATTCATAGGTTCCAACGTAACGCGCTATTGGCTTCGCGCGCTCTGCTCCGCGACCACAATCCGCTCCTGGTTCATCTGATAAACCTTGGGGCCAACCCCACGCACCTTCTGGATCCCCTCTGCCGAGGAGAACGGGCCATGCTCTTCGCGGTACTGAATAATACGCTCCGCTATCTTGGCACCCACCCCCTTCAACTGGGTCAACTGTTTGGCATCTGCGCTATTGATATTGATGGGCTGTGCTTGTACCCCCGCAGCAACCAGCATCAGCAGGAAAGTGGCAATACGAATCAACTGTTTCATTCCATGACTCCTCTATCGATCAGAATTGTATATCCGGGACATCCCGGTTCACTGACCATAAAGGCAAATCCACCTTGACACCAGAAATATTACCAAATATTACAATATGTTACAGGATTGTAATATTTCACTGCGATCTGGATTCGCTCTCAAACTTTCTCACCGCCCGGCTCACCGTCATATAGTGCACGCCAAAGTGCTCTCCAATCTCCTTCATGGTATAACCACCAGAGAGATACGCTCTAGCCATTGCCTGGTTGCGGTCGGGCGCCTCCGCCTGATACTCTGCCAATGACTTTGCCATGGAGCGCTTGTGCGCCATCGAGAGCTCCCTCAGGCTTTCTCCCTGATCAATCTTGCTGCTATTTTCTGCAATAAACTGCTCATCTCCTAGAAAAAGCTGGTTTTTAACCTGCCCCAATGGGCTTGGTACCCCTCTCCCATCGGCAATACCCCCAAACAGGGGGCACACAGTCACTTTATTTGCCCGCCTCCCCGGCTACCTCGAAGGAGTCAGAGTAGAAGCGCTTCTCCGGCAGCTTGCGCTTGCTGCAGGCATCTCGACAGGCGTTGACCATCACCGGAGGGCCGGCCACATAGACATCTCTCCCGGAGAGGTCGTAGAAATCCTCGAATACCGCCTCATGGACATAGCCACTGCGCCCACTCCAGTCTGCATCCGGCTGCGAAAGTACCGGCGTAAACTTGATGTTGTCATGCTCGGCGGCCCACTGTTCGGCCAGCTCCTTGAGGTAGATATCCTGTTGTCCCCGTACCCCCCAATAGAGATGGATGGTCTGCTTCAACCCCAGCTCGATTGCATGCTCGATGATCCCCTTGATGGGAGCAAAACCGGTACCCCCGGCAATCATCACGATATCGTTGCGGGAGTCCTCACGCAGATAAAAGCCACCCAGTGGCCCCTCGATACGCAACAGCTCCTTCTCCTCCATCTCGTTGAAGACGTGCGGGGTAAAGGCGCCGCCTTCGACCAGACGGATATGGAGCTCGATGGCATCGTTATTGTGGGGAGCGTTGGCGATGGAGAAGGCGCGGCGCTTGCCATCCTCCATCAGAATCTCGATATATTGACCGGCAAGGAACTGCATACTCTCCTCCTCCGGGGTCTTGAGGTAGAGCCGAACCACATCCGGTGCCAGCTTCTCGAGCTTGCTCACCTTGACCGGCAGGGTGTGTACCTCGATCGCTTCTGCCCCCTTGACCACCTCCACCTCGATGGTGAGATCCCCTTTCGCCTCGGCCTTGCAGCAGATCACCATACCGGCATCCAGCTCCTCGGGGGTGAGTGGTTGCGGCTTGTACTCATCCTGATAGTCATAATCACCACTCACCTTGGCCTTGCAGGCACCACAGAAGCCATTCTGACAACCGTAGGGAAAGGCGATCCCATGTTCCAGTGCAGACTCCAGAATACTCTCCCCCTCCTTGCTCTCAAACTGGTGTCCACTGGGTTGTAGTTCGATACGGTTGGTCATGCTGACTCCTCTGTTTTACCGGTTAATCACATTGAAACAAGACCCACTATTTTTATCTGTTATTGACGCGGGATCAATAAAAATCTGCAGGATGCCATCAATTTTATCCGATCGATGTGCCATAATCACTGGCTGCATCGAAAACCATCCCCAGATAACCTAATGACCCCGCATTATTCACCAAACCATCATTTAAGCTCCTGACCACCGCTGATTTCCAGC
>CAYFNH010000006.1:0-48101 GCA_964344435.1 uncultured Piscirickettsiaceae bacterium | reverse complement strand
CGGATGGGTTCAGAAATGAACAGTTTGAAAAGAATATGGCCTTCTTCAAGGATTTCCATCCGGGGCTCTATCAGGCGCTGGATGGGTATGTACCAAAACAGTACAGAATTTGTTTGAATCCTGATGATACCTATAACATCATTAATATGGAAAATAGTAATCTAGTTTATCCATATGATGAGAAGAAAAATCTTGTAAGTAAAATCAGGTTGGCAATTAATGATCTTGGGGTTGGAGTTACGTATGGGGGAGTTCTCTTTGATTTTGATGAAGCAAGTTGTGAAGTAAATATTGACCCTATCCAAAAAAAAATGAGGAGAGGTCTGTATGAGTGTGGCCCTCTTGGCAGGGATTCAGTTGCAGATCAATCGAATATTACGACTCCGCATATTAACTCTGATTATGTCCCTTACTATAGAGTTTACGGTGTTGGGCTTGGTTACCATATTCAAGAGATTATTAGGTTAAAAAATATATCGTTTATTAGTATTTATGAGCCAAATATTGATCTGTTTTATACGTCGCTGTACACCATTTCATGGAGTTTGATTTTTCAGTATTTTTCAATAAAGCAAAAGGTGTTCTCTAGTGAAGATGTTCATATTAATCTTTACTTGGGGTCTAAGCCGGAAGCTGTGGTTGAGAAAAATCGAGCTTACTTGAAGAAGATGTGTAGGTATTTGGTTCTTGCAAATGCTAGATATGCTAATTTTGCACAAGAAGACAATATTAAGAAGCTTATTCAGTTAGAAAGAGATAGTGACCAGTCTGTGCTTGATGATGTGACAAATGGATGGTATGAGGACCAACGTGCAGGTTTTTATTTTTCAGCACGTAATATAAAGAAAAAAAATCCATTTTTCTCAGGCCGTAAGGTTGAAAGTTTTTTAAGGATATTTCTTGTTGGTAATGGACCATCCTTGGATGAATCAATAAAATTTGTTAAGGACAACCAGTCACAAGCCATTATTATTTCTTGTGGTAGTGCATTTTCTACATTGTTGCGTTATGGAGTGATTCCGGATTATCAGGTTGTACAGGAGCGTGATTGGCATATTACGGATTATGAGTGTGATTATGACTCTAGTTTGCTGAAGCAGATAACACTTTTGAAGTTAAATGTTATTTCTCCTCTTGTTGATAAGTACTATAAAGATGTGCTTGTATTTCAGAAATATAATGATCCTGGGTCATGCTTTCTGGATTCAAGTGAGTATCCGGTTTCAACACATGTTAACCCTACGGTAACTAATACTGGGGTTGCAATTTCAGCTGAAATGGGTGCTGATGAGGTCTATCTATTTGGTATAGATTATGGTGCCACCAAGAATGCGCTGACTATGCATGCATCAGGATCTTTGTATGAAAATGAGAATGATGAAGTTGTTTCTGAAATAGAAGTCCCTTCAGCGTTTGGTGGAGTTGCTTCATCTACAAAGTTCTTTTCTTGGTCTAGAAGAACAACGGAGGATAAAATATCCCGTTATTCAGGTATAGCATGGTTTAATGTGGAAGATGGGGCTATGATTGAAGGTACATCTTCAGTGCATGTTAACGATATCCATTCATTTTCTAGAAAAATAAACAAGGATAAAATTAAACAAAAAATTCAAGATTGTTTTGATTCTAATTATGATGCTGGTGCGGTGATCGATTATCTACGGGGAAATGCTGTGCAGGAAGTATCTGATTATTTGGATATGATATTGTCTTTTTCAAGAAGTGAGCCATCTACTCGGGAAGAGCTATTGATGGTTGTTACATTGATGGAGAGAGCAATGAATCAGCATAAATTGGTTGGTGGGCCTAAAGGGGCATTACACTATTACCCAGGCTTTTTGTTAAGTGGTGGTGTGCAAGAGTTTATTTTGGGACTTTTTGGTCAGGCGATGTATGGAAATGATGATTTGATTATTTCTGATCTATTCAGAAAGTCGATGGTGGTTTTGCAGGAATATCGTGATCAGATTGTCGCTGATATGAGTTTTCTTGTGGATCGTATTGGCTCTGATGAATATGTTGAAATCAAGAATGCATATTGATTTTAAATATTAATTGTTAGTATTTTTTTGATGCGCGCAAGAAATAAGTCCGCAGACCAATACCGTAGTGTAGGTATCCAGACAACGGTTACCGAGGCCGACCCACATCGTCTGGTTCAACTCTTGTTCGAAAACGTGATTGCCAGCATGAACCGGGTGAAAGGGGCGATGAACAATGCTGAAGTATCGCTCAAGGCAAAAGAGATCGATCGCACCATGCAGATGGTAGGCACCCTCCGCTCCAGTCTCGACTTTGAACGTGGCGGTGAGCTTTCAGATCGTCTGGCGGCACTCTATGACCACATCATGCAGCAGTTGGTGGTGGCGAATATTCAGAATAGTACCGAAATCGTGGATCAATGCCTGTTGCTTGTTAAAACCATCAAGGATGGCTGGGATCAGATTCCAGGTTTACTGAAAGAGCAGGCTTCTCCTTGATTGGAGGGGGGATGTCAGCATAGATGTTTGCTCTCCTGAAGTCTTTGTTTACTCTATTGCTGCTGGTTGCTGTTCAACCGTTGTTCGCACAATGTGATCAGCAGCGAATTACGGTAGCGCTGCTATTGCCCCTGGATGACCCCGACTACCCATTTGTAGAGTCCTTCATGAATGGCATCCTAGCAGGAAATCTGGCCGATCTGGAGTCGCCCTGCTACCAGGTCGAGTGGGTAGGTTACCCTACCACTCAAGAGGAATTGTTTATCCAGCAGTGGTACCGGATGCAGGAAAATCCTCCGGATCTGTTGGTCGGGCCTCTGCTGCCACAGAACCAACAGCAGTTGTTTGAGCTGGATCTCTCCCACTTTCCAGCGGAAACCGAGTGGCTCTATCCGGGCGATACGGCCCGGCTGACGGTGCCGGCTGAAGTTGAGTTGGCCTCTTTTTCGTTGGGCCACAACGCGCTGATCAGAACCGTGCTGGAGTATGTGTGGGATCAGGGGCAGCATGATCTTGCACTGCTGTTGCAGGATGATGAGCTGGGGCGCTCCATTGCCGAGAGAGTCACTGCGGATTGGGAGGGGCGTGGGGGCGCGGTAGTGGCGGTGTCTCACTATCCTCAGCGCTTCAGTGGGCTCAATCGTGCGCTGCGGCAGCTGTTGCGAGACAGTAATGAGACCTTTGATCTGTTGCTGGCAGCGCTGGATGGTCAACGGCTACAGATGATTCGACCGTTGATGGATTACCACAATCGTGAGGAGCCGGTCTATCTGCTAACCCCGCCGGTTGGGGAGGGGGAGCTGCAGAATGATATGAGAGAGCTCTATTTTCCTCTTTCGCCAGAGCTGCTTTCGCGGGGGCAGCGTGTTTTTGATGTGGATGATTTTCTGTTGCAGCAGGAATTTCTGGGAGAAGATATGATGGTTATGTTGCGTTCGGGGCAATGGAAACAGCTGAAAAAGTCGGGCTCATACTCTGGTAAGGCAGGCCGCTATAGAGTAGAGCAGGGGGCACTGCTGCGCGATTTGTGTATCGCCGTTACCGCGGATAAGGGATTCGAGTCGGTGCACTGCCCAGAGCAGGATTGGTCACAGGAGATGGTGGCTCAATAACCTGCTTTATCGTGGCAGGATACTTTGACACTATAAGCAAATTGAAGGTATGATCGGCAGCTAAATCATCCATGAAAAACGGATAGGACATTTAAGGTAATGACAAAGATACTTGCGGTTGATGATTCACCCTCACTGCGCCAAATGGTTGCATTTACTCTGAAGGGTGCAGGTCACGAAGTTTCCGAGGCGTCGGACGGGGTTGAAGCGCTCAATATCGCCAAGGCGCAGGCGTTCGATCTGGTGATTACCGATATCAATATGCCCAATATGGACGGGCTGCAGCTCATTACCGAGTTGCGTAAACTGCCCAACTTCAAGTTTATCCCGATTCTCTGTCTGACCACCGAATCCTCGGACGACAAGAAAAAGCAGGGCAAAGAGGCCGGTGCTACCGGCTGGATTGTTAAACCCTTTAGCCCGGAGAAACTGCTGGCAACGATGGGCAGGGTTTTGTAGTCAAATATTGGAGGCAATGACAGTTACAGTAGCCTCTGTTGTTGCCATTCTGGTAAAGCTGGTCTTGCTTGAGTCCTGAGGCTGTCAACCACATCGGCTAATCGTTTCACTGTATGATACGATTAGTGCCATCTTTCGTATCATCCGGGGTTCAATATGTGGATATGGCAGCACGGTGAGTGGCCCGAGTTCCGCTATAACATGGCAGAGGTTGTTCCGCTGTTGGAGGATGCCGTTCGGGCTGTGGCTCCTTTGAACCTGCTTTCTGCTGAGTTGGAACCAGAAAAAAGGTTACATTTGGAGTCTCGCATTCTGTTGGATGAGGCACTCTCTACTGCCAAAATTGAGGGAGAGATACTGGATCGTGAGTCGATCCGATCCAGCATTGCCAATCGCCTGGGAGTTGGCAGGGTAACGACACATTCGAGGACGCAGTTGGCATTTGTGGATCTGTTGCTGGAGTCGGTTCGGGCCGCCGATAAACCACTCTCGGAACAGCAGTTGTTGCAGTGGCATCAACAGCTGTTTACAGAGCGCCCTGTATTGCACCAGATCACCATTGGCGAATACCGTAATGAGGTCATGCAGGTGGTCTCGGGCAGGCTGGGGCGGGAGAAGGTTCACTTTGAAGCTCCCTGCAGTGACAGAAGGTGTGTGCGGCAGGAGATGAATCGATTTCTCGACTGGCTCAACACCCCCTACCATGCCTCCGGTTATCTAAGGGCGGCAATTGCCAAGATCTGGTTTGTGACCATCCACCCCTTCGATGATGGGAACGGGCGTTTTTCCAGAATAGTTGCCGAGCGCTGTCTGGCCGAGTCGGAAAAGACGACGATGAGGCTCTACTCTATTTCAGCCGAGATTGAGCGCAATAGAGCTGAGTACTACGAAATACTGGAGTTTCATCAAAGAGGCGGGCTGGATATTACAGAGTGGATCAAGTGGTTTCTGCTGCAGATTCAGGGGGCAGCTGGAGCCAGTATGAGGGTACTGGAGAGTATTCGACGATCCAGCCATTTCTGGGACAGGCACCGTGAAGTCGAGTTGAATGGTCGGCAGAGAAAGCTTCTGCTTCGGCTGTTGGAAACGGATGATTTTGAAGAGGGGATTTCCAGAAGAAAGTACAAGAGCCTGGTCGGAACCAGCGATGTTACCGCTTCGAGAGATTTGCGTGATCTGGTTGAGAAGTCGATGTTAAGTGTGCTTGGCGAGGGCAGGTCAACCAGGTACCGGGTTAATGTGTAGCGCTGGCCGTAGCGATTACACAATCTCCGCCAGTCTCGACAGCACCGCGCTGGCCAACTCCTCCGGGTGCCACTTGGGTACTAGTTGATCTGCTCCCACCTTGGTGCGTATCTGCTCGTTGAATACCCCACTGAGTGAGGTGTGAAGCAGAACGTAGAGGTTGCTCAGTTGGGGGTTTTCACGAATCTTGCGGGTTAGGGTGTAGCCATCGAGTTCAGGCATTTCGATATCGGAGATGACCATCGCAATCGGGTTTTTCTCCAGATCGCCAGAGGCAGCCCACCCCTCCAGCAGGCTCAGAGCAGCTCTGCCGTTGACCGCCTCGGTATAGTCGACCCCCAACCGTTTTAGGGTGGTACCGGCCTGCCTGCGGGCAATTGCGGAGTCATCCACCAGAAGCACATGGTAGGGCATGCCATCGTTGCGCAGTGGGGCACGCCCATGGTCGCCGGAGTATTCCGGCGGGGTGATGATCTCGGCCAGGATCTGTTCGACATCGAGGATCTGTACCAGGTTGTCATCAATCTTGGTGACTGCCGTCAGGTGGTGACCGCTGCCGGCTGCATTGGGAGGGGGGAGGATCTTCTCCCAATCCATGTGAATGATGCGGTCGACCGACTCCACCACAAACCCCTGGGTGGAGCGGTTGAACTCGGTGATGATGGTGTTGCTGTGTTCCAGATCCTGAACTGCAGGTCGATCAATGGCAACACTCAGATCCAGAATCGGAATGGTCTGACCGCGCTGGTCAATCATGCCGATCATCGACTGGTGGGTTCTTGATATCTCGGTGATTTTTGGGGTGTGTAACACCTCTTTCACCTTGAATACATTGATGCCAAACTGCTGACCACCGGTGAGGGTGAAGATCAACAGCTCCAGCCGGTTGCTGCCCGCAAGCTGGGTGCGGTTGTCGATTTGCTTGAGAAAGCTGGCGGAGGCTCTGTCCATCGGGTTAGGCCTTGTTGAGGATGCGTCCGCTCTGACGGTTTGCGGAGATCCCCTTTTTGGAATAGGTGTTTGCGCTGTTGCCACCAACCTGTCCACGCAGAATGGCCAGTCCATTGTCTGCATAGCGTTTTTTCAGGTTGATGGTGGAGCCGTTGCTCTCATTCAGTTGCTTGCAGGATCGGGTAGTCTCCAGCAGTGCCTGCCAGGCCTGCTCAAGCCCGCCTTCCGGGTCACACTGCTGCAGTAGCCGAACCAGGCTGGGTTCACGGTTCTCTCCACTATGCTGCTGAGCCAGATGAGAGAGCTGATTCTGCAGTGTGGCCATCTGCTCGGCCAGAGACTCTTTCTGTTCAATGGTGAGTAGTAGTTGATCTGGCTGATCGGCCAGTAACTGTGCCTGCTCCTGCTCCAGAAGCTGCTTGAGTGTGTTGGCGTGTATCTGTTGGCGCTGGAGCAGAGCAAATAGCTGGTCTGCGAGATGAGGGTTGTTCATTTTATACCGCTTCGCTCAGTTTGCCAGCATGGCCAGCAGCGTGGTTGGCCAGAATGTTATTGGTCTCGACGAGGCTGGTCTCGGCTGGGGTCATAGAGCAATTTTTCCATACCAATGAGCTTGTCTGCAATGAAAACTTCGTCAATTTCAAAGTCTCCATTCTCGATCGCTCGCTTGATATCTTCCACCCGCTTGGTCTCGACTACGGGGAGTTTGCCCATCTCCTTGCTGAGCTTTTTCAGGCTGGATGCGGCATCGGTCATGCTGATGGTCTCTGCTGCCGCGCTCTTTCCGGTGGTCTGCTGCTGTTGAGAAGAGACCTCGGTACGACCAACGGTAGGTTGCCGATTCTCATTGGTGACCTGTGAGGGCCTGCTGTGTGTCAAACTGTTTACGTCAATCGCCATGGCGGAATTCTCTCTGATCTGTTCGCTTATCAGACCATACTTTAATTGTATGATCAATCTGTTATCGCTTTATTACTGTCAGATTATTGCGACAAACTTATTATTCTATATGGTTGTTAGCGGCATCACCCTGGATGGCTTTAGTAAAAACAGGGTGGAAAAGCAAAAAATTTTCTCCTCACCATGTGGAAAACCCGGCACCACATGGAACCATTTTGTTATATCATCCGCCTCCAGATATGCAAATAGATAACTTATTGACAACTAAAGTACGTTTGCCGATTGTTGAAGTCTGGTGGGTGCTCTGCGCAATGGTCGTGGGGGTGGGCCTGGCGATGGCTGAAGAGGCAGCTGCAGAGCAGCCGAGTGACCACCATCCGCTGGAGGATATCTATACTCAGGTACAGGATTTTCTGCTGCAGGATCAGCAGGAGGGGGACAGCTTTCAGCTGATACCGCTGGACTCCCGTTTGCGTTTGAAAGCGTGTGCGGAGCCGCTGGATATTCGTTATCAACGCAACCGCAGTCGTTCCGGACAGGTGGTGGTCGAGGTGCGTTGTCGCGCCACATCGCCTTGGCGTGTCTACCTGCGTGCCCGGGTGGAGCGGATGCGCGAGGTGGTGGTGAGTATTGCCCCGACGCTGAAAGATGAGCCGGTAGAGATGGGAAATCTGCAGGTTGCCCTGCGTGATCTCTCGAGGCTGCGTCAGGGTTATTTCGAGACACCGGACCAACTCAAGGGAATGTATGCCAGAAAGGTGATTCAGGGAGGAGAGGTGTTGACGCCTCAACTGCTCTATATTCCCAATCTGATCAACAAGGGGGATCAGGTGTTGATTCAGATACAACGCGGTGAATTGCGTGTACAGATGGATGGTGAGGCCATCGAGGATGGTGCGCGTGACAGCAAGATTCGGGTGCGTAACCACTCATCCGGTAAGGTCGTGGAGGGGGTTGCGGTAGCCCCCGGTCGGGTGTTGGTGGCCCAGTAGAGAACTTGATGGAAAAACGGGTTCGGTGATCATTTCAAGGGAGTGAAGGTGGAGATGGGGAGTGAGGATTTGAAGGTGATGGATGAGGGGGAGCGTCAGGTGGCTCCAGGCAACCGGGCGCTCTTGATTGATCCACGATTGGAACAGGCTGATACGCATACCCACAGTCTGCGCTCGATCCTCGGATTTATCGAATGGGGCGAGCTTGAGTCGGTCTCTGCTGCCGAGCAGGCACTGGAATATCTGCAACAGAATGCAAACACCACACTACTCTTTATCGGAGTAGAGGAGGGGGGGCGGCGTAATGAGATCTACCAGCAGATTCGCAGTGAAGATGGGACCGTTCCGGTACTGTTTCTGGAGGAGGCAGGGGCGGAGGATGTAGAGCTTCCGGGCACATTGGCCGAGGGGGTGCTCGGGGTGCTGGGCGTCCCCTTCAAGCAGGCGCAACTGATTACCCACCTGGAATCTGCAGCGGCCTATAACAAGCGACGCAAGAGTCGTGCGGCGCGTAAGGATGTGAGTGGACTGTTTCCGGAGATGATCGGTAACAGCCCGGCCATGAATCGGGTGCGTCAACTGATGGCGCAGGTAGCTGATTCGGATGCCAATGTGTTGATTTTGGGAGAGTCCGGAACCGGCAAGGAGGTGGTGGCCCAGAGCCTGCACCGCCATTCCCAGCGCAAGGGGAGTGCCTTTGTGCCGATCAACTGTGGCGCGATCCCGGCGGATTTGCTGGAGAGTGAACTGTTTGGGCATGAGAAGGGAGCCTTTACCGGTGCAGTTACCGCCCGCAAGGGGCGCTTTGAGCTGGCCGAGGGAGGTACCATCTTCCTCGACGAGATTGGTGATATGGGGTTGCCGATGCAGGTGAAGCTGTTGCGAGTACTGCAGGAGCGGATCTTCGAGCGGGTAGGAGGGGTAAAGAGCCTCCAGTGTAATGTGCGGGTGATGGCGGCCACCCACCGCAATCTGGAAGAGAATATCGAGTCGGGTAAGTTTCGTGAAGATCTCTTCTATCGCCTCAATGTGTTTCCTATCGAACTGCCTCCCCTGCGTGAACGCACCGGGGATATCGGGCTGCTGGTAGCGGCTCTGGGTGAGCGCCTGCAGCAGGAGGGGCGCCCGATCTCACGCTTGATGCCAAGTGCCATCTTTGCCCTCTCCCAGTATCACTGGCCGGGAAATGTGCGGGAGCTGAACAACCTGATCGAACGCTTGGGGATTCTGTTTCCGGATGAGGAGGTGGAGGCGGTCGATCTGCCGGAGCGCTACTTCCCGGATGATCTCGAACTGCCGGAGCTGGAGGAAGTTGAGCTGGAGAGTGAGGTGCCGCTGATCCCGATTGAAGAGGCCAACAGCTTTGAGCAGGAGCCTATTCTCCCCTCTGACGGACTGGATCTGAAGAGTTACCTCTCTTCGCTGGAGGAGGATCTGATTCGCCAGGCTCTGATCGAGTGCAATGGGGTGGTGGCGCAGGCCGCCAAGCTGCTCAATGTACGCCGCACCACGCTGGTGGAGAAGATGAAAAAGTACGACCTCAACCGGGATGAGATCTGAAGTGGATCCGGTTGAAGAGGCTGCTCTGCCGGTGGAGGAGGTGACTACCGATCCACAGCTTCAGCAACAGCGCCTGCGTGAGTTGGAGAGTGCGTTTGTCGAGTTTGCCCGCATGTCGGAGGGGCTGGAGGCTTCTTACCATGCGCTGCAGGATCAGGTCTCCGAGCTGACCGAGGAGTTGGCTGCTGCGCGCAGCGAGCGGCTCAAGCACCTGCAGGAGAAGGAGAAGATTGCCAACCAGTTGGCCCGCTTGCTGGATGCACTGCCCGGCGGTGTGGTAGTGGTCGACCAGCAGGGGGTGATCCAGACCGCCAACCCGGCGGCACGACACTTTTTCGAGGAGGAGCTGGAGGGGAAGCCGTGGTCCCGAATTTTGCAGCACCACCAGCAGATTGAGGAGCATTCCGGGGAGTCGGCGGCGCTGGAGAGGGACCTGCTGCTCAAGAGTGGTCGTATTCTGGAGCGCTCCAGCAGTTCGCCGGAGCAGGGGGAGGAGATTCTGCTCTTCAGCGATGTGACCGAGACCCGTGAAATGCAGCATGATCTCAACCAGAATCGTCGCCTGGCCTCGATGGGAGAGATGGCCGCCTCGCTGGCGCATCAGGTACGAACCCCGCTGTCCGCCGCGCTGCTCTACGTCTCTCATCTGGAGAAGAGCGAACTGGAGGATGAGAAGCGCCTGCAGGTTTCGGCCAAGTTGCGTTCACGTCTGCATCACCTCAATGGGCTGATCAAGGATATGCTCCACTATGCACGGGGTGGGGGATCGGGTAATGAAGAGATCGAGGCGGGTGGGTTTGTCGAGGCGCTGAAACAGACGCTGGAAGAGGAGCTTGGACGTACGCACAAGGGCCATTTTCAGTGGGATCTGCAGGTTGATGCAGAGCACCGCTTTCTGGGGAACCGGGATGCCCTGCTCACCTCGGTACAGAACCTGGTCAACAATGCGATTGATGTCACCGATGGGACGGTCAATATCACCTTCCGTATGGTGCCGATCGAGGAGGGGGGGGTCGAACTACAGGTCAAGGATGATGGTCCGGGTATTCCCCGCTCGATGCAGGAGCAGATTTTCGAGCCCTTCTATACCAGTCGGGCCCGGGGTACCGGGCTGGGGCTGGCGGTGGTTCAGGCGGTCGCCGATGCCCATGGTGGCCGGGCAAGGGTAGAGTCGGTCGAGGGCGAGGGGGCTCTGTTTGCGATGCGTCTGCCGCGTAACAGCGCCTCTGCTACGGGGACGGAAGTGTGAGTGGAAACCAGTAGCGGTTCTCATTATGGCCGTAAAGTCCCCTCCTCCTAATCAGGGGGAGGGTTAGGGTGGGGGTCAAGTGCTTGATTATGCACTCTACCCCCATCCCAACCTTCCCCCTCAATGGGGAAGGAGCCAAAAATGGAACCATAATGAGAATTGCTGGGAAACCAGTGAAGGGGCGATATTCCAGCGCCGATATGGGATAATCCAACGATTAAGTAAAGGACAAGCTTGGGGTATGTTTAAAATACAATACGACTATCGACTGATCTGGACACTTCTGCTCGCGCTGGTGGTGACGCCGTTGATGGCGGAAGAGGAGGAGCCACCGGTTGCAATCAGTGAGTATTTGGCGCTGGGTAAAGAGCCCTTCAAGGTCAATCTCAGTGGCAAGGGGGAGCATGTGATGGTGCTGCATGGTCAGGTCTATCTCACCACGCAGCGCGCCAAGGATGGGGTTATCCTTCATCTTCCCAAGATTCAGAATGATGTGCTGGAGCTGCTGGGGGAACAGACCTACAAGCAGATGAAAAGAACCAAGCACAAGAAGAAGCTGCGTAAAAAGGTGTTGAAACTGATTCGCAAAGTGATGGAGGAGCGTGAGATACTCGACAGCAAAGAGAAGCAGGAGGAGGTCTCCGAAGTGATCTTCACTCAGGTGCTGCTGCAGTAAGATCTCAGGGGAATAAGTGATGAGCCATTCAAAGGTACTGATTGTAGAGGATGATCCAGATCTGCGCGAGGCGCTGGTGGATACTCTGGAGCTGGCCGATTTCGAGGTGATGGCGACAGAGAATGGCCACGAGGCACTGGAGTGGATCGAGCAGGAGGAGATCGGTATGGTCTTTTCCGATGTACAGATGGATCACATGGATGGACACACCCTGCTCAAGACCATTCGCGCCAGAATGCCTCACCTGCCGGTGGTGTTGATGACCGCCTATGGCACCATCGACAAGGCGGTGGAGGCGATGAATGATGGCGCGGTCAACTATCTGGTCAAACCGTTTGAGGCGGAGACCTTGCTGGAGGCGGCGGAGAAATATATCGACCGGGATGCCAGCTCCGATGAAGACTTTGTTGCCAATGATGAAAAGAGCCGCGAGGTGCGTTCCATGGCGCAGCGGGTGGCGGAGAGTGATGCCACCATCATGATCATGGGAGAGAGTGGGACCGGCAAGGAGGTGCTCTCCCGTTACATACACAAACGCTCCAACCGCAGCAACGGCCCCTTTGTCGCCATCAATTGTGCGGCGATCCCGGAGAATATGCTCGAGGCGATGCTGTTCGGTTATGAGAAGGGCTCCTTCACCGGGGCCTACAAATCCAGTGCCGGCAAGTTCGAGCAGGCCCAGGGGGGAACTTTGCTGCTGGATGAGATTTCGGAGATGGATCTGCTGCTGCAGGCGAAGCTGCTGCGGGTACTGCAGGAGAAGGAGGTGGAGCGATTGGGTGGCAAGGAGCCCATCCCGCTGGATGTGCGGGTGCTCTGTACCACCAACCGGGATATGAAGCGGGAGGTGGCCGCAGGCAACTTCAGAGAGGATCTCTACTACCGGCTCAATGTATTCCCGCTGGAGCTGCCGGCGCTTCGCGAGCGCCCGAATGATATCGTACCGATTGCAAAACGGCTGATTCAGCGCCATGCTCCGGCCGACCAGCCTGCGCCGCTGCTCTCTGCCGAGGGGGAGAACAAGCTGCGAGGGGCTCGTTGGCAGGGAAATATTCGTGAGCTGGAGAATGTGGTGCAGCGTGCCCTGATTCTGCAGCGTGGTGGAGAGATTCTTGCAGATGACCTGTTGATGGAGATGGGGGTGGCGATTGTGCCCGCAGCAGTCGATACTGCCGAGACCCCGGTGCCGGTGGTACAGCCGGTTGCAGAGCAGGCTGCGGACGCCCCACAGGCTGCCGTCCCCAGCGGGAGTTTGAAGGAGCAGGAGACACAGATGATCCTCGATGCATTGGCAAATTCACTGACCCGTCAGGAAGTGTCGGAGAAACTGGGGATCAGTCCTCGCACCTTGCGTTACAAGATTGCGCGGCTGAAAGAGGCCGGTTACGAGATTCCGGGTGGATAGAGTGAATTGGTATAATTATTGCCTGATATGGATAGAATAGGTGGCAAATGCCAAAAAACGGACGATAATATAGTGACGACTATGATTAACCTTATTTTTAATGGAGCAGATCGATGAATGATTTGGACATGAATCGCCTGTTGACACAGATGAGGACTCTCTCCAGCGAGGTCAAGGGGAGTTCCGAAACCCCCGCTGTGTCTGACTCCAGTGCAGCTGCAGGAGGGCCTGACTTTTCTGCGTTGCTGAAAGATTCTGTTAATAAGGTCAATGAGTTGCAGGAAGAGTCCGGTGACATGAAGCGCGCTTTTGAGCAGGGTGACCCCAATACCGATCTGGGGCAGGTGATGGTTGCCGTGCAGAAGGCGGATGTCTCCTTTGAGGCCGCCAAGCAGGTACGCAACAAGCTCATTACCGCCTATCAGGAAATCATGAGAATGCAAATCTGAACCATGGATATCGTGCTGGTATAGTGTGAATAGACCATGGCAGAAGAAGACGTAGCCGTTCTGAACGAAAATCCGGAGGCTGAGGCAGAAGAGGAGGAGCCCAAAGGCCCACTGGAAAACCTAGCCGCAATACCGGTTGCCCGGCAGATTGGGGTGCTGGTGGCCTTGGCGGCAAGTATTGCCATCGGCTTCTGGGTCGTGCTGTGGTCACAGCAGGCCGATTACGAAATCCTTTTTAATCAAGTAGATCAGCAGGAGATCAATGAAGTGATCTCTACCCTGGATACTGCGCAAATCCCTCACAAGGTAAATATTGCCACCGGTGCAGTACAGGTGGAGGCGGGTGAACTCAATCGTGCCCGTCTGTTGCTGGCCTCCAAGGGGCTGCCACGTACCGCAACTACCGGATTCGATGTGCTGGAAAAGGATGATGGCTTTGGAATCAGTCAGTTCCGGGAGCGTGCCCGCTACCACCGAGCGATGGAGGGGGAGCTGGCACAGTCGATTGCCTCCATCCGCAGTGTTCGTTCCGCCCGGGTTCACCTGGCCTTGCCGAAACAGTCAGTCTTTGTACGCAAGCGCATTCCGCCCAGTGCTTCGGTGGTGGTGGAGCTCTATGCTGGTCGCTCGCTGGAGAAGGGGCAGGTAGCGGCGATTGCCCATATGGTCGCCTCCAGTATCCCCGATCTGGAGTCGGGCCAGGTCACCGTGATCGATCAGGGCGGCCGTCTGCTGACCTCCAATGACGATAATGACATCGCTCTCTCAACCAACCAGCTCGATTTTGTGCGCAATCTGGAAGAGAACTATGTAGAGCGTATCCACAATATTCTGGTACCGGTGATGGGGCTCGACAGTGTGCGGGCGCAGGTCTCTGCCAAGGTTGACTTCACCTCGATCGAGGAGACCCTGGAGGACTATACCCCGGAGAAGGGGGCGATCCGTAGTGAACAGCTGCGTGATGAACGTTCCGGACAGCTGGGTGCGATGGGGATTCCCGGTGCGTTGACCAACAATGCCGAGGCGCTGGATGATGAAAATGGTGGCGCGATGGATGGCTACAACAACTCCAGCAAAACCCGTAACTACGAGCTGGATCGGATGTTGCGTCACAAGAAGAAGGCGCCCGGTGTACTGCAGAGCCTTTCCATTGCGGTGGTTGTGGATGAGCCTTTTGAAGAGGTGGAAGCTGCGCCTGCCACACCAGCCCCTGCAGAGGGGGAGGCCCCGGCAGAAGGCGAGGAGGCCGCGACTCCCGCACCGCCTCCGGCCCCCAAACGCCGCCCCCTTACCGATGCCGAGATGGAGAAGATTCGTTCCCTGGTGAGGGATGCGGTCGGCTTCGATCCGAAGCGTGGCGATACTTTGACCGTTACCAGTGCTGCCTTCCAGATCGAGAAGATCGAACCACTGCCAGAGTTGCAGATTTGGGAGCAGCCATGGTTCAAGCCACTGGCCAAGCAGGCACTTGCCGGTCTTGTGGTTCTCTCTCTGATCTTCTTTGTACTGCGGCCCATGGTGGGCGGACTGATGCCGCAGCCGGTATTGGCTGGTGCTGCGGGTGAAGGTGATCTTGAGGGTGAGGAGGAAGAGAGCGTGGATGAGGATGAAGAGGAAGATGAGGAAGAGGCGGCCCAGCGTGAGCGGGATGAAATCCTGGATGGTGACGTCCCACTAGGTTATGAAGACCGACTCAAGGCAGCCCTCGAGATTGTGGAGAACCAGACCGATCTGGCCACGCTGGTGCTGAAAAATTGGTCTGCTGAAGATGATGAGGTAGTGGAATAGTGAGCGAACCGGATATCAGCCGTTTCTCGGGGGCAGAGCGTACCGCAGTACTGTTGATGGCACTGGGGGAAGATGCCGCTGCCAAGGTGATGGCAAAGATGGATCCCAAGGAGGTCCAAGAGCTGGGCATGACCATGTCCACACTCCGTAACGTTACCACCCACGAATTACGTGGTGTGCTGGGCGCCTTCATCAACGATACCAAGGGTATCACTGCCATGGGGATGAACTCCCAGGACTATATCCGTAATGTCCTCTCCAAGACTTTGGGGCAGGAGAAGGCGGATGGCCTGCTCAACCGCATGAGTATGGGGGCCAGTGCCAAGGGGCTGGAGTCCCTGAAGTGGATGGACGCCCAGGCGGTGACCGAGATGATTCGTAACGAGCACCCGCAGGTGATTGCGGTGGTGCTCAACTTTCTCGAGGATGAGCATGCGGCAGAGGTGATCGGTGGCTTCCCCAAAAGGTTGCAGACCGATGTCATGCTGCGTCTCGCCTCTGCGGACAAACTGCAATCCGAGGCATTGATCGAATTGAATGATGTGTTTGACAAAGTGGCCTCCTCCAGTGGCCACACCTCCAACGAGGTGGGTGGCGTCTCCACGGTGGCCAATATTCTCAACTTTGTTCAGGGCGGTATTGATCAGGATATCCTTGCAGGTATTGAAGAGATCGATCCCGAGCTGCGTCAGGAGATCGAAGACAAGATGTTTGTCTTTGATGATCTGGTTGGGGTTGATGATCGTGGTATTCAGGCGATGCTACGGGATGTGCCGACCGAGAAGCTGGCGATTGCTCTCAAGGGGGCAGACGATGGGGTCAAGGACAAGTTCATTGGCAATATGTCCAAGCGTGCTGCCGACATGATGCTGGAGGATATGGAGGTGATGCCGCCGATGAAACTCAGTGAGGTGGAGGCGGCACAGAAGGAGATCATCGCCATTGCCAAGAAGCTGGCTGAAGATGGCACCATCGCCCTGGGTGGCGTGGGCGGTGAGGAGTACGTCTGATGCAGTGCGTCAAGAGAAATGTGGTTTCACTGTTGCGGGGAGACGAGAGCCGTCTGGCCACCGCATGGATGGCACCAGATATTCTCGAAGAGCCCAAGGAGCCGGAGCCGACCGAAGAGGAGTTGGCTCTGGAACGTGCCTTCGAAGAGGCCAGAGAGAAGGGATATGCGGAGGGTCATCAGCGTGGTCTTGCAGAGGGATCCGAGAGTGGCTACCAGACTGGCTACCGGGAGGGGATGGAGAAGGCCGAGGCGGAAGGAGAGCAGCAACTGCAGCAGCAGCAACAGCAGCACCAGGAGCAGATGCAGCAGCAACAGCAGCACTATGATGAATTGATGGCGGGTCTGGAGCCGGTGGTTCACGCACTCAAAAACCCGTTGGGGATTGAACTGGAGCAGACCACAAACCTGGCCATTGCCACTCTGGCAACCAATATTGCACGTCAGGTGATCAAGAGTGAGCTCACGGTACAGCCCGACCACATTGTCAATGTGGTCAACCAGCTGTTTGAGGAGCTTCCGCTTACCGATCGGGAGGTGCGCTTCTATCTCCATCCAGAGGATCGGGAGTTGGTGGAGTCTGCGGAAAAGCTCTTTACCCGTGGCTTTGAGTGGAGACTGGAGAGTGATGAGGCGCTCAGCCGCGGTGGGTGCCATGTGGAATCCCATAACTTCAGTGTGAATGAGACGGTGGAAGAGCGTCTGGCCCACTCCGTGAACAAGATTTTTGGTTTGACACCGGAGGAGATCGCCCCCGAGGGTGAGCCCGACCCTGCAGAGGATTCAACGTCTGTCGAATCCGAGGTGGCAGAGGCAGAACCCGAAGAGGCGGTGGCAGCAGCAGATAGCGACGCGGATGCATCGCAGAGCGAAGTGTCTTCAGAGGCTACACCAGAGGAGGCTACACCAGAGCTTGAGACAGAGTTGGAAGTCGATGCTGATGCTGACGCAGTGGCCTCGGCCGAGGTTGAATCAGAAGCGGCCATGACTGAGTCGGTTGCCGACGAACAGGTAGAAGAGGTGGCAGTCGCTCAAGCCGATGAGCCAACGCCAGACCCACTGGATGGGACTGAAACCAGGGTAGATCCGGCTGACGAGGAGGTGTGATGGCGGTCGAGCGCTCTCTCCAGCTTGAACAGACGCTTACTCAACTCAACCAGCGTGCAGCCAGAGAGGGTGAGGCGGTCATCAAGGGGCGTCTGCGCCGCATGGTCGGTCTGACCCTGGAGGCGGTCGGTTGTCAGGCCCCACTGGGGGGGCGCTGTACGGTGGAGTTGATGGATGGTTCCCGGGCTGAGACGGAGGTGGTGGGCTTCAATGATGAGAGCCTCTATCTGATGCCGGTTGGGGATATTCACGGGGTAACCCAGGGGGCCTATGTGGTTCCTTCCAATAAACAGTTTCAGGTTCCCGTCGGCGATGGACTGCTGGGGCGAGTAGTGGATGGTGCCGGCAAGCCCATCGATGGCAAGGGGCCTCTGGAGGCCTTTGAACACCGCTCTCTCAATGGCAAGCCAGTCAATCCACTGGATCGGTCGATTATCAGTGAGCCTCTTGATGTAGGCATTCGAGCCATCAACGCACTGCTGACGGTGGGCAAGGGGCAACGTATCGGACTGTTTGCCGGTAGTGGTGTCGGCAAGAGTGTGTTGCTGGGGATGATGACCCAGGCTACTGCGGCCGATGTGGTGGTAGTGGGGCTGATTGGCGAACGTGGTCGTGAGGTGCAGGAGTTTATCCAGAAGATTCTGGGCAAGGAGGGGATGAGGCGAGCGGTGGTGGTCGCAACCCCGGCCGATGACTCCCCACTGATGAGAATGCATGGTGCCATGTTGACCCATACCATCGCCGAGTATTTCCGTGATCAGGGCAAGGATGTACTGCTGCTGGTCGACTCACTGACCCGCTTTGCGATGGCGCAACGTGAAATCGGTCTGTCGGTAGGGGAGCCACCGACCACCAAGGGGTATCCCCCCTCGGTCTTTGCCAAGTTACCGAAACTGGTCGAGCGCGCCGGTATGGGTGGAGAGAACGGTGGTTCGATCACCGCCTTCTATACCGTGTTGGTGGAGGGTGGAGATCACGATGAACCCATTGCCGATGCGGCACGTGGTATTCTGGATGGACACTTTGTGCTCTCGCGGGATATTGCCGCAAGTGGGCGCTATCCGGCGCTGGATGTGGAGAGCTCGGTAAGCCGGGTGATGAATGATGTGGTCGCCCCGGAGCACCAACAGTTGGCGCAGCAGTTCCGGCAGATCTACGGGCGCTACACCCAGAATGAGGACCTCATCAGTGTGGGGGCCTATCAACGTGGCAGTGATCCACGTATCGATGAGGCGATTGACTACTATCCGCTGATGAACCAGTTTTTAAGCCAGCAGCGTGGTGAGGCCGCGGATATCGAAACCAGTGTGGGGGGGCTGAACCAGCTCTTCCAGAATTTGGCGGCAACCCCACCGGGATAATCCCACATGGCACGGGCCAAGGGCGCAGATCGACTCAACAGCGTGATCCGTATTGCGGAGGATGCCGAGCGCAAGGCCTTTTCAGAGCTGGCTCGCTGCCGTGAAGAGATGCAGGCGCAGGAGGTCAAACTGGATGATCTGGTCCACTACCGCAGCGAGTATCATCAGGGAATGCGTGAAACAGGCGCTACCCTGCAGCCTCAGCAAATTCAAAACCGCTTTCAGTTTCTACAGACCCTGGAACGGGCAATCAGCGGACAACGTGATCAGATTGCAGCCTGGAAGGATCAGGAGTCCCGCCTGCAGAAGGTCTGGCTGGAGAAGCGGGTACGGTGCCGGGCGCTCAACAAGGCTACCGAAAAGCGGCAGGAGCAGGTTCGACACCAGTCTGTGCTGCGTGAACAGAAGCAGGTGGATGATCTGGTATCCAGCCGATTCAAACGTTCATAGACCGTAACTATTCAGCTCACCCCTGAAATCCGTCATTTCGGCGTTCAAAAATGGACATTTACACGTGTAAACTCACATTTTCTGCCTTGAACTGACGAATTTCAGAGGCAATCTGAATAGCCACTATCCTTGTTGTTAAAATTTTCAGGTTTGTAGTGGTTGTGGTACGTCAGTTGCATTGTCAATTGCATAATACACTCCAGATTGGTTTCTGAATCATAAGGAAGAATGAATGGAAGCGACAATAAATCCTCTGCTGGCAACAACCACACAAAACCAAGCCAGCTTCTCTATACACGCGGCAGACCTGTTTTCGATTGATAGCGCCAACCTCAAGGCGGTACCGAAAGAGGACAGCTTCTCCTCGTTTTTGCAAGAGCGGGTAGAGGAGCAGAGGCAAGCCAAGCGGCAGGAGCGGAAACAATTGCCGGACAGTGGCAAAGAGAATGCTGCAGTAGAGAAAGAGAGGCGTGAACAGGCCTTGAAGGCAGAGGCGGAGGCGGAGGCAAAAGAGCAGCGCAATCTATCGAAGGAGCTCGAATCCCGCTCTACAGAGGTTGACCCTAAACAGGAACAGATGGCGAAGGAGAGACAGGACCAAGGCACCAGCGCTGCTGAAGAGCAGGCGAAAAAAGACTCTGCAGAAGCGGAGCAGGGTGCGACAGAAGAGGAGGAAAAGCCATCGGAAGAGGAGACTGCAGAGACGGTCCCTGAACCACTCCTGGTACAGGAAGAGGTGGTTGTTCAGGCCGAGCAGAGTGGTGAGGCCGAAAGGCAGCTTCACGGGCTCGCTGCAGCTGCCGAGCGGGTGGAAGAGCCGACAGAGGACCTCGAACTGGAGTCTGACATTGTGGTGGATGAGGCGCTACTGGAACGGGCCGCGAGAAAACGATCGAGTCAGGATATGGGGCGGGAGAAGGCCCCTCCACCGGAGTTGAAGCTGGATGAACAGCCACGACGCCCCGGTGAAGAGCTGGATTTGAAGATGGCGATGCAGGCTGCCCGGCAGCAGGCCAATGCGGCAACAGGGCAGATCGGAACCTCGACGGAGATGAGTGGCAGCGCTCAGGGGGGAGCACAGGCTGCCTCCGCAACAGGAAACGCCTCTCTGGAGGCGATGCAACCTACCACCGAGCGCAGTAACCAGACCAACCAGATCAAGGGAATGACCGTACCCCCGCAGTCACGCCAATGGTCGTCCGAGCTGGGGGATCGAATTCTGTTTATGGCCAACCAGAAGTTGCAGGCGGCCGAGATTCGGCTCAACCCTCCCAATCTTGGGCTGCTGGAGGTGAAGCTCGCCATCAGTGGTGATCAGGCACAGTTGGTGTTCCAGAGTGGCAATGCCAATGTGCGTGAGGTGCTCGAGTCTGCGGTTCCGCGTATTCGCGAAATGCTGGAGCAGAATGGGATCAACCTGGCCGATGTGAATATCTCGGATGGCAAGCCGCAGAGTGAAGAGGGAGGAGAGCGTCAGCGCGCGTCAGCGGGTGGACTCTCTGGATTGGGACAAGGGGTGGAGGAAGAGGTAGTACCGATCTCCGCCATGGCAGTTGACCGTATCGGACTGGTCGATTACTACATTTAGCTTCAATGATTTCAAAAGCAATGTCAGCTCCTGTCTGCGGCACGCTCAAGCACATCCTTGTGTTGCTCGACTGTGGGCATCCCTGCCCACAAACGGCCGCAGATCAGGACTGCCATTACTTTTCAGGCGACTAATAGGTCTGAGCGGATCCACTTTTTCAGGAACAGTAACATGCTCGACGGACTCAGTGATCAACAGATTATTACGCTGGTAGTGATTCTTACCGGGAGCCTGCTGGCGGCGATCGGTTATCTGCTGGCGAGACTCAGCCGGATGAGCCAGAGTAATCATGGTGCTGCCGGTATGGCTGAAAAGCCGCTGCAGCAGTTTCTGCTGCGGGTGGCTGATATGGCTGATGAGGAGCTGACGATGACCTCTCTGCAGCAGTTGGCAACAGAGAGTCCGCCACCGTTGGATGGTTTCCTGCAACGACTGCTGCAACATCTTCAGCAGCAGGAGAGCGCACTGGAACAGGCCTCACAACAGGCACAACAGCAGCTGCAGATGCTGGAGCAGTGTCAGGCCAGCGCAGAGCAGTCGGTAACTGCATCCCCGGTAGCAGACTCTGCGGTCGAAACCGAGCGGCGTGCGTTGCAACTTCAGCTGGAGCAGATACAACAGCGCTTGTCCCAACTGCCCGGCAGCGTTCATCAGTTGAGTGTATCGATGGAGAATGCTCAACAAATCTGGCAGCAGCTCACTCTGCAACCGGGTGATGGGGGGGCAACCGATAGCTCTGTTTCGGTCTGTATCGAGAACCTGCAACAGCTCTCTGCCATGGTGAGAAAGGCGTCGGAAGAGATCTCCCGAGTGGGGGAACAGGTTGAACGTCTGGATGCGGATAGTGACAATGTGGGTGGGGTTCTTGCGGGAATTGATGAAATCGCCGAGCAGACCAATCTGTTGGCACTTAATGCGGCGATTGAGGCGGCCCGTGCAGGGGATCAGGGGCGCGGCTTTGCGGTGGTGGCCGATGAAGTGCGTACTCTTGCTCAGCGTAGCCAGGATCTGACCTCACAAGTATCCGGACGGGTAGAGGGGTGGAGGGGGTTAACTGCCGAGGCGATGCAGGCTGCCAAGGTGAGTCGTGAGAAAATGTCTCTGGGATTGATGCAGCTGGAGAACTTCAGCCTCTCTCTGCAGCAGATGGAGTCAGAGAAAGGAGATGGTCAGTCAGCTCGAAGTGAAATCCGGGAAGATCGCCTGAGCCAGCCCCTGCAGGAGATGGTCAAGCTGACAAGGGAGCTGGAAGAGACGATCCAGCGCCTGTTACAGTAAAACAGCTACAATTCATGCAACTCTACCAGGAACGTACCAGGTCATCCGCCTGAATGCCCAGCACGTCTGCTTCGATATCGGTCATGCCGGAGGCATGGGTATTGGTGACCTGGGTGATCTGCAGGGTGCCCAGAATATTGAGTGGGTTATCCTTCTCCACAATGACCAGGCGGTCTCCCGAGTGAATACCCGCATTGCGCCCAACCGGCAGGGTGATGGTGTTGCCCTGGATGGAGCGGATGGTGGTCACCATCGGCTCGCAGGAGAGCTGATCGGCAAGCTGGAGACTCTGAGCGTGGATCAGCTGCTGAAACCCCTGGCCGGTTCGGGTTGAGAGAAACTGGTGGCTGCCGACCGGGACCTCACGCCCCACATAGGTGGTGCCCAGCAGGGTGGTGCCCTGCTGCTGTTGTGCAATCAGATCTCCACTCTCACCATCGTAGACCAGCATCTCGATATCGAGATAACGTTGCTGAACCTGTTCCTGCACCAGCCCAATCAGGGAAGAGATGCTCTTCATCGGGCCACTCTCGGCCAGATCCCCAACTGCATCACGTCCGGCCTGATGCAGACGACCACTGACGATGAACTGAACGCCACTCTGTCGTGCCAGTTGTTGGATCTGTGCCTGTAGCTCGTCGTACTGTTCGCTTTCAACGGTATAGTTACTCAGGTCCACCGCATTCAGGGCCGGGGTACGGTTGATTTCCTGAACCAGCATGCGTGCCAGCCCCCGCTCAACTTCCCGTAAATCACTGCTGTCGTGTGGTGCCAGGTTGGTGAACTGGGTTACCCCGATTCGTTTGTTGTGCACCAGCGCATCCGGTGAGCCACAGTTGAGCGGGTTATCACTGACATCGGCAGAGATACGGACATGGTAGAGACCATCCTCCTGCCACTCCTGCAGCATGTGAACCTGGCCGACCTTGCCACGGGTGCGGATACGGAAGGTATCCGAGCGTACAGCGAGGTTGTTCATGATGGTGTCGGAGGTGACCTGTGCACCGTTCTCCAGACTGGCCTGATTCATCGCATCCAGCGTTGCCAGGTAGCGGGCAGTAGAGAGGTCGTTATGGCGGATCGGGGCCTTCCCTTCGGAGGTCATGAAAACTGCGGATGCGGATTGGCTCAGCAGGGCAGCAGAGAGCAGGGTCAGCAGCGGTCTGGCTACCCTGGGTTGTGGACTGGTCATGGCAATGGGTTCCCGTTGCGTTTGTCAGCGTGCATTATAACTGTAGGGCTTGATTGTATTCGATTGGGTTGCCGGATTCACAAGGTTGCGCCCTTGTGGCTGCTTGAGTCCCTGCTCGAGCCTCTGTTGGATCGTAGTCTCCATTTCGCGTTGTTGGGTTACAAGCTGCTGTAGCTGGCTCTGAATCTGCTCCAGCGTATCCACCGGTAGGGTGGGTGCCGGTGGTGCCGACTCCAGAGCCTGTAGCCGTGATGCACTCTGTTGAACCAATCTTTCCAGCTGCTGCTGTTGTTGAAGGGTGCGCTCCTGTTGTGTGTTGATTTGTTGCAACAGTGCCTGGGTATCTTCGTCTGTCTGCTTCTGAACAGGGGCCGGAGCAGGGGTGTTGGCCTTCAGCGATAGCTGATCGATTTTATCGATCAGTGTCAGATGTGCCTGTTGTAGTGTGACTTGGCTACTCTGCAGTGTGTCCAGCTGCTGTTCGAAGTGGGCGCTGTCCACCTGTTTTTGTTGTTGGGGGTGGGGTTGCTGTACTTTCAACAGGATCTGCTGCTGGGTTTTGTTCTGCAGATCTTGCTGCTGCTTCAGTTTGGCCAGCTGTTGGCTGAGCTGCTGCAGTGTGGTACCAAACTCTGCCAACGCCTGGTCACTGTGGGGAGTGGGCGGGAGGTTCAGTTGACTGCTGAGCGTGCTACTCTGCTCAAGCAGTTGCTGCAGTTGGCGATCTTGCTGCGCCAGTTGTTCAAGCTGTAGCTGCTGGTTCTGTTGCAGTTGCTGCAGTGTTGCGTAGATGGCTGGATCGAGAGGGGATGGCTCTGGAGAGGGGGGCGGTTGCCGATGGAGCTGTTTATCGATCTTTTCGCCAAGCAGGGATAGCTCGGTTTGAACCTGATTGAGTTTCTGTTTTATGCCATTCAGCTCGAGGGAGGGGGCGCTACGTTGACGGTTGGCGATCAGCTCTACCGTTGCCATCAGCTGTCGCAGCGAGTCTTCAGAGCGGCTCTCTTGTGATGTGGCTGATGATGGTTGTGCGAGTGGAGCTTGCCCGGAAAGCTCGGCGATTCTCTGGTCAAGCTGCTGTTGCCCGTTGCGTACCTCTAAAATGAGAACCGTAAAGAGGGTGGCGAGGCTGAACAGCCCCAGGGTAATGAAGAGGGCAAGTGAGGTCAGCAGACCTTTTGGTTGTACGGTGCCCATGGTTTACGGTCGATAAAAGATCCACTCCCCTCCCTGTCGGGAGGGGAGTTTCGGTGACTATCCGCGGTGTGGCCGCCGCAGCCGTTAGAAGTTGTTGGCGATCTCGAAAAAGTCCTGATCAATCACCATCTCGACAACGGTTTCATAGTTGCCGTTGCCAATGGGGTTGATGCTGACAATTTCGGCACCGCGCAGATAGGCATCTACATAGACCCGGAAGTTATCGTTCTTCGCCACCATCGAAGAGACGGTGGTGGAACCATTGACTCGTACCCCGTAGACCTGCTCGGAGAGGGCGCGGTAGGCATCCATCTTGGAGGCACGAATGGCGGTCAGCATACGCTGGCCATCGGTATACCCCTCATAGGTACTTTCAGCGCCGTACCCGATTGCGGAGATCCGTACTGGTTCGGCAAAACCGATCTCCTCCATGGGGCCGGGAGCGGCTGCATTGGCACTACTCCAGGCCATCAAGAGGGCAGGGGCCAGTGGGATCAGTTTGTTGAGTTTGAGTTTCATGATGTTGCTCTCCTGTCGATTGTCTGTCTGTTATCACTTGTTATTGGTTTATGGTTGTTTTCTTGTTAAATACGGCCCTGTCAGGGGAAGGTGATACCATCGTTGTAGCCTTCCGGGAACTGTGCCCCTATGCCACCTCTCCTCTTCTTGGGGCCATCGCCCAGCAGCTCATTCAGCTTCTGTTCAATCCGCTTGAGGTCTGCGCGCATGTTGCGTACCTGTTTTCCGGCTTGTGAAGCGCCACGCACCGAACGCTTGATGGAGGCGGTGTCGGTGTTGAGGTTCTCCGCGAGCTGGCGCAGGATCAGTTGAGTATCAGTCAGCATCATGGTGATCTCAGAGAGGCCGCCCTCTTCCTCGACATACTCATCTTCATACTCATACTCGTCATCTTCTGCATACTCCTCATCTTCGGAGTCGTCCGCTTCCTCATCATCACCATCCTCTTCGTCATCACCCGGAACCAGTATTCCGGCAATGGCAACCATCTGCTCTTTCATGCCGGGGATCATCTCCCCATGAAGCTCGGTGATCTTTGCCTCCACCTCGCCGGATCCACCACCTGCCGGGAACAGGATCAGATAGACCAGAATGGCAATGTTGAGGACGACTGAGAGTGCGCCCAGAATCAGCGGGAGAAGGGCACCGATACCACCGCCACCATCCTCTTCGCCTTCGTCTTTATCTTCGTCTTTAGCCATAATCGTAATCTTGCTTAAAGGTTACCTGTGATCCATTCCGTGTCTCAAAACAGCTCTACATCGCCATCCTGCATCGAGGATTGTGAGTGGCTACTGTTGGAGGCAAGGGTGCCGCGTGCCTGTGAGATGGCGCTCTGTAGTGTGTTCAGCTGCTCCTGACAGTCGTTACCATCCTGTACGGTTCCCTGTAGCACATGGACGCTGTTGTCGATCTGGTCGGCAAACTGCTGCAGGTTACCGGTCTGACCATCCAGCTGTCCGAGGATTTGTGAGACGATATCCTCGAACTGCAGTGAGCGTACGGCCACTGAAACATTGTCATCCACCTGGGTGATCATGCCGGAGATCTGCTCCAGCTTGGTGGAGACGGCACTGTTCATCTTCTCCAGGTCATACATCATGTTGTCCACGGTGGACTTGGAGCTGAGGGCCTCGTTGACATCCTCGGTGGCCACCTTGGATACGATGGAGCGAACATCGTCGATGGTGGTTTTGGCCTGCTCTGCCTGGGCACGGATCTGCTCATTGAGCTGGTTGGAGTGGAGGGAGAGCTTTCTCACCTCATCGGCCACCACCGCAAAGCCGCGTCCTGCATCCCCGGCACGGGCCGCCTCAATGGCTGCATTGAGTGCCAGCAGGTTGGTCTGGTCGGCAATACTCTTTACATCAACCAACAGGGTGAAGATTGCCTCAATCTGTCCCACCATCTCGTCAATCTTGCCAACCGTCTCGGTGCTGCGCTGGCCCACGTTGGAGAGCTGTGCAACCAGCTTCTCCATCACCTGGGTGGTCTCCTGAGAGAGTTGCTGGAAACTGAGCGCCTTGCTTTCAGCATGACCATCCCCGGTAGCCAGACTTTCGATCAGAGAGACCACAACATCATGCTCCTGCTGGGTGTGGTCGTTGAGGTTGTTAAAGCTGTTGTTGAGGTTGGTGATCGCATCCTTGATGATGTCGCGAATGTTCGAGGTCTTCTCCTGAATCGAGGTGGACTCATGACGCAGGTACTGCCCAATCTCGGTGGTGATGCCACTGATCTGAGGAGTGATGTTGACCGGAGCTAGTGGGGCAGCGGCAACTGGTTCAACAACCGGGGCAGGTGCTACTTCAGGTTCGGGTTTGGGTGGCTCTGTAACAACGGTAGCGGCACTCTGTCTGCTCTGGATCAGGGCCATCACTCCCCATGCGATTGCGGTGATCGTTGTCAGAGCGACGGGAATCGCGCCCGAGTTCAGCAAAACCTCGGAGATAACCGATAGTATGGTGATAAGCAGGGCGGGCCAGTAGTGGTCAATAAAGTGGCTGTTGCCCGGTTTTGTATTGTTGCTGTTCGAGTTGTCCATATTGTTCACTAGCTGTCTCTGTTATTCCAATTGGGTCTGATGTCTGTGTTTCTGGCGCTCCCCTCGACAGGGGAAACAGAGCACATCATGCAGACACTGACTACCAGTAGGTTTATCGGTGTTTCTAAAATTCTCTTTAGAAAACAGGTTGTTCTAAGTTTTTTCCTAGGGCCTTGTAAGGCTCTTCCGAGTTTCTTCTCGAACCACCAATTTTACTCTGATTGCTTGCAAGCAAGCCCTGTGCCATGGCAGGGATGACAACAATTTGGCGTAGTCGGTATGGGGTTTACCGGTTTTTTCCAAGTCAGTCCAAAATATCATGATCCAAGTATTGGCACTTCCCATATGCGGCTCGCTCAGGCACGTCCTTGTGTCGCTCGACTGTGGGCATCCATGCCCACAAACGGCCACATACGGGAAGTCCCAACACTCCTGAAACAATGCGTTCCTCAGGACTCCAGCTGCTTGCCCGAAAGCTGATAGGCAAAGGCGATAATTTCTGCCACCGCAACATAGAGGTTTTCCGGGATCTCGCTGCCCAACCCTACGGCAGAGAGCAGTTTTACCAGCTCCGGCTCTTCATAGAGTGGTACATCGTGCTCTTTGGCAAGTTCAATAATCTGTTCGGCGATATATCCCTTGCCAGTTGCCGTCACCTTCGGTGCACCGCTGCCGTCATATTGCAGTGCTACGGCAAGATCGAGAGCTTTCGATTTCTGATCCGTACTCATCTGTTCAGACCTTGATCGAGAAGCCGGTAGAGAGTGGTGCCGGAGGCGGTGCATCGTGAATGCTTTTTTGACGGCTAAACAGCGTACCGGTCTCGATTCCAGCTACGGAGAGGGATGCTTCCAGTTGTGGCAGATGGTTCGAGATCAGAGCGCTGGTGTTTTCCTCTGCAGTGAGAAAGTGGATATCAAGCTGCTCATGGTGATGGATGGCGTGAACTTCAATCTCACCCAGCCCGGGAGGGTCCAGCTGAATCTCCAGGTGCCAGCGGGCCTGATCCTCTTCCTCAGTAGACGACTGTTGGCGGAATTTCAGGCCAATCTGTTGCGGCCTCTCCTCCAACATAAAGGGGACCTCCACCTGCCAACTACGTGCGGCTGGTTCTCGCCCGCCCTGCTCGACGGGTTGAGAGGTTGTGCCTCCCTGACTCTGGTTCTGTGCGCTTTTGAGCTGATTAAGTTCAATGCGGGCGATCATCGACTCCACCAGACGCAATGCCTTCTGCTGTTCTGGTTGCTGCAGCAGCCGGTTGCGCATCTGCAACAGCTGCATCTTCAGGTCTCCCTTGAGTGCCCCGGGACGCTGTTGTAACAGGTTGTTCTCCAGAAAGGTGCCGGACTTGCCAATCTGCTCCTTGATCTCCTTGGGGCTGAATAGCTGAGCGAGGGTGGGGAGCTGTTGAAGCAGCTGCTGCAGAACAACCTGGGTACCCTTGCCTCCACTCTGGCTCTGCATCAGTTCCCCCAGGCTCTGCAGGGCCTGCGCCAGCGGGAGCTGTTTGGGGTATATCTTCTGCCCTAGGGCCTCTGCCGGTGGTGGGCTGTTTTTATGGATGGAGAGTGTTACCTGGGGCTGTAGCTGAGTCACATTCAATTTGAGCTGTTCACCACTGCGTAGCGGCAGGTCAGTGGTGGCGCTGACCCGGCCCTGGGGTAGCTGAAGTTCAACCTGATTTCCACGCACGGAGAGTACGGTTGCCTGGAACTGGTCACCCAGTTGAAGGCGTGGCAGAGCAACAGAAGAGCGGGCAACGGAGAGGGTCTGGTTGCTCAGTGTGACCGGTAGAGTGATCTCGCTCAACGTGGTTGGTATCCTATTTGCAGTCGGATGGATATAGTCGGTGCAGAGCCATTTTTCTGACACAGCCATTGCCTGATAACAGCACAGTAATACGTGATGTGTGGAGGCGGCTGGCTCGGTGGCCGATCAGGGTGTCAACGCTCCATAGTGTAGGGGGGGCGACAGATAAGTGTAAAGTTCTAATTGTAGGGGTCGATATTGCGAATAGGGTAGCGACCACGCTGCAAATCACCTTTTTGGGTGGGCCACATCATATAGTGGCGGCAGAGGATTAGAGCACGAACAGGCAGACAGAACGATGGCAGAAGATCAAGAGAATGAGGTTGAGTCGGAAGAGGAGCTCGATATCGATGCGCTTCTGGACGATGTAGCTGATGGCGGCCCCGCAGAAGGGGAAGAAGCGGTAGGCGATATCGATGCCATGCTGGATGAGGTTGATGAAGCCGAAGCGGCCCCTGCGCCGGAAGAGCCTATGGAGGAGGCGTTTGAAGAGATGGGGGGGGATGACCTGGATGTGATGATGGATCAGGTTGCTGAAGAGACACCCGAAGAAGCGCCCACTGAACCGGAACCGGCAGTGGAGCCACCTGCGGCAGCATCTCCTGCACCTGCACCTGCACCTGCGGCAGCGCCAGCGGCCGTACCTGCAGCCTCTTCAGCAGAGCTGGATGGGGTTGTCTCCCGTTTGGCGGCCATTGTCGATCGTGCCGAGGCGGCCATTGAGAAGAGTGAACAGATTTCTCAGCAACTGGAAGAGCGTCATAGTGCAGCCGAGCGCTTCGTCAAGGGTGTGAAAGCGGTTTCGCAGGAGATGAAAGAGGAGCGCCCCTCGCTTGCCAAGGTGGAGAAGTCCAGTAATCTTGGCATGATTCTGGGCGGGGCAGCGGCAGCGTTGGCTGCAGCGGTTCTGGGGCTGACCTTTATGGAGGATAAAGAGGCGCTGCCAATGCAGGTCGAGACGGTGAGTGCCTCGGTGGATGGGGTGAGTGAGAATGTAAATCTGATTGCCGGTCGTATCTTCGAACAGCAGCAGCAGATGGATGAGGCAATGTCCTCGTTTGCCTCGCTCAAGGAGGCACTGGAGAAGTTACCGCAGCAGCCTGCGGCACCTGTGGCCCCAGTGATGGCTGAGGGCAGTGAGGATGCTGGCATGGGTGTGGAGAAGCCGGAGGTGTCCGTTGACTTCACCGTGGTAGAAGAGAAGATTGATGAGACGCAGCAGAAGATCATCGCACTTCAGGAGCTGCTCAAGGGAAGTGAGGCACGTCTGCCGGAGATGAAAAAGCATCTTGAGCAGTTGGTTGCCGGGCAGCTGCAACTCAAGCAGGAGCAGGACAAGTTGATGCAGTTGCAGCAGATGATGATGGAGGCGAAGCAGAAGGGGCTTTCGATCTACAAGTTCCCGTAGCTGAACCCGACTGTTCGTAAACTGGGCGCCCCTCGGAGCAGTTCGAGGGGCGCTTTTTTCTATGGTCTCTCTGGCATGTTCCTTGCTCTATTGTTTCCGGGCAAACAGAGTAACGGAAATTCGGCGGGAATCACGATGTCAAACATACTGGATAACTATCTGCGGGTACATGACCAGGCTCTGCAGGTGCGCACCAAGAAGACCGAACTGCTGGCAGCGAATCTGGCCAATGCCGATACCCCGGGATTCAAGGCCAAGGATGTCGACTTTCGGGCGGCATTGAAGATGGCCTCCAGTGAACGGATGAAAACCACCGATGAGCGCCACTTTGAGTTTGGTGGAATGAATGAGGGGAGGGTGCAGTTTCGTATCCCCACTCAGCCTTCGGTCGACGGGAACACCGTGGAAGCCCATATCGAACAGGGTGAGTTCATGGATAATGCCATGCGCTATCAGGCCACCGTGCAGTTTCTTGGGGGCAAGTTCAAGTCCCTGAAAAATGCGCTCAAAGGTGAATAGCCCCAATCAGGAGTAGACCATGCCACTATTTGATGTATTTGATATCTCTTCTTCCGGAATGCATGCACAGAATGTACGCCTCAATACGGTGGCCAGTAACCTCGCGAATGCCGAGTCGGTCGCCAGTTCAGAGGAGGAGGCCTATCGGGCCAAGGCCCCGATTTTCGAAGAGATCCTGAAAAAGGCCGGCAACCGCCCCATCGAGAAACCGGGTGGTGTGCGTGTGAAAGAGATCGATGTCAGCGATGCAGCCATTGAGCAGCGTTATGCCCCCAACCATCCGATGGCCAATGCAGAGGGGTATATCTTTGCCACCAACGTCAATCCGGTGGAGGAGATGGCCAACATGATGTCTGCCTCCCGCTCCTATGAGAGCAATGTAGAGGTGATCAATACGACCAAACAGCTGTTGATGCGCACCCTGCGGATGGGGCAATAGCGTCTGCCTTGGCATAGTGTTTGCATTTTCGACAGTAAATCAGATTACTTGAATTAAAAAGGTATCCCACCATGGAAGTCACCAACACCACAACGCAGGCAACTGGCACCTTGCCAGCCAATCAGGCCAATATCAGCCAAACTCTGGGGCAGGAGGATTTTCTCAAACTGATGGTGGCCCAGGTGCAGAATCAGGACCCTTTTGCACCGATGGAAAATGGTGATTTTATTGGCCAGATGGCGCAATTCAGCTCGGTCGATGGGATCAACTCAATGAATGAGTCTCTGGACAAGATGTCTGCGGCATTCTCTCAGGGGCAGAGCCTGCAGGCGGCAAGTTTGGTCGGGCGGCAAGTGGTTGCCCCCTCCAATGTGGCAAATCTGACCGCCGGCAACCCGGTGAGTGGTGAGGTTGACCTGACTGAATCGGTTACTTCATTGCTGGTGGAGGTGCGTGATCAGAGTGGCGTGGTGGTGGAGAGTATCGATTTGGGACCACAGGCGGCAGGCAAGATTCCGTTCCAGTGGGATGGGCTCAATAGCGCGGGTGTAGAGCAACTTGATGGTAGTTACTATATTCATGCCAGTGCTCAGGTGGGTGGTGAGGTGCAAAATTTTGTAACCTCGTTACCAACGCGGGTGAATAGTGTGTCGCTGGCTGGTGGCACAACCGTTCCCAAACTCTATCTGGCCAATGGCACAAATATTGGATTAGATAGCGTTGAGCAGATCCACTGATTCAGTGGTGCTTGCAGTAATAATAACGAAATCAAGACAGACGAAAACGATAAAGGAACCAGGAAATGGGCATCGGACATAGTGGACTCAGCGGCGTAAAGGCGGCAACGTTTGAACTATCTGCGATCGGTAATAATGTTGCGAATGCCGGTACCGTTGGTTTCAAGAAATCGATGGCAGAGTTTGCCGATGTGATGTCGGGTAATGTCGGTGGTGGTGTTGAGGTCTCCGACCTGCGTCAGACCTTTGAACAGGGGAGCATTCAGGGGACTGGAAGTACCTGGGATCTGGCGATCTCTGGCCGGGGCTTCTTCAAGGTCTCAGAAGGCGGCGATGAGGTGGCTGCTGCAGTCAAAGACAGTTACTACACTCGTAATGGTGCCTTTGGAGTGGATGCGAATGGCTTTGTGGTCAATTCTCGCGGAATGCGCCTGCATATGTATGAGTCTCAACAGACAGCAGCTGGCGTGGTGAGTTTTCCAATCTCAACCAATACTACGGAAATACAAATTGACCAAGAGGATTCTGCAGCTAAGGCAACCCAGACTCTGACGGGTATTTTCAATATTGATGCGCGGGTTACCTCGCGAGGTGTTGCTGTGGAGCCGAGTGCTACCGATCTGGTTGCTGCAGATTATACCGCCCCTAAAGCAGATGTTCTCGATCACAGGATGCCGGTGGGTACCACCTTCAGCCTCAATGGAGTGCAGATTACAGCCACCGGTTCTGCCAAGAAGGAGGGAACTCCCCCTACCTCTCCGATGGCTCCGGCCAACTCTTATAATTTCTATATTAACGGTGTGTTGATAACCCCGGTGGATACTGCCGGTGATCCGGTATCAAGTGGAACGCCAACGTTGCAGAACTATCTGGATGGTATCAGTGCAAAGAGCGGATATACCAATGTAAATGTTGCCCTGCTTTCAGGAGATCGAATTCGCTTGACTTCGACTACCAGTGATATTGTGCTCAAGGATTTTGCCTCGGGTGATAATGTTCTCAAGATGCTGGGGCTTTCTGCAAACACCGGTGTGGGTACGGACAGTGATCTGGAAGTGGCGGCAGCAGTCACCTTGAGTACCCTGGCGGCGGATATCAACCTTTCTGGTTCCGGGGTGACTGCTACTATAAAAGATCACCCTAGTAACTCTGATATTTCGTATCTGGAACTGACTGCCAGCGACCCGATTACTATTATCGATTCACAAGCACTTACTGTTAGTGGAGATGGTACTGTCGAAGGGGTAGGGGGGGGTATCTCCTTCACCGATTTTACAGGACTGGGTTCCTTGCTTACTGAAGTTGAGTACAGTGGCATTGTAGACCCGACGGATGACCTCAGTTATGACCACTCTGTTACTTCTATCATGTACGACACTCTGGGAGCAAAGCAGGCACTGAACACCTATTTTCAGAAAATCTCTAGTGGACACTGGGAGGTGTTTACGCAGCGGGTGGACTCATTGGGTAATGCATATCCTAGCCCGGCTACTACCTCCGAGAAGGTGGCAACCCTGATCTTTAGTAATACCGGTGCGCTGGAGAAAATCTATTCTGCACGTGATGAGGTTGATCCGGGGCTGGTTAATGCCGAGATCGATCCAGAAAACCTAGTTTATGATGCCGGGGTACTGACTAGTAATGGTGTCAAGATCAATTTACCGCAGAACGTTACCCCTACAGGCAGTGATTTATTGTCACTCGATATTGAGGGTACCAATCAGTTTGCAGGCAAGTTCCGTATCATCGACCTACAGCAGGATGGTTACGCCAGTGGTGCCTTGACCGGGGTAGAGGTGGATGAGTTGGGTATCATTCGTGCCAGTTATAGCAATGGAAATACCACAGAATTAGGTAAGGTAGCCCTCTTCGAGTTTAATAACAATGCCAGGTTGAGACAGGAAGGAGGCGTGCTTTGGGCAGAGACTAATGGTTCTGGTGCTCCTCGTCCAGGTGAACCTGGAGAGTCAATTTTTGGTCGAATCAAATCCCAATCACTGGAGAGCTCGTCGGTAGATGTTACTTCGGAGTTGGTGAACCTGATTACCGCACAGCGCAACTTCCAGGCCAACTCCAAGATGATTAGTGCCAGTAAAGAGATGAATCAGGTGGTTCTGAATATTTAACCCTCTCTCTGATGAATGGGTGACCCGCTATCGGTAGAACGTCGGTGGCGGGTTTTTTGCGTTTGGCATATTCCCTGCATAACTTGACTGCAGGAACCATTTGGATAGTTAACGTCACGAAAACGGCAGACAGATTATGGATCGAATGCTCTATACCGCGATGACCGGTGCCACCGAAAGGGTGCATGCACAGAGTGTCACCGCCAACAACCTGGCTAATGCCACCACCACCGGCTTCAAGAAAGATTTGGCCGTGATGCTGCACCAGCCTATTCGGCGTGAGGATGATTCACGCCACTATGCAGTTGCTACCACCGAAATGCAGGACTTCAAGCCAGGACAGCTACAGGTGACCGATCGGGAGCTGGATGTTGCAGTGCAGGGTGAGGGCTGGATGGCCGTGATAGGGCAGGACGGAGCCACCGGTTATACCCGTTCTGGCTCTCTGCAGGTGGGGGCGGATGGGTTTCTACGCAACCGCGCCGGCGAGATGGTGCTGGGTAACGAGGGGCCGATCTCGGTTCCGCCAGACTCTCGGGTGACCATTGCACGAGATGGTACCGTGAATGTGGAGGGCCGTGGCGAGTTTGCCGGGAATATTGCACAGATTGATCGATTGATGCTGGTTAATCCCGAACTCTCTGCATTGAAAAAGGGGAGTAATGGGCTGTTTCAACTCAAGGGTGGCGGTGAGGCACTACCCGCTGCAGAGGTCAGGCTGGAGATCGGGGCTTTGGAGGGGAGTAACGTCAGTGCGATAGAAGCGATGACCGAGATGATCCAAACCTCACGTCAGTATGAGATGCAGGTGAAGATGATGAAGACCGCCAATGATCTGTCACAACGAACCAGTTCTATCTTGCGCGTGACCGGCTAAACAGATTTCTCAGGAGAGTAAACGATGTTCAATTCACTATGGGTGGCAAAAACAGGCATGGAGGCACAGGATACCCGGGTTGCGACCATTGCCAATAATATGGCCAATGCCTCTACTACCGGATTCAAAAAAGATCTGGCTCACTTTGCCAGTTTGGGGTATTCCCAGATCCGGGGCAATGGGGCCGCCGAGGAGGGGGGTAATGTCCATGTAGGTAGTGTAGATATTGGGCAAGGAGTACGAGTCTCTGATACCTCCAAAATATACAGTCAAGGCAGCATCAAGGAGACCGGAAGTGAGACCGATTTCATGATTGGTGGAGATGGCTATCTTGTATTGGTGAATGATGCAGGAGAGCCCTACTATACACGTGATGGCCACTTTGAGATGGTGCAGGATCCAGATAATACCGGGGCCTATAACCTGGTGCATGTGGCAACCAACTACAAGCTGGTGACGGTGCAGGCAGATACCAATGGCGTGGTGGATACCATTGCCTATGAGCCTGCAAGTATCACCCCTCCAGATGGAGAGACCGAGATGGGACCTCTTGTCCTCGATCGGGATGGACAGCTGCTGATGCAGACCACAGTGGGAGATGCCCCACTGGGAACTTCGCAATTTATTCCACTGGCCCGTTTCGGGGCAAAGTCAGGTCTGGTGCAGAGTACCGGTGGTGTGTTCAAGGATGACGAGGTGAGAACGGGTGGTTCAACCTATCTTGCTGGGCTGCCGGAGGCCGGATTTGGCACCATTCGCCATATGGCATTGGAGGTATCCAATGTCACCGTGATTGATGAAATGGTGGATATGATCGAGGCACAACGCGGCTATGAAATGGGGGCCAAGGTGCTGGAGAAGACCGATGAGATGATGAGTACCCTGATCCAGAGAACCTAGATCAATAAAATTTAATTGAGTAATTTGAGATGAAACCGCAATTGAAAATAACAGTCATTCTGGTAGCTACTCTGCTGGTAAGTGGCTGTGTTACCAATCCTGAACGCCACCGTGTCAGTTGGGAACCGGTAGCACCCCCTGTACAAGCGAAAAAGGTGGTCACTAATGGTTCGATCTACCAGGCCAGCCAGAGTGAGTCACTGTTGTCTGACAAGCGTAGTTGGGCTGTAGGGGATTTGATTACCATTGTGTTGGATGACGATGATATGAATGCAACCAAGAATGCAAGTAGCTCGGTAACCAAGCAGGATAATAGTGCAGATGCTTTGTTCACTTCCCCTTTGGTCTCTGGCGTCTTGCCAACGGGTGTGGTGGGTACCGAGGCTCGAAACTTTGAGGGCAATGGATCTCTGAGTAAGGATAATACTTTGGAAGGAACGGTAACCGTTACTGTGGTTGAGGTTTTTGCCAATGGAAACCTGAGAGTACGGGGAGAGAAACGGATGACGATCAATGATGGGGATGAAGTAATCCGTATCTCGGGTATTGTCCGCTCACAGGATGTGGGTGACCATACGGCGACTACCGAGGCGATCTGTCAGTGGTCCAATAACTGTGTCTCCTCGATGAACGTGGCGGATGCTCAAATCGTTTATGTGGGTGAGAGTGGAATGTTGGCCAATGCCTCCAGTCAGGGGCTGTTGGGCCGCTTTTTCATGAGTGCTCTCTGGCCATTTTAAGATTAAGAAGTGAGGGTACGATGATGAATACTTCGATGAACCGGGAGTTGGAGCGGTTAAGAACAGGTAAGCGTAAACGTCCGCTTGGAGTTGTGCTGTTTGTTTTGATCCTGACGTTAACCACCCTCTGGGTTTTCTCTACCCAGGCGCAAGCAGAGCGGATTAAGGATATCGCTTCGGTATCCGGGGTTCGAGACAACCCGTTGACCGGTTATGGTGTGGTGGTGGGCCTGAAGGGGGGGACGGGTGACAACTCGAACGTAACCAAGCAGAGTCTGCAGGGGTTGTTGAAACGGTTTGGGATTCAGGTTCCTGCGGGTAGTGAGTTTGACCTTGGCAACGGACAGGCAGCGGCAGTAATGGTCACCTCGCAGCTTCCACCCTTTTCCAAGCAGGGGCAGACACTCGATGTCACAGTCTCCACCTTGGGTAGTGCCAGTGATTTGACTGGTGGTACTTTGCTGATGACACCGCTGAGAGGTGCCGATAATCAGGTCTATGCGGTGGCACAGGGGAGTCTGGTGGTGAGTGGTTTTGGTATCAGTGGTCAGGATGGTTCCAAGGTTACTGTGAATACGACTACAGTAGGCAGGGTTCCGGAGGGGGCGATTGTGGAACGTGAAGTGCCAACCTCCTTTGTGCGCAAGGGGCGTATGACCTTTAATTTGCACCAGAGTGATTTCACTACGGTAAAACGGGTGGTGGATGCGATCGATGAACTCTATGGTAAGGGCACAGCGGAGGCGGTTGACTCGGTATCAATCGAGGTGGTGGCCCCGAAGAATCCCCGCTACCATGTAGAGTTCCTCTCCATGCTGGAGAATCTGGAGGTCTCTCCAGCAGCAGCGGCGGCCAAGGTGATCATCAACTCACGTACCGGAACCGTGGTGATCAACAACAGTGTCAAGGTGAGCCCTGCAGCGGTGACTCATGGCTCTCTGGTGGTGGCGATCAAGGAGGGAACGGAGGTGACCCAACCCAATATGCTTACTGGTGGTGAGACCGTAGTACAGAATGACTCTGAAATCGCGGTGGTTGAAGAGAAGAATCCGATGTTCAAGTTTGATGGGGGAGTCTCTCTTGATCAATTGGTCGATGCGGTCAACGCAGTAGGAGCTGCGCCGGGAGATCTGGTCGCCATTCTGGAAGCGCTCAAGAGAGCTGGGGCACTCAAGGCACAGTTGGTGGTGCTGTAAGAGTTTGGAATAACTTTTGCTTGGTAGAGAACCATGATTAGCAACACACTACATGCAGCCACCGCCTCTCTGAGCCGGGGAGTAACCGAGACCGAAGATCTACGCCGTCTTGCCAATACCGATGAGAAGGCGGCACTGCGTGAAGCAACCCAGCAGTTTGAGGGGCTCTTTATTCAGATGATGCTGAAGACGATGCGCTCCACCGCAGATCAGGATGGGCTCTTCTCCAGTTCGGCACTGAAGTCCTTTCGCGAGATGCAGGACAGTGAGATGGCAAAACAGATTGCCGCCGGTGGCGGGTTGGGGTTGACTCAGCAGGTGATGGATTCGGTGTTGCGTCAGGCGCGGATTGAGCCCGATACGCCGACGCCGAGTGCATCCGTGTCGGCAGAGCAGGATACACTCAGTCATCTGCAGGGGCGGGGTGTGGAGAGCACTCCGTAGTAGTCATCCGTGATGCGTTCTCTTCTGACTTTTCTGATTGCGGTCTACCAAACGCTTGCCTGGGCCGGGCTGGCCGAGCCTACCACAGGTGAGGTGGTGGTCTGGCCCAATATCCCACTGATTTCGGCATCGGATTACGAAGAGTACAAGCTCGACCGGGAGCTGTTTCGTGGCCTCCATACCGGAGAACAGGATCCAGCCACGCTGAAAACGGCTCTCAAACAGGTGGACAAGCTTTATAAACACCACAAGGAGCGCGCCACCGACCGTCTTGGGCGCAGTTACAACACCGATTTGATTGGTCGCTATGACCGGTTGGTCAAGGAGCAGCAGATTCTGCAGCCACGCCTCCACTTCTCCTTCAAGGATATCAGCCCTGCCGATCTCTCTGCGGAGATGGATCTGAAGGCGGAGCCGATCGAGGCGTTAAGGGGGCGAGAGGATGTGACGGGTGTGGTCGGCTATGTCACCACTACTAAAATGAGTCAGAATCAGTTGCGTGCTACGCTAACGCTGATTCAGCTCAAGGATGGGGTCTCTCGCAGTTTCACGGTAACTGATGAGGCGCACAAGATCGCGAGGCGCCATGCACAGCAGCTGTTTGACTACTTCTATGGCCCCAGTTATCCGCAGTATCGCAACCCGCTGGAGGGGATGGTGTGGTTGTTGCCGGCCCCAACCGATCGAACACGTGCCGTCTCGTCGATGCAGGCCGAGCTTGCCTGTCGTTCGCAGGGGGGGCAGTTGCCAACCGTGGATCAGCTGATGCTGGGGGAGCAGGCTGGCCCCTACCACGAGGGGATCATTCTGCTTGCGGGTCAGTTTTACCATGCCGCTGCCGAGCGACGTTATCTGGCTGGGGAGACCCAGGATCCCCGTGGCAAGATCCGTCAGTTACACTCTCCTCAACAGTTGGCACGCTACTACTGCATTCAGTCTGCTCCCGTTGATGTCGCAGTGCAAACGGCCCAGGAATCGGATTCGGTAGCAGCTCCCCAGGTGCAACCAGAGCAGACTGAAGGCAGTAAATAGCTCTTCAGTGCTCGGCAAACCTTGCCGAAAATAGCCGACTGTCTTGGGTAAACGGCAAAGTTGGTCTGGAAAATCCCAATATATTCTACCTGGCACAGTTTGTGCATTTTTGTTCGTAATAACGACTTATTGCGACAGAAGACATGGCAGCAACACCATCACTTATCGGACTGGGAACCTCGGCACTCAATGCGTATCGTGCCTCCCTCTCGGTTACCGGTAACAATATTTCCAATGTAGGGGTAGAGGGATACTCCCGTCAGCGTACGGATTTGAGTCTGGCCGACTCCATGCAGACTCCTGGTGGCTACATGGGGAATGGGGTGGAGACCGCTGATATTGCCCGCTCCTATGACCAGTTTCTGACACGCAATCTCGGCACTGCTATCTCCAGTGGTAGCCATTACGAAATCTATCACAAGTATGCCTCTTCGATCGATGAGATGGTGGCGGATCCAGAGGCGGGGATGACCCCGGCATTGACCTCTTTTTTCAATGCATTGCAAGATTTGTCCAACAACCCTTCTTCGATCCCCGCGCGTCAGGTAGTACATGGAGAGGGAGAGGCGTTGGTCAATCGTTTTAATACCATCTATCGTGAGATGGAGAAGATCCGTGACCAGAGCCAGCTGGAGGTGGAGTCCACTGTAGAGAAGATTAACGCAATTGCCAGTTCGATTGCGGAGATGAATCTTCGCATTGCAGAGTCAGTTACTAGCCCTTCCGGCAAGCCCAATGAGCTGCTGGATCGCCGGGATATGTTACTCAAGGAGCTCTCTGGGTATATCGGGGTGAATACTCTGGAGCAGGATGGGATGGTCAGCGTGCTGATTGGCAAGGGGCAGTCCCTGGTTAATGGAACGGATGCCAGTGAGCTTTCTCTGGAGGGGAGTCAGAATGTGGGTGGCGGGGATGTTGAGCTCTACATCAAGCAGGGTAAGCATAACACCAATATCACTGCCGCTATCAAGGGGGGGAGTATCGGTGGCATCGTAGACTTCACGCGAGAGATTCTCAATCCGGCAGAGAATGCCCTTGGGCGGATAGCCATCTCCCTTTCGGCAACACTGAATGCGCAGCATCAGGCTGGGTATGGTCTGGGAGGAGCCAGTGATACCGGAAACTACTTCTTTGACTTGGGGGCGATGACGCAAGATGTAGATGGCCGTCCGGTGATGGAGCTGACCGAGGCTGTTACCAGTGATAACTCCGAGGCGGATCTGACGGTGACCATTCCGATGAGCAGTGGCGTACTCGATACCGGTGAAATTATTGCCAGTGTGGTGACCAATAACCCCATCACCGGTTTGACCATCAATGGAACCTTGATTGGGGATGTCAATGCTGGTGAGGCCACTACGCTCACTACCGCAGAAGAGGAGACGGTAGATAACCTGATAGAGCAGATCAATCTAAAGACAAGCTATACCGGAGTGACTGCAGAGGTGGGGGAAAACGGTACTGTGCGTCTGCTTTCCGATGAGGATATTGCCATTACCGTGGCAGCAGGTGGTGATATCTCCGCTACCGGCTGGGAGGAGAAGAATTACCGCATGGTGAAGACAGCGGTCAAGAATCTTTCAATGGATGATTACTCCCTCACCTATAACGGTAACAATTATGTGATCACCAATCTGACTACCCGTGCCGAGCGTGTTTTGAGCACTGCGGAAGAAAGGGAATTGATCCATAGAGAGTCAGCCGATATGGGGGTTGTACATAATGGTTTGACCTTCAGTTTGAATGGTCCTATGGAGGAGGGAGATCGAATTGAAGTTAAGGCGATGCGTGGTGGGGCACAGGATATCGGTATGGCGCTCAAGTCCAGTGAGCTGGGTTCGATTGCGGCATCCGATGTGGCTGATGAGGCGGGTAACAACAACAATGTACTCAACATGATTGCGCTGCAGACCGACAAGCTGATGGCGGCCAATACCAGCGGGGATGCAACCACCGGGCTGCAGGAGAGTTATGGACAACTGGTGGCCGATATCGGTGTGCGGGCCCACCATGCCGATGTCAACCGGATTGCCCAGCAGTCGATCCGTAACAATGCACAGAATGCACGAGACAACAATGCAGCAGTCAATCTGGATGAAGAGGCGGCCAACTTGATGAAGTTTCAACAGATGTATCAGGCCTCAACCAAGGTTATATCGATGGCCGACAAACTGTTTCAGTCGGTGCTGAATGCGGTGTAACCAGAGAGATACAGGAGAGTAACCATGCGTGTTTCCACACTGAGTATGCAAAACCAGGGGGTCACCTCGATCCTCGACAAACAGTCTGACCTCACCAAGACCGAGCTGCAACTGGCCACCGGGCGCAAGATTCTGCGCCCATCGGAAGACCCGGTAAACTCCTCCATTACCCTCAATATCAAGGAGTCAATTGCGATCTCGGAACAGTTTTTGCGTAATGCCGATATGGTCAATGCGTCACTCAGTTTTCAGGAGTCTACTCTGGAGGGGGTGAACAACAATATCCAGCGTGCGCGTGAGCTGACCCTGCAAGGTATCAATGACACCAACTCTCCAGAGAGTCGCAAGGCAATTGCAATGGAGCTGCAACAGATTCGTGAGGCACTGTTCAATCTGGCCAATGCCCGCAACGAACAGGGTGAGTACATTTTTGCCGGTTCCAAGACCCCGTCGGATCCGGGTCCATTCAAGAGTATGAACCCACAGACGGAGGAGGTGACCTATGAGGGGAGCAGCTCCAACCGTCAGATCCAGATTGGCGTAGGACAGAAGGTGATTGCACGAGACAGTGGTGTGGATGTGTTTGGTGACCCCGGAGGGAGCGAAGGGGATGATCTGTTTACCACCCTGGGGAATCTGGTGGAGTGGCTCAATCCGGCTGATCCTGAGGACCCACAGGTGCTCTCCTCTGATGGTCTGTTGACCAATCTCGACAAGGGGCTGGATCGGGTGCTGACGGTTGAGGCCAAGATTGGTGCGCGGATGAACATGATTGAGCGCCACACTGATGTAGAGCGCAGCTACATGGACAAGTTGAAAGAGACGCTCTCTGGCTTGAGTGATGTCGACTATGCCGAGACCATTGCCAAGTTCAACCTGGAGCAGGTAGGTATGCAGGCAGCACAGCAGGCCTATACCAAGATTCAGGGGTTGTCCCTGTTCCAGTACATCTGATGTGTTATTACTGTCCAGACGATTTACAACAAGCCCAGATTTTCCCTGAAATCCTGTATCCTTGCGCGCCATGCGCAAGAGCGACTTCCATTTTGAGCTTCCGACAGAGCTGATCGCACAGTACCCTCCCGATCAACGGGGGGAGAGTCGGTTGCTCGACCTGTCGGCGGCAACCCTTGTCGATCGTCATTTTGACGAGCTCACTACGCTGCTGCAGCCGCACGACCTGCTGGTCTTCAATGATACCCGGGTGATCCCCGCCCGTCTGTTCGGGTGCAAGGAGAGTGGTGGCAAGGTAGAGCTGCTGGTTGAGCGGATTACTGGTCAGCATGAGGTGCTGGCCCACCTGCGTGCCAGCAAGGCCCCGAAGGCTGGAACACACCTGCAGCTGGAGCAGCAGCTGCAGGCAGAGGTGGTTGGGCGGCAGGGGACACTGTTTCAGGTACGGTTTGACTCACAACGTTCGGCGATTGAGTGGCTTGAGCAAATAGGCAGAATGCCACTGCCCCCCTATATAGAGCGTGAGGCGGCTGCCGAGGATGGGGAGCGCTATCAGACTGTCTATGCCCGTCACAAGGGGGCGGTAGCCGCACCGACAGCGGGGCTGCACTTTACCGAGTCCCTGTTGCAGAAGTTACAGCGAAGGGAAGTGGAGCAAGGGTTCGTCACCCTTCATGTGGGGGCAGGTACCTTTCAGCCGATGCGGGTGGAGAAGATTGAAGAGCATGTGATGCACAGTGAGTGGTGTGAGGTGAGCAGTGAGCTGTGTCGGCAGGTTGAACAGACTCGTGAGCGTGGTGGGCGTGTTGTTGCCGTAGGTACCACGGCAGTACGCAGCCTGGAGACGGCATCGAGCAGTGGCAGGCTGGAACCGTTTTGTGGAGAGACCGATATTTTCATCACCCCCGGGTATGCCTTCAGGACCGTAGATGCACTGTTGACCAATTTTCACTTGCCGGAGTCCACCCTGATGATGCTGGTGACCGCCTTTGCAGGCTATGATCGGGTGATGGCGGCCTATCAACATGCCATTGAGCAGCGCTATCGTTTCTTCAGTTATGGTGATGCGATGTTCCTCAGCAGGGAGGTGTAGAGAGTGAAATTTACCAGGAGTCACCAGGATGGTTTGGCACGCAGGGGGCAGCTGAGCTTCGAGCGGGGCACGATTCAGACCCCGGCGTTCATGCCGGTCGGCACCTATGGTACGGTCAAGGCGATGACCCCGGAGGAGCTGGAGGGGATTGGTGCAGAGATCATTCTCGGCAACACCTTCCATTTGATGTTGCGCCCCGGTACCGAGGTGATTCAGGCGCATGGGGATCTGCACGACTTCATGCACTGGCAGAGGCCGATATTGACCGATTCGGGCGGCTTTCAGGTCTTCAGCCTGGGAGAGATGCGCAAGATTACCGAACAGGGTGTCCATTTTCGCTCTCCGGTCAATGGCAGCAAGGTCTTCCTCGGACCGGAGGAGGCAATCGCGGTACAGCATGCACTGGGCTCTGACATTGTGATGGTGTTTGATGAATGTACCCTCTATCCGGCCGATGAGCAGACGGCCCGTACCTCGATGGAGCTCTCCATGCGCTGGTCGATCCGCTGCAAGGAGGCCCATGGGGAGTCGAAAAGTGCACTGTTTGGCATCGTGCAGGGGGGAATGCATACCGATCTGCGCTCCGAATCACTGGCCCATCTGGTCGATACCGGCTTTGACGGGTATGCCATTGGAGGACTCTCGGTGGGTGAGCCCAAGGAGGAGATGATCCGTATTCTTGAGCACCTCTCCCATGAGATGCCGGAGAGCCATCCCCGCTACCTGATGGGAGTAGGGCGGCCAGAGGATATCGTCGAGGCGGTACGGCGCGGAGTGGATATGTTTGACTGTGTGATGCCGACCCGCAATGCTCGCAATGGTCACCTCTTTACCCGGCATGGCGATGTTCGCATCCGTAATGCGGTGCATAAGCTGGATAGCAATCCACTCGATTCACACTGTGGTTGTGCCACCTGCCAGCACTACAGCCGCGCCTATCTGCACCACCTGCAACGCACCAACGAGATCCTCGGGGCGCGACTCAATACGCTCCATAATCTCTACTATTATCAGGAGTTGATGCGTGGTCTGCGAGCGGCGATCGAGGCCGGTACGCTGGACCTCTTTGTGGATGATTTTTATCAGGGGCGCTCGAAAGGGGGCGTCGAGTAAGGTAAGATTAGCCACCATATTTTTTGCAACTTACAGAGGGCACAGGGTACACAGAGCGTAACTCAAAAACGCTGTGCTCTCTGTGTCCTCTGTGGTTACAGCGCTTTTATATCCATGTTTTTTGTAACTATTCAGGGGTTACCTGGAAATTGTAAAAATAATGATAGTTACGCTTTTTATCTATTACTTTGGAGAGTGAAAAATGAGCTTCTTTATCAGTGACGCAATGGCCAATGCTGCACCCGCAGCCGAGCAGGCACCCGCATGGGCCGGTCTGCTGCCGATGGTGATTCTCTTTGTGGTCTTCTACTTTCTGTTGATTCGTCCGCAGCAGAAGAAGGCGAAGGAGCACACCAATATGGTCAACGAGCTCTCCAAGGGGGATGAGGTGGTCACTGCTGGTGGAATCCTCGGCAAAATCCGCAAGGTGGGCGAGAACTTTGTCGATCTCGAGGTGGCGGACAATGTCACCCTGACCATCCAGAAGCAGCAGGTCTCCCAGCTGATGCCCAAAGGTACCCTGAAATCCAATAACTAACCTCTACTCACTAACAACCATGATCAACCAATACCCGCTCTGGAAGTATCTGCTGATCGCACTGGTGGTGCTGACAGCAGCCACCTATGCGCTGCCCAACCTCTATGGTGAGGATCCGGCGGTGCAGGTCTCACTCTCTGAAAGGGGAACCCTCTCGACCGATACTGTGGCGCGGATTAGCGCGCTGCTCGATCGCAAGGAGATTGCCTACAAGTCGGTAGCGCAGGAGGGGGACAAGTTGTTGGCCCGTTTCCACAACACCGAAGATCAGCTGGTGGCTCTGGATCTGATCCGTACCCAGTTGGGGGATGGATTTATCTCTGCACTCAATCTGGCACAAACCACACCACAGTGGCTGCGTTCGATGGGGGGGGAGCCGATGTATCTGGGGTTGGATCTGCGCGGTGGGGTCCACTTTCTGATGGAGGTGGATATGGATGCCGCCATTACCAAGGCGGAAGAGCGCTACATCAGTGACCTGCGGGTGATCCTGCGCAAGGAGAAGATTCGTTACCAGCGAATTGTGCGTAATCGTGAAGGGGGCGTATTGTTGAGTTTCAACGATGCTGCGGTGCGGGAGGAGGCCAGCCAGCGGATTCAGCAGGAGTATCCTCGCCTGCTCATCAGTGAGCCGGAACAGGAGGGTTTTCCACTGCTGTTGGGGATCAGTGAGCAGGAGATTGATGAAACCCGCAAATTTGCGCTGCAGCAGAATATCACCACCCTGCGCAACCGGGTGAATGAGCTGGGCGTGGCAGAGCCGGTAATTCAGCAGCAGGGTAGAAACCGGATTGTGGTACAGCTTCCGGGGGTTCAGGATACCGCACGTGCCAAGGAGATTCTCGGCGCTACTGCAACGCTGGAGTTCCGTCTTGTCTCCGAAGGGAATGATCCCTACGAGGCCGCCTCCAGTGGACGGGTGCCGGCAGCGGCACTGCTCTACAAGGAGCGTGATGGCACCCCGGTGCTGCTCAAACGTCGGGTGTTGTTGACTGGTGAGTCGATCATTGATGCCTCCTCCGGGATTGAGCAGCAGTCGGGTAGCCCGGCCGTCTTTATCACCCTGGATGGCAAGGGGGCGCGACGCATGTCCAACGGTACCCGGGACAATATCGGCAAGCGCATGGCGGTGGTCTTTATCGAGAGCAAGAGCGAAACCCAGGTACGCAGAACCGAGAATGGGGAAGAGCGCATCAAGGTGCGCAAGACCCAGCAGGAGGTGATCAACGTTGCGGTGATTCGGGATCAGCTCGGCAAGCGTTTTCAGGTGACCGGGCTTGATAGTGGTGAAGAGGCGCGTGACCTGGCGCTGCTGCTGCGTGCCGGTGCACTGGCCGTACCGATGGAGATCGTCGAGGAGCGAACCGTGGGCCCGAGCCTCGGACAGGACAATATTGACAAGGGTTTTCTATCTGTAGTGGTTGGTTTTGCGCTGGTGCTGATCTTTATGGCGCTCTATTACAAGACCTTCGGGCTGGTGGCCAATCTGGCACTGACTCTCAATCTGGTGCTGATCGTGGCGGTATTGTCGATGATTCAGGCTACCCTGACACTGCCCGGCATCGCCGGTATCGTGTTGACGGTGGGTATGGCGGTGGATGCCAATGTACTGATCTTCGAGCGTATCCGTGAGGAGCTGCGTAACGGCAACTCACCACAGGCCAGCATCCATGCAGGGTATGACAAGGCCTTCTCCACCATTACCGATGCCAACGTCACCACGTTGATCGCTGCGGTGGTGCTGTTTGCCTTTGGTACCGGTCCGATCAAGGGGTTTGCAGTGACCCTGTCGATCGGTATCGTCACCTCGATGTTTACGGCCATCATGGGTACCCGTGCGGTGATCAACCTGATCTACGGCGGTCGCCGGGTCGAGCAGCTCTCAATCTGATTCTGGAGTCGAACAATGCAAATTATCAAGGAAGGATTGGGGCTGGATTTCATGGGAAAGCGTGCCGTGGCAACGGTGCTTTCCGGGATTCTGATTGTGATTTCACTCGGTGCGCTATTCACGCTCAAACTCAATCCGGGTATCGATTTTACCGGTGGTACTCTTATCGAGGTGGGGTTTGAGGCACCGACAGAGTTGAATCAGCTTCGTGCTGCACTGGATGAGGCGGGCCTCAAGGGGGCTGTGGTGCAGCACTTTGGCACCGCTCAGGATGTATTGATCCGGATTGCCCCCCGTGAAGGGATGAAGTCGGCTGAGTTGAGCAGTCTGGTGCTCAATACCCTCAATAGCTTTACCCGTGAGCAGGGGAGTGGAGAGGTCAGTATGCGTCGTGTCGAGTTTGTCGGCCCACAGGTGGGGGATGAGCTGACCGAAGATGGAGGGCTTGCGGTGCTGTTTTCACTGTTTGCCATTCTGGTCTATGTCGCGCTACGATTTGAGTATCGCTTCTCGGTTGGGGCCGTTGCGGCGTTGGTGCATGATGTGGTCATTACCCTCGGGCTGTTCTCACTGCTGCAGATCGAGTTTGATCTGACGGTGTTGGCAGCCATCCTGGCGGTGATCGGCTATTCGCTCAATGACACCATCGTGGTGTTTGATCGGGTGCGGGAGAATTTCCGCAAGTTGCGCAAGGGAACCCCGACGGAGGTGATCAACTTCTCTCTCAATCAGACGCTCTCCCGTACCTTGATGACCTCGGTTACCACGCTGATTGTGCTGCTGGCACTTTTCTTCCTTGGTGGAGAGACCATTCATGGTTTTGCTCTGGCGCTGATTGTTGGTGTGGTGGTTGGAACCTACTCCTCCATCTACGTCGCCAGCAACACTCTCCTAGCGCTTGGTATCAGCAAGGAAGATCTGATGCTGCCGGAGAAGGAGGGGGCTGACCAGCCCGAGTCAGTGGTTTGACAGGTTGTCTTGTGTTTCGTAACTGCTATTTGATTTGCTTGGATAACCGTTAGGCGATATTCTAGAAACATGGATCTACGCACTGTACTGCTGGTCGATGATGA